>NZ_JNGB01000139.1:0-8398 GCF_001029355.1 Robinsoniella sp. RHS
AAACAGTTATTGGTGACAAGGCATATGCAAGCAAAAAAAATATAGATGCTGCAAGAGAAGAAGATTATGAACTGGTCGCTAGATTATGCAGTAATGTTACACAAGGAAATCGTAAAGAGGAAGATAAATTTGAATTTAACAAAGATGCTTTAATGTATCAATGTAAAGCAGGGCATATGGCAATCCATAAATATCTGAATAAACAAAAAGCTGAGGGCAGGAATGCGCGGATAACCTATACTTTTGATATAAAAAAATGTAAAAAATGCCTTTATAGAGAAGGATGCTACAAAGAGGGAGCGAAAAAAAAGACATATACAGAGACGGTCATCAGTGATACCCATAGCGAACAGGCACAATTTCAGGAAACGGAATATTTTAAAGAAAAAGTAAAAGAGCGTTATAAGATAGAAGCAAAAAACAGCGAGTTAAAACATAGACATGGTTATGACATTGCGTCATCATCAGGTCTTATTGGCATGGAAATGCAGGGAGCGATGGCAATATTTGCAGTGAACCTCAAACGAATCATGAAAGTGATGGGGGAAAAATAAAGGAATCCCTAGTTCAGAAAAAGGAATCATCCATAGAAAATGCACAAAAATCCACCAGAAAAATTTGAGTCTGGTGGATTTTGTGTTTTATTATTAAGGAAGGATTTAAAAACATATGTTTTTCAGTGCCCTCGGTTTTCTCAGCAGGTTGGAACCCCTGGGCTGTGACGGGCTGTTCTTTATTGGATGCAGCATTGTATGTATCGATTGTTTATGCGTAAAAGGAGATGAAGTTTACTACTTTTTATGGAATGAAGAAACAAATTACTGTAATAAATTCAGTTGCTTTATGCTACTCCTTTTCCGCATGATAGATCCCCTGGGTGTAGATGATTGTTCTTTATTGGATGTAGAGCGGTATATTTTGTTTGACAGTTTATGCATAATAGAAGATGAAAGTTTATTTCTTTTTCTGATCACAGAATGAAAAAAACAAATCCCGTTCTCAAGATCAGTTGCTTTACATCATTAACTTTATGCCAATTGCGTCCAGCATGCCACAACCCCAGGGTCCCACCACGCAGAGAAGACCAGCATTGTATCAACGAATGCTATCTCTTTCCGTACACTATCTCCATCTACAAAGCGTCATTCCTCAGCTAAACCCCAATATAAGTCACCTAATAGAACCCTATAAAACCTTCGCTCTAGCACGCTTTAGCAGATGAAATTTGAATTTATAAAGCATATGCACTATCGGACACTGAATCTGCCCGAAGTGCATATGCTGATAGATTTATTAGTGGATATAGTATTGAATGTATTAGCAGATGTAGCTCTGAATGTATTAGTATATCTAGTAATACATCTAAACCCAGATCTAATGGCAGATTTCAAATATTAGTTATGAATAATATACAGCGTATTCCTCCATAGCATCCATAACAGCCACGATATTTTCTAACGGAATCCCCGGATATAGTCCATAAATCATCATTAGTCCGCCTTTGGGAGATGCCAGCTTATGAACTTCTTCCTTTATGAGGCTATGGATCTGGTCGGGTGATCCCTGGGAAGTGATAGTCTGACGGTCGATGTCAAGTTCCAGGCAGACACGCCCCGCCAGACTATCCCTAATCCAGTCGATTCCATTTACGAGATCCTGGAGGTTGATGATGCCGACACCACTTACCAAAAGCTCATCAAGCAGCAATCGTATATCACCGTCAGAGTGCATATGCACGATGGTGCCTTTGTCTAAGGCAGGTTTCATCAGGCGTTTATAGCTTGGACTGATGAATTTCCGGAAATGGTGGGGAGACAGCATAGGACCTGTCTGCATGCCCAGATCTTCCGGATAGGTAATGATATCCACATCCATATCCAGATATTTATGTATAATGTGCAGGTTAAAGGATTCAATCATGTTTATAAGCTGTGTAAGGTTTGGTTCTTCGTCAGCCATATCAAATATGAGATTTTCATATCCTCTGATATCACACAGCTGGAGGAAGGTATGTCCGTGTCTGAGTCCGGCTTTTGCAAGTTTTCCCTGACTTTGCAGGTCTCTGATGCGTTTTGCTTCCACAGTCCAGTCCACAGGTCCGATACCCATGCAGCATGCCGGGTCAGGACCTTTATAGCTTTCAAATGAGTCCCAGGATGACAGAGCATGTTCCGTTACCGTTCCAGTAATGCCATCCATACTTGTATGCCAGATGCAACCCCAATCATCCTTAAAGGGGACATCTTTCTTTGCGACTGCGGCGTATTTTGGTATATAGGGGATAGCCGGTCTATGAAAATCCGGAAATAACAGCGGATGACGCTCCATTTGTTCAAATAGAAAATCCTGGGGGTAGGAATGCCAGCAGGAGTCATTGATTTTAAATGTCATGGGGATATAATCGGGCGATTCAAACCGGATGGCTTTTAACATATTTTCTTTTGGTGTCATAATGTGTTTCCTTTCTTGCTGATTTTTGTTAAGATTATTGTAAATCAAAATTGACAGTTTGGCTTTTGAGTTTATATTGCAGTTGAAAATGAAACATAGATTTCGGCTGGAAGCCTTATGGAGGATAACAACGGTGAAAAAAGATAAAAAGATCGTGGAGTATTACCAGGATGAACGTATGCTGTTCCGGTTGGGGAAAGTAAATTATACTAAAGCCCACAGACCGCTGACAGTACACACCCATGAAGATATGACAGAATTTGTATTTTTGATAAAAGGCTGTCAAATTTACAGTGTGGAGGAAAAATCCTATAAGGTTAACAGCGGGGATATTTTTGTTGCCAGGCTGGGAGAATGGCATAGTACCGGAGGGAATCCGGAAGATAAAGCATCGTTGTATTATTTAATTATCGACTTGAAAAATGTAATACAATCAGGGGTTATTTGTGATAAATCTGAAGCACAGGGTTTTATCTCACATTTTGAAATAGAAACCGGAAGGATTTATCAGGGAAATGACCAAATGATCGGGTTGTGCAAAGAGATTATGGAAATCATGCTGAGTCCGGATAAATTTTATCGTACAAGAATTCGAAACGCGTTATCTTCTCTGATGCTGTTAATGACTGCCTGCTCGACAAAATATGAAGAAAATATTATGGGAAATATACAGGAACAAATAGAAGATAATATAGAAGATAATATAGAAGATAATATAGATGATAAGAAGGAGGAGACAGAGGAGAAAAAAGAGAGGAAGGATAAAAATGAGAAAAAGGATAAAAAAGAAGAAAAGCAGATGAAAGAAGTTTTGCAATATATTGAAAATCATATCAAAGATGATATAAAAATAGAGGAGCTGGCGAAACAGATGGCGCTGTCTGTTTCGCGCTTCCATTTTAATTTTGTGAAAGCAACAGGGATCCCGCCCAGGGAATATATATTGCGCCGGAAAATAGAATCAGCAAAAAATGAACTATGGAGCAGTGACAGGACGGTTACCGAGATTGCATACGAGTATGGGTTCTCTTCCAGCCAGTATTTTGCAACAGTTTTTAAACGGTTTTGCTATATGTCACCATTGGATTATCGGTGCAGTGCCGGATCTCATCACCATCTATTATAATTGCCTCATGGTTGCTGAAAGGAAGTAATTTTAATTCAGATGAGTATTGACTCATAATTTTCTGTGCTGCTTTCTTAAATGGAAAATTGGTATAATGGGGCACTGTATAGAAATCCACCAAATTTAGAGCATCAAAATTAAGCAGACCTGGAGCTTTTTTGAGACTGTCCATTCCTTTGGCATATTCAATATTAGCAGCAGTTACCATGGCTCCGGCAGACTCTCCAATGTATAATTTACCCGCATTTACCTCTTCTATAATAATTTTATCTGCTCCGGTTCTTTTTAACTCTTTCAATAGAAAAAACGTGTTTCCCCCAGTTACATAGATGATATCATTGTTTTTCAGTTTCGTGCGTATTTCTTCAGCCGTTGCTGTGGATAGTTCCAGTTCGTCTACAATAGCACCTAACTTTTCAAGTGCTTTCTTCCCGGCTTCCACATAGAAAACAACGTTTTCAACCATACTGGCCGTAGGAATAAAAGTCACAATTTTCCCCTTTATGTCTCTCTCAAAGTCAGCGAATAGGGGGCATACATCTTTAAATGAAGCGGCTAAGAAAATTCTTTTCATGTTTTACACTCTTCCTTCTTTTTTGTATTGGATAATTGAAGTATAATATAAAAAGGTTTCAACTGATGATACCTTTTGAGGGAATTTTATATTAGGTGGTGGAAAATGAATAAGTCTGAAAGAATAAATGATATGATGTTATTTCTAAATGATAAAAATATTTTCAATCTGAAAGATTTGATGGAAAAGTATAGTATTTCAAAAAGCACAGCGCTGAGAGACGTGGAGGCTTTAGAACGTATCGGCATGCCAATATATTCACAAAGCGGCAGAAACGGTTATTATGGTATATTACGCAATCGACTGTTGTCGCCTATTGTATTTAACATGGATGAAGTATATGCATTATATTTTTCAATGCTTACATTGCGGGATTATGAAAGCACCCCCTTTCATTTGTGTGCTGAAAAACTAAAAAAGAAATTTGAACTTTGTTTATCCCCGGAAAAAATTGATATGCTTCGCAGAGTTGAAAGAGTATTTAGTCTGGCTGGGATACAACATAGAAATCATTGCGAATTTCTAAGTGCAATTTTACAATCAGCAATAGAGGAAAAAGTCTGCATAATAACCTATCGAAAAAATGGTCATAAAATAAATTATTCCATTCAATTTTTTAATATTTCCTCTGCATATGGACAATGGTATGCAACAGGCTATGACTTTGAGACAGACAGCCCGAAAGTGTTTCGCTGTGACAAGATTATGGATATTAGGGAATGCAGTCATTACAAATCCAAACCACTTGAAGTATTTGAGAAATCAGCCGACAAATTGTATAAAATGCAGAATGCAGTGGATTTTAAGGTGGAAATATCCGAAAGAGGAGCAGACATATATTATAAAGAACACTATCCTTCCATGAAACTTTGCATAGAAAATGGCCGATATTTCATTCAAGGTTTTTATAACAAGGGCGAAGAGAAATTTATTGCAGATTACTTTATTACTTATGGGGAATCCATAATATTCATACAAACGGCATCATTGAAAGCGGTAATTTTAGAAAGACTACATTCCCTAAAAAGATATTTTGCAGATGTATAAACAGTATGCAGGTATGTATGCAGAATGATGAAGAGCCAATGAAAAATGCTGTACCTATTTTTAGATGCAGCATTTTCATAGAAAAGTTAAATATTTAGTTATCAGCCAAATCGGCTTTTCCGTGCAGCACATCTTTAAGTAAAATATGACACATCTTTTTAGGCTCTTCAAAACATGGGCTATGAGCGGAACGTTCAAAGGTATAGAAACCTTTTACCGGAGCGTCTATGTTCTGAACGAATTGTTTCGCTAACACGTAAGAAACCTGGTAATCGAACTTTCCATGGAGTACGTATACCGGTATTTCCAGCCGGGAAACTTTTTTACAAAAATCACTTTGCAGTACAAAATCCCAGAGGCAGTTCAGAGAAAAACTGTTGCCCAATGGGTACTTCATTTTTTCACTCCATGTATAACCTTTATAACCAAGTACCATTTTTACGCAATCCATCATAGAGTTGCTGCGGTGCATGGTGCCAATACCAAGTTTTTGCATGCCGTCACTACGTAGAGAGAGGTATTTTATATCGATTTCGGCGCCTTTATCGATGGGAAACTTTTTAAATTTACGGACCATTTTTTTCTTGCCGGCGCTTTGGAATTTATTGACCATAAAGGTATATGCAAGCCTTTCTGACTCTGCCTGTCTTGCAACCTGCCCTATGCCAATATAGGCATGAAAAAGCTCCGGTGCCTGCTGTACCGTAAGGATCCCCAGGACAGTTCCCCAGGAATGCCCCATTATGTATATTTTATTTTTCCTGAAACGTCGTCGCAGATACTGGACTACCGCTACAGTGTCAGAAATCATCTGCTCGATTGTCATCATTTCTTTTGGAATACTGCGTTTGTAAGAAATTCCGCTGCCTCTTTGTTCCCACCAGCATACCGTAAATATTTTTTCCAGTCCGGTTGGATGTTTCTGGGTAAATGCAATCTCCGGTGATCCAGGACCCCCATGAAGAAATAATAATACCGGATTATCAGTGTCCTCGCTTTGCAAAAACATACCTTGCTTCATATCATTGATTTCCACACGAATCTTTTCGTTTAATTGTTGTTTCATTTTTCGCCCCCTTTTGCCATATATAAAATAGTTACCCATTTTGCATAATGTGCCTCATTTAAAGTTACTTTATTTTAGCATATCGGAAAGGAGATTGCCAGAGCGGGTTATGCGGTCAAAATGGTTAAAATGAACGGTCGGCAACACTGTTTACAGCATGCCTGTGAGCAGTAACATAATTTTTCTAATATGCTGAAATATGCAAAGGGATGATATTGCTTATGGGATAAAAGAAAGTTATAATGAGAGAAAGGGATGTTTCGAAAAGCCATATGAGATTGGAGTAAAAATACTGGTTGATGGGATGACAGGACGAATGAACTCTGATCGGGTAAAAGCTTGTATAAATATGTGTGCATCGGGAGGTATTGTGATGGAAGAACTTGTATGTCAGAATTGTAATGGGAAATTAAAGGTTGATTTGACAACAAAAATAGCTGTCTGTGACTACTGCAAAGCGGCATTTATGCTTGGTGAATCTCCAGAGATTTCGGAAAAGCAACGGGAACTGCAAAATATAAAACAATTGCAAACAGTTGGTGAATATGAGGAATGTGATAAAAGGTTTAAAAAGCTAATTAAAAAATATCCGACTGACTATGAGATTCTTTGGGAATATGTTTTACATGTTACTAATAATTTAAATGAATATATGATCGGTGTGCTGCTTTCGGAGGACGTTCTGGAAGCTCAGGAATGTGCAAAAAAAGCAATCAAACTGGCTCCGGATTTGATTTCAGAAAAAATATCTAAGGATTGGTCCACATATGTCGGAGTGTATAATGATTTTTTACAAAAAGGTAAAGAGGAAAAAGAAGAAAAGAGAAAAACGGGTCTAAATAGAATAATAGACGGGGATTTAGATAGTCTGGATGGTTTTTATTTTGGATGCCTGGTCTCAGAAAGCAGCTATTTATATTACTCTGAAGGTAAGCTTAATCTCTGTGCTCTGGTGCGGGACGGAGGATATACAACGGAACAGAAAGCACCAGAAAAGCTTCTGCGGGAGCGGTTTGAAGTAATATTAGATGAAGAAGGCTTTTTTATACAAAGACAGGTTCAGAAACGCTTGTTTTCTCAAAAAATAATTGAGGAACGCCTGATTTTGGATGGAAAAACGGTTCAGCTGGTGAAAGTAAAGCACTATGATGGAGGTGGGCGGTACAATGATTTTTGTACTGTAAAATTAGGAAATGAGGAGAAATTGCTGATGGGAGCCGGAAGAGGACAGCTGAAATAGAATTTGGCATATACTATATTCTAATCCCACACCCCCCTGCATACAATGTTAAAAACACAGTGATTGCAGGGGGATTTCCTTGAAAGGTTATATTGAGGAAAGGGCAATAGACATTGCGAATTATATCATAGAACAAAATGCCACAGTAAGACAAACAGCGAAGAAATTTGGGATAAGCAAAAGTACGGTACATAAGGATGTCACCGAAAGACTGCTTCAGATTAATCCAACTCTGGCGAAATGTGCCAGGAAGGTATTGGATGTCAACAAGTCCGAGCGTCATATAAGAGGTGGGCTTGCTACACGGGAAAAATATCTTCATCAGACAAACCAATAGTCAGGGATTCACAGAGGGAGTTATGAAAAGCGGGGACACGAAAATGGATGTTCCCCGTTTTTTTCTAAGATCCGGCAAATAATATCAGATAAACGTCAAAATGCTGCAAATTTCATATAATATCTCTATTGTATTCCATATGTATAGGGGATATAATATTATAGTTTCTTGTAAAAGCCAGGCACTTAAGCCGGGCTTTCGTTCAGACAGGAGTAAGATATGAAATTAAAAGATAATCAACAGTATACCCATTTGTCCCATACCTTTGATCCGGTATTTGACAAAGATTCTAAAATACTGATACTTGGAACATTTCCTTCCGTAAAATCCAGAGAAAATCAATTTTATTATGGGCACAAACAGAATCGGTTCTGGAAAATCATAGCTGCGCTGACTGAAGGCGAAGTTCCTGTGACAATTGAGGAAAAGAAGACCCTTTTGCTGAATAACCACATTGCGATCTGGGATGTAATAGCAAGCTGTGATATCATTGGTTCCAGTGACAGTTCCATTAAAAATGTCATTCCGGCAGATCTTCCAATGATTCTGGGACAGGC
>NZ_JNGB01000140.1:0-9818 GCF_001029355.1 Robinsoniella sp. RHS
CAGAATGATTTTCTGGATAATACCCCAGATGTTTTTCATTAGTTTTTCATCAGAGACAGCGCTGATGATTTTCAGACCGGACAGGCTGACTGATTTGTTAGACAGGATATCTTCCTCCGGCAAAAATCCTTTCTTGTAATTAAGGTTAATGTAAGAAGGATTATTCGAATAAATTATTTTGGAAGATCCGTTCACCACAATATATTCCCCGTCCGCAGCGTTGTCAATTTCATTGTATGTGGCACTGATTTCCCGGGGAGAAAAGTTCATCATCAGGTATCCGGTAACGATTTTTTTCGTTGGATAATTCATGTCATACAGCTTGCCTATAAATGTCACTACTTCAGAATTTTCTTTGGATGACTGGGGGATATAAGGAGGAGCTGCATCATAAATAGTGGTAAGTGTCTCCGAAGTATTTTTAAAATCTTTGATGTAAGGCAGTTTATTATAATCATAGCTGATAGAAATCTTACGACTGCTGACATTGGAATAGGAAAAGGCATTTTTTCCGTCGGACGTAAAGAGGATGGTGTCCTGAATCATGTGATCCGAGTAGCACAGGGCAGTCAGGTAATCTGTTATTTTATTCAGATTATTCGATTGATAAATATCAGCCGAATTGGATCTGGTGGATGAAATAATATTTGCAATATGGTCTGTGGAGTGCATTAAGATTCGCTGGTTGTACATCATATTATATTTGTCCAGCATAAATTGTTCAATTCTTTCGGCTGCTTCGCTGACCAGAAGCTGATCCTTGCCCTTGATGTTAATCGTAAAATTAATTAGCTGAAATGAGCTGGTAGCCAAAGAACACAGGATAATGAGTAAAATTGTTGCAAAGGAGATTTTGCTAAAAATACTGGTATTTTCTATCCGTTTTTTTATTTTCATGACACACTCACTTTCTGTCTCTTTGTATAATATTTGAATCAATACTATATTAAATATATAGAAATTGCAATATGACCTGCAATTTTCGAAAGAGTTCTATAATTTGTGAAATTGTAACCCTCTGATTTATGAAATATAATGTAGTCATCAAAGCAAACCGGTGAGTTACGATCAAGTCGAAGACCCCGCGCAGAGAGCTGAGGGGGCTTTGACCCTCGCGGCAGCAGTCATGTGGACAGGCAGTCATACCTACTTGGCTCGTTGCCCGCGGGAATAAAAAAGAGATAAAAGGAGGATACAGTTTTGAAAAGAAGAAGAAAAATAATAGCAATTTTACTGACCGCATGTATGTCAGCAACATTTATTGCAGGATGCGGTGGCGGAAAAACCCAGACGAATGCAACTACAGGAGAAACAAAAGAAGCAGCAACAGCAGGGGAGACAAAAGAGACGTCTGCGGCAGCTGATGAAACAAAAGCAGCGGATACTGCAGCGGCAGATGATACCGGAAGTGAAGGACAGACTACGATCACCTTTGGTGTTTTTGAGACAGATAATATCACGGCAGAGATCTGGCAGGGAATGATTGATTCATTTGAAGCAGCCAATCCGGAAATTAACGTAGAGAAGGTTCTGGCAACCGGTGATGACCGTGCTTCCTTCTGGAAAACCATGTTAAGCAGCGGTAATTTCCCGGATGTTGTAATTGAGGCAGAACAGTTGGCAACAATGGAAGGTATTTTTACTGAGGTACCCCAGGATGTTCTGGATCTCTTTGAGGAATCTGCACTGTGTACCTATAATGGAAAGAGCATAACCGTACCAAGTTTTAAACAGTATAAAATGCAGTGTTATTATAACAAAGCAGTATTCAATGAACTGAAGCTGGAAGAGCCTAAAACCTGGGATGAATTTATGAATGTGTGTCAGACCATTAAAGATGCAGGCAAAGTACCGTTAATGTGCGGCGGAACCGGCGATATCTGGGCAACGGGAGAACCATTCTGGATTGCAGAAGGGGATACGGCTTTATTGTCTAAATACCCGAATTTTAACCAGGAATTAAAAGAAGGTAAAAATACATGGAATAATGAGACAACGGTTGACGTTCTGACGAAGTGGCAGGACATGGTTAATAAAGGATATTACTATGAAGGTGCTATGTCATTAAGTTACAGCCAGGCTTCCGAAGAGTTTAAGAAGGGAACAGCAGCTATGATGGTTGACGGTTCCTGGCAGGCAGCAGGCCTGGACGGAGAAAAGAATGAAGACTTTGGCGTATTTTCAGTTCCAACTATGGATGGAAGCGAAATCTGCGTTGCAGACTGTTCCTACTGGGGCGTTTCTGAGACATGTGAGAATAAGGATGCTGCTTTCCAGTTCATCAAATATGTGTTTGATGAAAATCAGGAAGTATATAAGACATACCTGCAGTCAGACGGCTTATATTCTACTACAAAAAAAGCAGTATCTTACGAACAGGGACCGGTTACTACAAAGTTCTTAGACAATACTTCCGGATGGAACACCGTTCAGGAAATTATAAAACTTCCGGGCGAATTTGCAGTTCCAAGTGGAATGCAGTCTTATATGGATAAATCATTCCAGAATATTTTTAACGGAGCAGATGTAAAAGCGGAAGTGGAAAACTGGGATGTTGAATATCAAAGATTACTGGATGCGCAATAAAACGAAATTTGAATAGAACAGGGCTGTTGTAGATTCAAACAGAAAAGATGGATTTGCAGCAGCTTTTCTTAAATAATATGAGGTGTTTAAAATGAAAAAAAGTAAAATGTCCCTTGGCTTTGCCGCACCGGCATTTATAATCTATACTGTTTTACTTGTAATTCCTATTTTTATGGCTTTTTATTTCAGTTTGAATAAGTGGAACGGTTTCAATGCAATGGAATTTCTGGGACTTGAGAATTATCTGAATGTATTCCGGGATGCCAGATTGGGAAATGCAGTAAAGAATACTGCTGTTATTTCCGTTGTAGTAGTCGTTCTTGTAAATATACTTGGTTTATTTTTAGCAATGCTGGTAAATACAGCTTCTGCAAAGAGTAACGTTTTTAGAATTATCTTTTTTGTTCCGTTTGTATTAAGTACCGTGGCAATCTCCTTTGTTTGGAAGAGTATTCTTTCCTATAATGGTGTACTAAATGGTATTCTCAGTGCCCTGGGATTGTCGGATCTTGTTGGTAACTGGCTTGGAAGTCAGGGGTCGGCAATTGTATGTATTATCATTGTAGAAATCTGGCGCACACTTGGCTATCATATGATGCTGTATCTTGCAGCGCTTCAGACAGTGCCTCATGAATTATACGAAGCATGTACCGTAGATGGCGGGAACCGTTGGAAAAAATTCCGTAACGTAACCCTTCCGCTTATTATACCGGGCATGTCGGTGAGTTTTTTGATGAGTATTATCAATGAACTTCGTATGTACGACGTCGTGAAGATTATGACAGACGGTGGTCCCGGTTACGATACGGAAACGGTAGTATATAATATTGTTTCCCAGGGCTTTTCCAATAATATGGTAGGTTACTCTTCTGCAATATCAGTTGTATTATTCCTGGCAATCGGAGCAATCTCAATCTTCATTGTCAGTGCCATGAATAAAAAGGAGGTGGAAATGTAATGCATTCTATGAAAGCGAAAACCAGGGCGGTAAATATTTTTCAGACCGCTTTTCTGTTTATTCTGGCAATCATAGTGATTCTGCCTATTTACATAGCTATAGCCAATACCTTTAAGGACTCCGGCATCATTCTGGATCAGCCGCTGACCCTTCCGATTCCACCTACGATGGAAAATATTATCAGTGTATTACAAAGCCCGAATACCAATTTAGTGGAGATGTATACCAATTCCATTATCCTAATGGTGGCTGGAACGGTAATAACGGTAATCGTGTCTTCCCTGGCGGCTTATTATCTGGCAAGGGTGAAGTCCAGGCTCTCCGGTATGCTCCGGGTGTATTTCCTGATTGGAATCATGGTTCCTTATGTTATCGTTTATCTGCCTTTGTGTATTTTACTGCGGAATATGGGTATCCCGTTTGGAGTACCTATTCTGATTCTGGTATTTGTATCCGGTAATATTTCCTTTGCTTCTTTTATGTATACCAATTATGTGCATTCACTGCCTATAGAGTTGGAAGAAGCGGCATCGATTGACGGAGCGACCAGGTTCCGTATATTCTGGTCCATTTTGTTTCCACTGCTTCGGCCCTGTACGGCAACTATTGCAATCTTCGTAGGTCTTGGAATCTGGAATGACTTTCAGACACCGCTGCTGCTGGGACAGGTTAGGACGATTACCGTAGGTATTTATACTGCTATTGGTCCCCATTCTGCAAACTGGGGAATTGTATTCGCCTATGTATTTTTTGCGGCAATGCCCGTTATTATTGCATATCTTTGTGCACAGAAGAATTTTGTCAGCGGACTGACTATGGGAGCGTTGAAAGGTTAAATAAGAGAAGGAGTTTTGTATATGGATAAAAAAGGTTATGTAATTACACATACGCACTGGGATCGGGAATGGAGGTATCCAATCTGGGAAAGCAGAATTTATCTGGCGGAAATGCTGGATGAGTTGCTGGATGTGCTGGATACCCGATCGGATTATGTAAGTTTTCTCTTTGACGGACAGAGCGTATTCTTAGAAGATTACCTAATGATTCGTCCGGAGAATAAAGAGCGGTTAGAAAAGCATATTCGGGACAGACGGCTTTTGATCGGACCATGGTATACCCTTCCGGATCTGTATCCGGTCAGCGGAGAAAGCCTGGTAAGAAATCTTCTAAAAGGAGATCAGGTCTGCGCCCGGTACGGACATAAATTAAATGTGGGCTATGAATCTTTTGGATGGGGACAGCCCAGTCAGTTTCCTCAGATATACAAAGGCTTTGGCATTGATTTAGTCATTGTGGCAAAAAGAGTAAATGAGAGAAAAGCACCGGAGAGTGAGTTTATCTGGGAAGGTAAAGACGGTACTCAGGTACTTGCCAGCAGGCTTGGAGAGGACGCCCGTGCCAATTTCTATATGAATACCTATATGGAAGCCATGAGCGGAAGGGCATACAAGTCAGATGAGTTCCGCTACGACTATGGGAATACAAGACTTTATCACAGAGCAGATAAAACCGGAAGTGAACAGGATTTCTTTATGCTCAGCCACAGGGAAGAGGTTCATGAAGAAAAACTGAAAGAGCTTGCCCTTTATTCCTGGAATGCCATGAATGCCAGCAGGTTAAAAAATGACCGGGTTTTAATGGATGGATCGGATTCCACCTGTGCACAGACCAGGTTACCGGAATTAATTGATAAAATAAATGAAGTTCTAAAAGAAGAGGGTATCACACTATCCCATACAAATATGGAAGATTATGCGGCACTTTTAAAGGAAAAGCTGGCAGGGGAAGACCTAAGAGTCATTAAAGGGGAACTGAGAGATGGTCCGGCACCTTCCGTGTCAGCCAATGCACTGATGACCCGCTACCCTGTGAAAAAGAAAAATAAATCGGCAGAAAGCATCCTGATGGATATGGCAGAACCGCTTTCAGTAGCCGGGGTATTGATGGGAATGAATTATGACAGGAATTACCTTAATATAGCCAGAGACTATCTGTTGGGTTCCCAGTCCCATGACAGCATTAATGGCGTTGTACAGGAGAAAACGGTCAGAGATGTTATGTACCGTCTGGATCAGTGTACAGAATTATCCGAATGTGTAAATGATCAGGTCATCCGCTATATTGCTTCCAATATATCCGGAGCAGATTTTCAAAAAGAAGATATCCTGGTTCTCCTTGTTAATCCTCTTCCTGCAAAAAGAAATGAAGTGGTGGAACTGGTAATTGATACACCGGAAGAACAGAATATCTGGGATTTTGATGTGTACAGTATGGATGGGAAGAAATTAGAAAGTGCCCATATTTCCAGAAAAGAAACAGTAACACCTGCAGTCAGCCGCCATACCAGGCCGGAACCTTTCTATGCGGACCGCCATGAACTTATCCTGGAGACAGGTGAAATACCTGCAGGAGGATATAAAACAGTGAAACTGGTACCCAGGCAGAAATTTGCCAGAAAGCAGAAATTCTGGCCGGCAACCCGCATGAGCGATGGCAGGGAGCTTGGAATAGGTGCCTGTGTCATGGAAAATAAATATCTGAGGGCCAGCGTCCAGCCAAACGGTACAGTGAAATTGCTGGACAAGGAAACGGGATTTGAAACAGGTGAGCTCAATTACCTGGAAAGCGGCGGCGATATCGGTGATTACTGGATTCATTATCCGCCTTATCATGATCAGATATTCTCAAGCCGTGGAACCTCTGCAGATATCTGGATGGAAGAAAACACACCCCTTCAGACCAGCATCTGTGTTTCATATAAGTTCCGGGTCCCGGCATTTAGCCTGCGCCCCGAAGCAGGAATCCAGGGAGAAAGCAAGAGAAGCAGTGAAATGACAGACCTTTTGGTTGCTATCCGTTACATATTGAAGAAAGATGCAAAAAAGCTGGATGTAATTCTGAAGGTAAGAAATACTGCAAAGGATCACCGGCTGTCGGTAAACTTTAATGCAGATGTCATAGCTGAAGGTGCATCTGCCGGAGGACATTTCTGCGTGGACTATAGAAATGCAGCTGCAGACAAGGAAGAAAACGGACTCCGTTATACAGAGATGGATAAACTGCCGATGCAGGGATTTGTGGATATCAGTGATGGGAACAAGGGATTTGGAGTAGTCTCACAGGAATTTATAGAATACGATGCTTCCCGTAAGGGAATTTTATCCTGTACATTATTCCGGGCGGTAAGAAATATGATCTGTACCGAGTTCCGCAGTGGATCTTCTTATCCGTCGCAGGAGGGCGGACAGCTCCAGGAAGAAATGGAATACCGCTATGGATTAACGGTTCACAGAGGCAGTTGGGAAGAAGCCGGATTGCAGGAAGAGAGCAGGCGCCAGAGAATTCCTGTTCTGCCGGTGCAGTTCAGTACGGATTATGAAAATACAGGATTTTTACCGAATGAAAAGAGCTTTTTTGAGGTCAAAGGAGCACAGGCATCCTGTATCAAGATGGGGGAAGACAGGGACGTCTTCATTCTTCGTATCTACAATCCATGTACAGAAACAAAAGAGGCAGCGCTGATATTTGACCGTCCTGTAAAAGAAGCATATCTGGTTAATATGAAGGAAGAAAGAATTACGGACCTTACTTATGAGGGAACCGCTTTGAACCTGGAACTGGGACCGGATAAAATTATGACAGTTGAAGTAAAACTTTAAAGTAAAGTTGTTGAGAAAAAATATAAGAAACAGAAAGGGTGCCATATAAATGGAAAAATGGATTCCGGGAATAGGAACGTTAAAAAATGCTGGTGATTTTATACCGCTGGAAGTAAGCGATGGAGGACCCTTTAAAGTTGGGGAAGACGGTGTAAAGGAAATTCTGGGTACAAAAGACGGCAAGACAGAATTTGCCGTGTATCAGGATAAGACCTTATGCTATGTGAAGTCTCTAATGGGTTATCCGGCAATTTATCCCATGATGGAACCGGTATTTGAAGGTCCGGCAGAAGCATTGTTGATGGATTTGGATGGAACCAGTGTCCGGAGCGAGCAGTTCTGGATGTGGATTATTGAGAAGACTATGCAGAGGCTGATGGGAAATGCAAGTTTTGGTTTATCGGATGAGGATGAGCCCTTTGTATCAGGACATTCAGTATCGGAACATTTACAGTATTGTATTACAAAGTATTGTCCAAACCAGAAGGTAGAAGAAGCAAGAACTTTTTATTATGAAATCGTCGAAGATGAAATGCAGAAGATTATGAAAGGCCAGGGGAAAAAGGGAGCGTTTGTTCCGTCTCCCGGTCTGAAGGACTTTCTTATGGAACTGAAGGCTGAACACATTAAGATCGGGCTGGTAACTTCCGGCCTTTACAATAAGGCGATACCGGAAATTGTATCTGCGTTTGATGTAATGGGGATGGGAGATCCATTTCAATTCTATGATACCATTATCACTGCAGGAACGGCTTTCCGGCAGGGACAGGCAGGAACGCTCAGTGAGCTTGCCATGAAGCCGCATCCCTGGCTGTACGCTGAGACTGCCAGAGTAGGACTTGGAATTATGCCAAAGGAAAGAAACAGGGTTATAGGAATGGAGGATTCTTCCGCCGGGGTACTTTCCCTGCGCCTGGCAGGATTTTCAGTTATAGGAATTGGAGGTGGAAATATAGAAAAAGCAGGAGTCAGCGGGTTGTGTCTGAAAGAGTATGATCATCTGTGCGATGCACTGCCTCTTATTACAGGAAAATAATCAAAGTTATGAAAAAGGAGAAAAAGCTTATGAGGAAAAAGTTAGTAGCAGGTTTGTTATCTGCAGCAATGTTAGTAAGTTCTGTTTCGGGAGTTGCAATGGCAGAGCAGGCAGAAGTAAGCAGCAGCCAGGTAATGGCTGAGATCTATGTCTCGGCCCGAACAGAGCCTGGAACAGGGGACGGGTCAGAACAGAATCCTTTTGCCAGTATGGAAGAAGCAAGACTGGCGGTGCAGGGATTAAATGATCATATGACCGGAGATATCGTTGTTTATTTTGATGATGGGGAATATCTTCTGGATAGTACGGTTGCATTTAACCAGGAGGATTCTGCAAGTAATGGACACAAAATAATTTACAAAGCAAAAGAACCCGGGAAAGCAGTACTCACCTCCGGACTGGAGGTTACCGGGTGGGAAGATGCAAATGATGAAAAACGTCCGGGGCTTCTGGCAGCGGATGCGGACATTGATAATACCAGACAATTTTATGTGGATGGAGAAATGGCAGTCCGTGCAAAAGGAAAAATAAAAGGTGAAATGGTCCGTAGCGGAGAGAAAACCACGTATACTACATACAATGGAAACCATGATGCTTATACGGGCTTTCGCTGTGCCAATACGGATATTCTAAACTGGAGAAATCCCGACAATATTGAATTTATCTGGGATATCAGCTGGGCACACCGGATTTCACCTGTAACATCAATTACAAAACTGGATGAAAACAACAGTTTTATTGAAATGGAGTGGGATTCCTTTAAAACCGGGCAGATTGCAGGTGGAGTCCAGATTAACAGAGGACCTGATTACGTGGAAAATGCCTATGAACTGTTGGATGAACCGGGGGAATGGTACTTTGACAGCCAGGAAAAGAAGATCTACTATATGCCAAAAGCAGGACAGGAAATGAGCCAGACACAGGCCATTATTCCAAGTGTGGAAAATTTAATTACACTGGAGGGAAACCTGGATGAAAGCGTGTCAGATATCAGCTTTGAAGGCTTTGGATTTTCCTATAATACCTGGCTCTATCCCAGTGCAAAGGGGTGGCCGGAGCAGCAGGCTAACTTTGCCCATGATCCCAAAGAAGATTTCAACATGCATGCATATTCTCTGGCACCGGGAGCGGCAATTGTTACTAAGATGGCAAAAGGAATTACCTTTGACCGCTGTACATTCCAGAACCTGGGTTCAGCCGGAATCAATATGCTGGATGGTTCTGTGGGCAACACAGTAAAAAATAGTGTATTTAAAGATATATCGGCAGGCGGAATACTTGTGGGAGGGGTCAGTATTACCGAAGCACATCCTTTGATGCCCGGAGATACTGTTGAGAACCATATTAAAAATAAAACACCCCATGATGAGCGTTTAATAGTAAAAGACAATACGATTACAAATAATTACTTTAACGGAATCGGTACGGAATATAAGGGAAGCATTGCCGTTGTGGCAGGCTATACGGATGGAACTGTTATTACGAATAATACAATTCGTGACGTGGCTTATTCCGGTATTTCCGTAGGCTGGGGCTGGGGATACTGGGAGCAGGGCGGACGTTATAAACCGGACGGCAC
>NZ_JNGB01000141.1:0-15220 GCF_001029355.1 Robinsoniella sp. RHS
AGGTACGGCATGGAGCGGCGGAGATGTCTGGAAGGATTGTGAAATTGTAGAAAGACTGACTAAGTGGGTCCACGATGGAGGCGCATTTATTGGTGTAAATGAGCCTTCCGCTGTGGATGGATACGATACTTACTTCAGAATGGCGCATATACTGGGAGTGGATAAAGACACAGGGGCAAGGGTGTGCCATGGAAAATGGAAATTTACAGCCGAGGAAATTCCCGGGCTGATCCCCGAAGGAGCCGGCATAAAATCCGGGGAAGGAATGTATCTCACAGATGGATCAGCCAGGGTGCTGTTGGAAAATGAAGGTCAGCCGTTATTAACGGTTCATTCATTTGGAAGGGGCTGCGGAATCTATCTGTCATCTTACCGGATTTGCCCGGCGAATACCAGAATGCTGCAAAACCTCATTTTATTCGGGGCAGGGGAGAAAATGGATCAGGAGGGAGTTACATCGAATCTGAATACGGAATGCGCTTATTTTCCTGACGGACACGCACTGGTAGTAATTAATAATACGGATACAGAACAGGAAACACTGGTAAAGGTGGAAGGAAAAGAAATTTCCTGCAGACTGAAAGCATATCAGACAGAAGTTATAAATATTTTCCTGTAGAATGATATATTAACCGTTATAATTCCAGAAACTGGATATACTCCAATTAATGAAACATCTCATGAAAGGAGTATAAACACATGATCAAAATACCCATTACATTCCAGACCCCGGATGACGCTGTCCAGTTCGTCAATATTGTCAGCAGATATGATGTAGATGTAGACCTGCGGTATGGACACCATATCGTTGATGCAAAGTCGCTGGTGGGAACTCTGGCGCTAAGCTCTGCAAAAAATATTGAAATGATCATTCATGATAATGAATGCATGGAACTGGTACAAGAGGTAGGACCATTTGTAAGCCGCAGAATGATGGCTTCCAGGAATTCACACAGACCGGATCAAGACAAGGCGGGACGTTAATTCCATACTGCTTTCTGATTTGTAACCATGATTCCATAGTATGAATCTCTTCAAACAGGAAAAGCTGCTGGCAGGTGCCGGCAGCTTTTTTGAGGTGCATATTGATTGGAGAATACAGTTGTTAAACAATTTTATATTTATAGCGTTGACAAGGTATTTTATAATGATATAATAATTATTATAATGATTAGAATAATTAGAACGATAATCAGAAAGAATTATGAGGAAACGGGTATGAATGAAAGTAAAACAATTGAGTTTAAAAGAGAGTTTACAGATGATATAAAGAAAACAGTGGTTGGTTTTGCTAACTCTGACGGTGGTACAATATATATTGGTATACAGGATGATGGATCAGTCGTTGGAGTAAATGATGTGGATGATACCATGCTGCGTATGACCAATGCCGTCAGAGATGCAATACGGCCGGATGTTACACTTTTTGTAGAATGTAATAATGAAGTAATGGAAGATAAAGAAGTCGTTGTTGTTTCAGTACAGAGGGGGACAGCACGCCCTTATTATATATCTAAAAAAGGATTGCGTCCGGAAGGGGTATATGTAAGGCAGGGAGCGTCTACCGTTCCGGCAACAGAGACCGGGATTCGAAATATGATCAAGGAAACTAGCGGTGACTGTTATGAAACAGCACGGTCGCTGGAACAGCAGCTTACTTTTGTAAAGACGGCAGACTACTTTAAGAGGAAAAAGGTTGCGTTTGAGGATAATCAAAGGATTTCTCTGGGCTTGATTGGAATGGATGGGGCATATACGTGTTTAGGGCTTTTATTGTCAGAACAATGCCAGCATACAATAAAACTGGCAGTATTTGAAGGAAGTAAAAAAGCAGTTTTTAAGGAGAGAAAGGAGTTTACCGGATCGCTGCTAGGACAGGTAGAGGATGCATATGAATATATCGAATTATATAATCGTACCAGAGCTGAATTTAAAGGTCTGGATAGAATTGATCGTAGGGATTATCCCGAAGAAGCCTTGCGTGAAGCTCTTTTGAATGCGATTGTACATCGGGATTATTCGTTTAGCGCCAGTACATTGATTAGTATTTTTGAAGATAGAATTGAATTTGTGACGGTAGGCGGTTTGGTGAAAGGAATGACATTAGATGATATTTTGCTTGGTGTATCTATTTTAAGAAATCAAAAACTGGCAAATATATTCTATCGTCTGAACCTGATTGAAGCATATGGAACCGGGGTACCTAAGATTGTGGAGAGCTATGAAGAGGCTGATGAAAAGCCTCGGTTTGATGTGACGAATAATGCCTTTAAGATTACTTTGCCAAATAGGAATTTTTATGCCAATAGGCTTACACACGAACATATAAATGCAAGTATTAACCGTTATACGGAGAGAGAGGAGCAAATTCTTAATCTTTTTAATAAAAAAGATTATATTGTTCGAAAAGATGTTGAAGAAGCCGTTGGAGTATCACAGGCAACAGCAATTGTACTGCTGCGGGAAATGACAAAGAAGGGGTTTATTATAAAAAGTGGGGGTGGGAGATTAATTAGATATAAACTAAAAGATTAGTTTGACGAAAAGACTCATTATCGATAAGAATTGTCATATCGATAATGAGTCTTTCCGTTACAATGCAGATCATTCAAATCGTATCCATGCCTCTTTGGGAAGTGCTAGCTTGCACTCAACCTCCATGCACTTAATCATCCCTGCGATAGCGGGACAGGATGCATGTCCGGGGAGATGTTCTGATGCATACTCATATAAGGGGCCTGTGCCCGGTTTTCCAAGACAGACCTCATAAGCATCAAAGGTATCCCCCAGGTCGTCAAACATTTTTTGGATACTTGCGCACCCGGAATCAACTTTTACTGTAACTTCCATCTGATCCTCAGAAGAAGCTTCTATACTGGTGATCAGCCCGCAGACACCTGGATTAATAGTTACTTTTGTCATATGTATACCTCCTTCATAAATTTCTTATATTTAATTATAAGACGACTTTTGAAAAAAGCATAGACTTTTTATAGATTTTTATCAGTTATTTTGTTTGTTTTTTCGAAATCCAGAACAGAGGACATGTCTGTATAGATCACATAAAACACGGGGTATTTCTCTTTATACACTTCATCCACAAAAAGGCCGTTGGCTTTCACGGGAATATAATGGCCATCGGAGTGGCGCAGCCGGTAAGATAAGGAGAAAGGAACTCTTTCCGGCAAAGATTTATAATAAATGTCCAAAGCGCCGGGAAGGTCGTCCGGATGAATCTGTGAGAGGACATCATAATCCGGATCGGAAAATGTTTTTGCGTTGGAGCCGGTAAGCTCAGTTCTTTTCTGATTGAAATACAGCATTCTGAATTTGCCATCCACCCATGCTATTTTGGAAATGCCGTCAATGGAAGTACTGATTAATGCAAGCATATCCTGCTGGTTGACATGAAACACAGAATCTCCTTCAATATTTTTATTGAAAATACAATAAGAGCCTTTTCCGTGTCCTTTGGTATAATATAATGCCTGATCGGCTTTTTCATATAATTCCGTGTAGGAGCTTCCATGATCCGGGAACAGGGACACGCCAATACTGGTAGAAATATAGTATTCACTGTTTTTTCCAAAATTCTTCCGGCTCAATTTAGAGCAGAACCTTTCTAATTTATGAATAACAGAACCTATATCATGGAAATCTCTCATGCAGGCTGCAAATTCATCCCCGCCAATTCGCCCTACGATATCACTGTCCCGGAATTGCGATCTTAATTCTGCCGCAAATTCTGTAATGACGGAGTCACCGAAGGTATGGCCAAAAGTATCATTGATGTGTTTGAAATTATCGATATCAAATATAATAAATGCATGACGCAGTCTGTTAGGAGCATCTTTGTAAAGAATACCTGATATCATATCCTCAGTAGTTCTTTTGTTGTACAAACCGGTGAGGGAATCAATCTGTGATTTTTTAAGAAGCATAATTTCCCTTTTCTTTTCCGCGTCTATATTCTGGCGGTATGTGATCATACGAATGGACTGGTTGGATGCCCAGTAAAAAATTCTGGCATTAATCCGCATCCAACGGTATTTATCCGGTGATTCCAAAAATAAAAAATCATAAGTCAGGGTATTAATACCGCTTTTATAAACTTCCAATACGTGCTGGGGAGAAAAAATCGCCATATATCCCTGGATATAATCTTCTTTCACCTGTTTTTGTGCAATTGTCTTCAGTGCTTTATCATAGGGGGAATCCCTATCTATGCCAAGGCTTTCAAAATATTGTTTGGTACCTTCACCGCAGGCACAGTTATGGGTGATATCCAGTTCATAAATATTTTCATACAGACCTTCCGTTGCTTCATGAAGGAGCTTATGGTATTCTAGCTCGGCATCAATGGAAAGTTTTAGGATCTGTTTATTGTATTTACGGATTACCTTTGTAATCGTCAGGAGTACACACATGATAATAAATATTATAATCGCAATATTTCTTCCAAGCTGCAGATGGAGCTGATGGCTCACTGCAGTAGAATTGTTAGCAACAACCAGGTGCCATTTTAAGTTAGGGATATATTGGGCAACGCAGTATTCGCTTTGGTTTAGAGGAGAGTCACACCAAAAAGTTTCTTTCCCTGTTGTATTTTGCAGAATGGTATCCTTGAAATCAACAAGTGAAGAATCTTTAAAAATATTAACATTTTCATAGCCCGTCTCTGAGGAAGAGACCTGTATAATACCATCATGATCTATTAATCTGGCAGTGACTCCAAACTGCCGGTCGTATTCTTTTAGAAGTTCCTGAAGATGATCTACTTTTAATCCAACACCCACTACCCCTAAAGTACTCCCGTCCTTTGCTTTGATTTTGCAGTTTACAAAAATGGTGATGATGTTATCACTGGCTTCGTCATTATCCACATTGAGAGAATATTCATTTTCGTGTTCGATAAAATCATAATACCATTTGTTTTCCGGGTTATCGACAGTAATCAACCGGTCAATGCCATTAAAGTGATAATAGCGGTTTGTATTTGTGGAAACCAGGAATACTGAATCATAGGAATACTTTTCTTTATAGGAATTCAGATATTCCCGAAGCTGCTGTATGTAAGTATCATCTTCCATGTGATTCTTTTCTTTGGAGAGAAAATCAACCAGCAAGCTGTCATTTGCCATGGTAAGTGAAACATTTACCGGTTTAGCAAAGATGGAATCAATTTTATGGTAGATGCCATCTGAAGCCAGGGCGGATACATTTTCAATATCTTTTTGAAAAATGCCTATATTTGAGCGATAACTAATAATTGAAGTAATTGTAAAACCCAGTGTGATGATCACGCAAATAATAATATTTGTACGTATAAGGGTACTCTTTTCCATGAAAAATTCCTGCTTTCTGTTCGGAATGCGGCATACATGAATAGTTTAAGAAGTTATTCATGAATTTGCCGGTATAAGAAGCCGGTGGTAAATTCTGCCCAGCTGTAGTTTGACATATATTCGCCGGCATAACTGTTGATGGCACGGACATCTCCGTTTAGAAAATTATAGTAGTCACATTCTATTTTGGAGGTGTCCACTGATATAAAGTTACGTTTTTTTATTACTACATCATCTGCATCTGCGCTTTTTAGCGTTTTCATCATATCACTGACAATCGTTTGAAACTGTTTCTGAAGAGAAATACTGTACTCCCGGTCTTCCCATAAAATTGCACTGAGTTCGGCAGTAGTTGATCCTGCGCCCTTACGGTCGATCAGATAAGCAAACAGTTCCTTGGATTTGATCCGTGAAAATTCAAGTGGAATACTTCCGTTAAATACTTCAAAACTGCCAAAGGTCTGTACACGAATTTTTTTATCCGTCTTTTTGACGATTGGATTACGCAGATAGGCTATTTCCGAATGAATACTTTCAACGGAGACAGGCTTTAGAAGATATCCGCTGGCATGAAGGGAAAAGGCATCTACGGCATAATCAGGAAAACCTGTCACAAAAATAATATTAATGTCAGGCTGAGTGTCTTTAAAACGTTTTGCAAGGTCAATCCCATTCAGTCCATACATTTCCACATCTAAAAATGCAAGATCTACCGGGTGGGATTTCACGTATTGAAGAGCGTCAAAAGGATCCAGAAAAGGTTGTATCTGACAATCCGGTTCAGCTTCCCCCAGAATTCTGACTAAGTAAGCAAGTGCAAGTTCTTCATCATCTACGGCTATAATATTCATTTTTCAGTCGCTCCTTTGTAAATAGTAATGACAGCTGTAGTTCCCTCTTTGGGAATACTTGTGATGGACAGATGACTGCCCCCCTGTGAATAAAGGCGTTTTCGAACATTTTCGATGCCAATATGAGTGCGTCCGTCATCCTGTTTTTTATATGGGTCAAATCCAATGCCGTCATCAGAGATGGTAACGATAAAGGCATTCTCAGTTTCTTTGGTTGATATGGTTACCGTACCCCCATTAATTTTTTTGGTAACACCATATCGAACGGAATTTTCAACTAAAGGCTGGACAGTCAGGGAAGGAATCAGAAATCCATTTGCATGGATATCGTAAACAATCCGAAGCCGGCGTCCAAATCTTAATTGTTCCAGGGATAAATAGTTCTTAATATGATTCAGTTCCTTCTCGAAAGGAATGGGGGCACTGCTTGAGAGAGAATCCAGATTGCCCCTTAGGAAACTGGCAAAATCACCAACTGCTTTTTCTGCGCGGATAGGATCAATGGCGCAAAGCTGTTTGATTGCAGTCAGTGAATTATACAGGAAGTGAGGCTGTATCTGGCTTAGAGCTATCGCTATACGGCTTTGTGCCAGTTCACTTTCTAATTGTCTGGTCAGGTAAGCATTATTAATGCTTTTGTTAAGATAACGCACGACGAATATAAACTGGGTTATCATAAATAGCAGAAATCCTGTAATGAACCAAATATTAAAGGGAATGATCTGTAAAAAATAATTCACTACATCACCTGCGCCTAAAAAGCAGAGGCAGCAGGACTGCAGTATAAATTTAGTCGTTTTATTCGAATTATGCCTGATTTCATGCAGCAGGCAGAAAAATGCTACGATAGAACTAATCCCCAGTAAGATGCACAGCGGGGTTAAAAGTTCATAACCATCTAAAATACCGCATCCCTGGGTCAGAATAAAGAACAAAAGAAATCCTAACAGGGAATAGGCAACAGCAAATAGGAAATACCTGGCATTTCCTGTCACAAAGTTCAGCATGTAAAGTACGAGCAGTAACGGTGCCAGTGATAAACAGATAACATCTAAAATATTGGTGAACAGTCCATAAGGGATTATCAGCGAGATCAGATTGAAATCGATCAGTACCCATATTCCGCTTACAATCGTAAAAAATGCCAGGTAAAAAGGTGCCGGAGATATGGGTGTCTTTAAAATTTTCAATAGCATCAGTGCTCCTAAAAGCATCATACCAAACAGTACGACAAAAAACCCCAGGAAAATTTTAGTAAAATTATTCTTGAGCAGAAATTGAAATAGTGCACCAGAGTCTCCCTTGTATATCTGATGGTAAAAATTATTATATGATATCGAGAGATTATTATGGTAAATACTGCTTAGTTCGATTTTTATTTCATCCTGTAAAGTAATGTGAGGGAACATAACGCCAATCCATATATTACCGGGAGATTTTACAAATGAGGGGTAAGTTCCCTTTTCTCCATAGGAAAAATATTCCCTGCCATTTATATAAATTTTAAATCGGACATTATTCAGCCGGAAAAGGAGTTGTTCATTATCCTGTATTTCGTGGTCAAAATGTCCGGTTAAAATTAGTGAAGGCACCTCTGCTCCGTTAATATAGGTTTCAGATGTCAGATCTCTTGGGAGATCTGACGGTGATGCCTGATAAGTTCCAATGAATTGCACAGAGGTAAGATTCTCAGGATTTTTATAATTATTTTCTTCCTGTATGGAGTAAATAAGAAGCATAACAGAAAGTAAGGATATCGTACATAAAAGAACGGAAATTAGCAAAGGTAAATGTCGTTTCAAATGTAAGGCCTCCTCTGTGATAACCCGGGTAATTACAATGATCTAATTGAGTAAGTATAAAATTAATACCACACCAACACTACACCAAAAGAAAAAATAAAAATGGAAAGTAAGCTTGACATTTCTGAAAATAAGGTATATGATAAAAATGTAAAGGAAGCTTTCCATAATGAGAAAGGGGCGGTGAGGTGAAAAACCGGTTAGAGGAAATAAGAAAAGAAAGAGGGATCCGTCAGGAACAGCTGGCACAGGATCTTGAGGTTTCCAGGCAGACAATCGGATCACTGGAAAACGGAAGATATAATCCCTCAATTTTACTGGCATTTAAGATTGCAAGGTATTTTGAAATGACAATTGAAGATATTTTTATTTATGAGGAGGATTAGGATATGGGGTATAAAATAGGAAAATATGTTATATTTACAGTGATTGGTCTGGTGTTAGGAGCATCAGGGGCGGTATTGGCAAAGCTTTATGGTGACGCAGAAGGAATTATGGCTGTACTGCCATTTATTATGATCGGTATAGGGGCAGGTGTATTTGGCCAGAATATTGGTACTGTATTTACAAACCTTTCCTATCGGAAAAATCCGGAAGCAGCAAAGCAGATTAGGATTGATACAAATGACGAGCGAAATGTCTCGATAAGGAACCAGGCAAAAGGCAAAGCTTATGATCTAATGATCTATGTATTTGGAGCACTCATGCTGGTATATGCCCTGATGCAGGTAGAACTTTGGGTTACACTTACACTTGTCGTGGCATATCTGATTGTTATTTTTGCAAATGTGTTTTATATCAGCAGATACAATAAAAATATGTAAGAAGAGAATTGCATTGGTGACAAAGAAGAGAAATCTCCATATCTGCTTTACAAATGGATAAATTTGATCTATGATCGGTAATAGAAAAACTATGATAATCCATAAAGAAAGCATTTTTAAAACAGACTCTTGGAGGTTATATGGAATATTTTGATATCCGTGATTTAGATGGAAACATCACGGGAGAAACCAAAGAACGCTCATTGGTGCATAGAGACGGAGATATTCATGGGACTTCCCATGTATGGATCATTAGAAAAAATACAGATGAGGATTTTGATATCCTTTTGCAAAAAAGAAGCAGTGACAAAGATTCCTTCCCAGGCTGTTATGACATTTCTTCGGCCGGACACATACCGGCAGGGCAGGACTACCTGGAATCGGCAATACGGGAACTTAAGGAGGAGCTGGGCGTGGTGGCGGCAGCGGATGAACTGCACTATATAGGGCGCCATGATGCCCTTTTGGAAACAGAATTCTACGGAAAACCCTGGCGGAATTATGAGTTAAGTGCAGTTTATGTGCTTTACCGGGATATGAACCCCGAAGAGTTTATCCTGCAGACATCAGAGGTGGAATCCGTAATATGGCTATCTTTTCGGGAATGCATGAATCAGATGGAAAACGGAGAACTTAAGCACTGTATTTATCAGGATGAAATGGAGTTGCTGGGAACATATTTATATGGACACAATCAGGAGGCATAAGTGAAATGGCAAAAGAGCAAAAAACCAATGCAATGCGGATACTGGAAAAAAATAAGATACCCTATGAACTCATCACCTATGAATGTGATGAGTTCATAGACGGTCTCCATACAGCAGAAAAAACTGGTGCGCCCGTTGAGCAATCCTTTAAAACACTGGTGGCCCAGGGAAAGAGCAGGGAATACTACGTATTTGTGATTCCTATTGCAGAAGAAGTACATTTGAAAACAGCTGCCAAAGCAGTGGGTGAAAAGTCAGTGGAGATGATCCATGTAAAAGATATCAATAAAATAACCGGATATATCCGGGGCGGATGCAGTCCGGTTGGAATGAAAAAGCAATACAAGACAATCATACACAGCAGTGCCCGGAAATATAATGAAATCTATATCAGCGGCGGAAAACTTGGAACCACGATCAGGCTGTCGCCGTTAGCCCTGCAAAGTCTGGTGAAAGCTGAGTTTGCGGATATCGTTGTTTAATACTTTTTCAAAATGCAGATATATTGGGGAGGTACTTGTAAAAAGAATAATATTTGCTATACAATAAAAGCTTTATTGTACAAAAGCGTTGCTGGGTCCCGGGGATATACCTTCCCGGAAAGAAAAGCAACGCTTTTGTATGTCCTGACGTAAGAATTACTCCGTGTTGACGATTTCTGTAAATCACCCGCCCTTGTATTTGACAAAATAATCTTTTGTTACCCGGAATACCGTAGGCGACAGTACCGTAATGGCTATCAGGTTTGGAATCGCCATAAGTCCGTTTAGCGTATCCGAGACGCTCCAGACGAAATCCAGCCGGGCAACAGCTCCGATTACGATAAAAAAGATATATATAAACTTATATGCAGGCACAACTTTGTGGCCAAAGAGGTAGATGACTGCCTGCTCTCCGAAATAGGACCAGCTAAGCAATGTAGCCAGACCAAAAAGCAGGATAGAAAAGGAGACAAAGATATCTCCCATCGAGCCAAAGGTGGAAGCAAAAGCAGCTGACGCAAGCGGTACACCATTTGGAAGCGCATCAATATAGCGGGTAGTCTGGTACATCTGGTCTAACTGCATGGCATTTAAGTAAGCCGTCTGGTCATAGACATTGGAGCAGAGGATAGCCAGGCCGGTAATGGTGCACACCACCATTGTATCGGCAAATACCTCAAAGATTCCCCACATACCCTGGATAGCCGGATGATCCACATCTGCGGCGGCGTGTACCATAACGGAACTTCCAAGTCCGGCCTCATTGGAAAAGACCCCGCGGGAAATTCCGGTACGCATGGCGGATGCAATTCCGTATCCGAGAATTCCCCCCCCTGCGGCACGAAAGTTAAATGCCTCATGAAAGATAGAGCTAAAGGCAGCCGGTACATTTCCAATGTGAGTCAGAACTACAAGGAGTGCGCCAATAATATACAGGATAGACATAATTGGTACCAGTTTTTCACTTACGATAGTAATGCGGCCGATTCCCCCGGTTATAACAAGTCCCGTAATAAGAGCAGCAGCAATACCGATTGCCAGCTTTGGGGTACCCCAGGAATGGTTCAGGGCATCTGCCATGGAGTTAGACTGGGACATATTGCCCATGCCCAGTGCTGCGCCAATACAAAAAAGTGAAAAAAAACAGGCGAGCCATTTGCAGTGAAGACCTTTTTCCATATAGATCATGGGGCCTCCGCTGTAGTGTCCGTCCTTATCTTTGTTTCGAAAGCAAATGCCAAGTACGGTTTCACCATAATGAGTCATCATACCCAGGAGAGCGGAAACCCACATCCAGAAAAGAGCGCCGGGTCCGCCTGCTGTAATGGCGGTGGCAACCCCGGCGATATTTCCTACACCGCCGGTAGAGGCCAGGGCAGTAGCCATTGCCTGCCAGGGAGATATGGAGTTTTTCTTTTTACCGGATTGTAAACCGGGCTCAGGTGATTTTGGTGGAGATTTTTTAAAACAGGTGAGAATCGTCTCGGAAAACCAGAGCTTAAAATGACGAAATTGAAAACATCTGGTTCCAACTGTATAGAGAACTCCCACAGCCAGAAAAAATACCAGCATGGGAACTCCCCAGACGAAACGGTTAATTGTATCATTCAGGACAGATATGTAGTGGACCAATGTCTGCATGGCATACCCTTTCATGGGAATTGTTCTTCACATAATACTACGCATGAAAGAAATATTTATGACAACCCATCGTAAGAAAACGGATCGCATAATTAGATACAAGCACTTTTCAGTAAGTTATTTTAGTGTTTTAAATATGGGTTTAGGCACTTGGGTAATACCAATCCCATAATCCTGATTCATCTTGATACAGGAACCCTCATAGACCGGTCCGCCCTCAAATGGATCAGTTCTGCAGAGCGATGGTCCATCCAGGTCTACTTTTGTAATAATATTTTTTCCCGCAGCAAGATGTGCGGCGGCACTGACAGCAATTTTACTTTCCAGCATACAGCCGATCATACATTCTGCACCGTAGATTTCTGCGATACTGCAGATTTTCAGGGCATGATGGATACCACCTGTTTTCATCAGCTTGATATTGAGCATATCCGCTCCATGCATTTCCAAAATCCGAATGGCGTCACGGGGAGTGAATATGCTTTCGTCTGCCAGAATGGGAGTGCAGGAGTGAGACGTAACATACTGCATGCCATACAGGTCATGAGCCGGGACCGGTTGTTCAACCAGGTCAATATCCAGTCCCAGATCCTCCATCCGGGCTATAATACGGACCGCTTCTTTGGGATTCCAGCCCTGGTTAGCATCTACCCGTATGGTGACCTGGGGGCCCAGCGCTGAGCGGATCTGGGAAATGCGTTCTACATCTTTCATGCCCTCTTTTCCTACTTTGATTTTCAGAATCTGAAAGCCCTGGTTTACAGCGTCAAGGCTGTCATGTATCATAATTTCTGTGGGATTTACACTGATGGTAAGGTCGGTCTCAAGCGTCTGCTTTGCACCGCCGAGTATCTGATAGAGGGGACGGTGCAGGCTCTTGGCATAGAGGTCGTAAACTGCCATATCTACAGCTGCTTTGGCGGATGAATTATTCAGGATACAGGAGTGAAGTGCATGCATGATGCCCTCTATGTCATCAATCTCCTTACCAATTATGGAAGGGGCGATAAAGTTACGAATGGCACAGATTATGGAGCCCTTGGTATCCCCTGTAATGACTGCGGTTGGAGGAGCTTCTCCATAGCCGGTTTCTCCTGAATCCGTATGAACAGTGATTACAATGTCATTGATAGAACTTACGGTACGCAGCGCTGTCCGAAAGGGTGTTACCAGCGGAATATCTATTTCCTGGATATCAATTCTAGAAATTTTTATAATGCGTTCCTCCTTAAAAATGATTGTAAATTAATGAAAGTATTGTTAAAGAATATGTATAGCTTTTTCTATCTATTCAGATAATAAAGAAGTGAACCAATTGTGAATTATGACCAAATACAGAAGACAAAAATTGTAAAATAAGACGAAATGAATATTTTAGATAAAAGAAAGGACAGAAGTCCTATCTAAAAATACAACAAGGGACTATGATCTATTTATCAAGCGACAGCAAAATGTACGAGGATTCATATAAGATATAAAAATAGTAAGAAAGGGCAGTAAGGCCGGTTAGAGCCTACCCTCTAACCGGCAATATGCAATAGGTAAGAGAATGAAAGCAAAAAGAGTGTTTTTAATTGTATTGGACAGTTTTGGAATCGGTGAACTTCCGGATGCGGACAAATTTCATGATACGGGCAGCAATACACTTAGAACAATACGTAAGTCAGGGAAGTATTTCACACCGAATTTAGAGAATTTAGGAATGTTTCACATCGAAGGGGTAGAAAAAGGGAAAAGCGAGGTGACCCCGACCGGTTCTTATGCAAGAATGGCAGAAGCGTCTATGGGAAAGGATACCACCATCGGACATTGGGAAATCGCTGGTGTAATTTCCCCGGAACCGCTTCCTGTTTATCCAAATGGATTTCCGAAAGAGATTATTAAAAGATTTGAGGAAGAGACAGGCAGGAAAGTGATCTGTAACCAACCGTATTCCGGCACGGATGTAATCCGGGACTATGGGAAAGAGCATGTGGAAACCGGAGCTTTGATAGTATATACATCGGCTGACAGTGTCTTTCAGATTGCAGCTCATGAAGACGTGGTACCGCTGAAGGAATTGTATCATGATTGTGAGATCGCAAGAAAACTTCTCTGTGGAGAACATGGTGTGGGAAGAGTGATTGCAAGGCCTTTTGAAGGGACATATCCGGATTTTAAGCGTACAACGAACCGTCATGACTTTTCCCTGGTTCCGCCCAAGAACACCATGCTGGATGTTTTGTCAGCAAAAGGTTTCGATACACTTGGCATTGGAAAAATTTATGATATATTTGCGGGCAGGGGAATACAGGATACCAGAAGCATAGTGAGCAATACAGACGGTATGGAGAAAACAATAGAACTTCAGGACCGTGATTTTCACGGAATCTGTTTTGTGAATCTGGTGGATTTTGACATGCTGTATGGACATAGAAATGATATCGACGGCTATGCAAAGGCAGCCACAGATTTTGATAAGCAGCTTGGAACATTTCTGGGGAGAATGAAAGAGGACGATATTTTAATAATCACCGCAGACCACGGCTGCGATCCCGGAACTGCAAGCACAGATCATTCCAGAGAATATACACCGATGCTGATTTATGGGAACAGCATCAAAGCAAATGTCTCCTTGGGAACAAGAAAAACCTTTGCGGATATCGCGGCGACGGTATTGGATTTGTTCGGAATCGAAAACCAGGTGGACGGAGAAAGTTTTTTAAGGGAAGTATGGAAGCAGTAACAGTAATGGAAGCAAGTAATAAAAGAGAGGATGGTACGAGATTAATGGAAGACAAGGAGCTGATTCGGGAGGCATATAAAGCCCAGAAATACTCTTATTCCCCTTACTCAGGATTTCAGGTAGGTGCAGCGCTTTTGGGGAAGAGCGGATGTGTATATACCGGATGCAATATAGAAAATGCAGCATATTCGCCAACGAACTGTGCTGAGAGAACTGCATTTTTTAAAGCGGTGTCCGTCGGGGAGAGGGAGTTTGAAAAGATTGTTATTGTAGGGAATAAAGAGGGTGGTTTAGACGAGGAAAGGGATTATTGCGCTCCTTGCGGTGTGTGCAGACAGGTGATGGCGGAGTTCTGTAATCCAAAAGAATTTATGGTATTGCTTGCAAAAAGCGAAACGGATTACCGGACATACCGGCTGGAAGAGTTATTTCCACTGAGTTTTTCAAAAGATAACTTATAGATACAGGCAAAAACGATTATAATTTATGAAAGGAAGCGCCGCAGAGGGGACTGCGGCATGCATGGGTGGGGATATGGCGGAATTTGTTATTGAGATGAACCATATCACAAAGGAATTTGGCAGCTTCAAGGCCAATGACGATGTGACATTGCAGCTTAGAAAAGGTGAGATTCACGCACTGTTAGGAGAAAACGGGGCAGGAAAATCTACATTGATGAGTGTATTATTCGGACTTTACCAGCCGGAAAAAGGGCAGATCAAAATGAACGGAAAAGAGGTAAAGATCAATAATCCCAATGATGCAAATGCATTGGGGATCGGAATGGTACACCAGCATTTTAAGCTGGTACATAATTTTACGGTATTAGAAAGTATTATTCTG
>NZ_JNGB01000142.1:0-8021 GCF_001029355.1 Robinsoniella sp. RHS
GACGGGCTGCTATCAGAATAAGATCGGAGGGCTGGAATCCTGACGTTTTATAATCCAGGTCTATAAATCCAGTAGGGATTCCGGTAACACTTCCCTTATTCTTGGCAGCCTGTTCTATTTTATCCAACGCGTTCAGCACTACCTCTTTAATCGGAACATAATCACCCGAGGTATTGCACTGGACGATATCAAATATCTTCTTCTCAGTATCTCCCAGAATGTCTTCCAGCCTGTCCTTAGCCACATAACAGGTATTAGCGATATCTTCCGTAGTACGAATCAATTTTCTGAGCATTGATTTTTCCTGGACGATATTTGCATAGTATTTTACATTTGCCGAGGTTGGTACCGCATTTAGCAGATCCCTGACAAATTCCAGGCTGCTGATTTCAGGAGGAACTTCCTTTTCCTTCAGGCGGTCCTGTAATGTAATCAGATCCACCGGTTTGCCCTCATTATATAACTCCAGCATGGATTCAAATAAAACCCCGTATTGGTGCTGATAGAAATCTTCGCTGCTGATAATCTCGGAAGCAGTCATAATCGCTTCTCTATCCATGATCATAGAGCCAATTACAGACTGTTCTGCCTCGACGCTATGTGGCAATATTCGTTTTATGAGTGCTTCTTCCATGTCAGACTTCCTCCTAAGCTTCCTTTACTACAACCTTTAATTCTGCTGTTACTTTAGGGTGCAGCTTGATTGGAACAAGCGTAGTTCCAAGAGCCTTGACCGGACTTGTAAGCATCATTTTTTTCTTATCAATATCATATCCCAGCTGCGCCTTCGCTGCTTCTGCAATTTCTTTGGTGGAAACAGAGCCAAATGTTCTTCCGCCCTCTCCGACTTTGATGGATACGGTAACCTGCTTTTCAGCAATTTCTGCTGCAAACGCCTTTGCCTCATCCAGAATCTGCTGCGCTACTTTTTCCTCATGTGCTTTCTGAAGCTTCAGGTCATTGATATTCTTTGGTGTTGCTTCAATGCCCAGTTTTTTCGTGAATAAATTTCTTGCATATCCATCGCTGACATTTACAATTGCGCCTTTGTTTCCAAGTGATTTTACATCTTCTAATAATATAACTTTCATTTAAATCGCTCCTTCTTCTGTCATTTTAATTATTACATCCTTTAATTTGCTGATAGCCTCTTCTACCGTTGTATCTTTTAACTGGGCACCGGCTATATTCAGATGTCCTCCACCGCCCATACGTTCTGTAATGATCTGTACGTTGACCTCATCGATCGAACGGGCGCTGATATATACCTGTTTATTAAACGGTGTAAACACAAAAGATGCCTTCACACCGATAATATTCAATAATTCATTCGCTGCCTGAGCTCCCACTACCGTAGGGCTTTCAATATTTTCACTCGGACAGATACTAAATGCATAGCAGTTCAGGAACAGCTCCGCATGACGGACCGCTTCTGCTCTCGCCTTATATGCAGACATATCATTCCTGAGCATTTTACGGACTCTTGTAACATCTGCTCCACAGCGTCTTAAAAATGCTGCTGCTTCAAAGGTACGAACTCCCGTCTTTGCCACAAAATTATTTGTATCAATAATAATTCCTGCATAGATACAATCTGCTTCTATGTTCTTAAGCTTAATGCCATCCACAAAATACTGCAGTATTTCAGCAACCATCTCACAGGTTGAAGATGCATATGGCTCAATATAAGACAATACTGCATTTTTAATAACTTCACTGCTCTGGCGGTGATGATCCAGAACAACAATTGTTTTTGTCTGTTCTAAAATAGACGAGCATTCAGCCATACTTGGGCGATTGGTATCAACTACTACCACAACCGTATTGTTATCTACGATTTCTTCCGCCTGGGCATGGTTTACAAACATATCACTTTCATAATCTTTATTATTCAAAAACATATTCATCCAGGGACGAATCGAACTGTTTACATCTTCGATTACAATATGAGCCTTTTTATTCATGAGCCTCGCCGCACGGTAGACACCTATGGAAGCTCCAAAAGAATCAATATCGGTAATCTTGTGGCCCATGACCACTACATCTTCTTTGCTGTCAATAAACTCACGCAATGCGTGTGCTTTTACCCTTGCTTTAACACGGGTACTCTTTTCCATCTGCTGTGATTTTCCGCCGTAATAAGAAATTTTCTCATTATCCTTTACGACAGCCTGATCACCGCCGCGCCCAAGCGCCAGTTCTATTGCAATACGTGAAAAATCATAATTCTGTACATAGCCATTTCCATTTACACCAATACCGATACTAAGTGTAACGCTCATATCGTTGCCGATATTAACGGACTTTACTTCCTCTAATAAGGAAAACCGGTTAGATTCCAGCGTTGTTAAAGATCTCTGTCTGATAGCAATAAAATACTTATCTTTCTCAATTTTCTTTACAATACCATCCAGGCTTGTGATGTATTTATTTATTTTACGGTCTATCAGTGCCATCAACAGCGATCTGCGGACTTCCTCCACGCTCTCTAGGGCTTCATCATAATTATCAATATAAATAAGTCCGGCAACCAGTTTCTGCTCTTTATTTTCTCTTATATACTGATTTAATTCTGTTGTATCAAACAGATATACCGCAATTAAATAATTCTGGTCTTCCGGCACTTCTACAATATTTACAGAATCTGCCAGTTCCTCAATCGATACCCGCTGAAGCTGGGCACGGTAATCTTCTCCGTCAAAATGAACTTCTATGGTCTGGATATCTTCATTTTTAGGCAAGACATTAACACTGATCTCAGGAAACAGGTTTAATATATTCTTATGATATTTCGGATCTTTTCCCACCGCATTACAAAATGCCTCATTCATCCATATGATCTTACCCTCAGTGTCCAGCAAGCCATAAGGTATCGCAAATTTCTGAAGCATCTTCTTCTGTATCTGCCCATATTGTGTGGCAAACGACACAAGTTCTGTCATAATACGGGGTTTGTACAATACAAATACGCCGATAATCAAAACAATATATACCACACTGAACAGCGCTGCTGCGATCCCGGCCTTGGTATCCACTGCAAAAACTGCAATATTCATCAGCAGTAAAAACACTACCAGCGCCAGCGGCCATTGCATATATGATTTTAATCTTCCGCTATATTTAATCTTTCTATTTATCTTTTTCATAGATTGTACTCCCATACTTAAAAAAGGATAGTATTAACTACTCTATTCTATCACAAAATCTATTAGTGGGAAAGACCTTTTTATGTAGTCCTCTTTCAAACAAAATGTGATTATAGAAATCCCCTTGTTATTTTCGGTCATATTATGTTAGAATGAAGCTGTATCAAAAAACTAACGAAAACATTAAGGAGTGGAATACATGGGTGGAATATTCGGCGTAGCTTCAAAGACAAGCTGTGTGCAAGATTTATTCTTTGGAATTGACTATCATTCACATTTGGGTACCAGAAGAGGCGGTATGGCAGTCTATGGAAAAGACGGATTCAACAGGGCAATCCATAATATTGAGAATTCCCCTTTTCGTACTAAATTCGAACGGGACATTGATGAACTGGAGGGTAATCTGGGAATCGGCTGTATCTCTGATAATGAACCTCAGCCTTTATTGGTGCAGTCACATCTTGGCAGTTTTGCCATTACAACCGTAGGTAAAATCAACAATATTGACCAGCTGGTACAAAATGCATATGACAACGGCTGTACTCATTTCCTGGAAATGAGCGGCGGTCTGATTAATGCAACAGAACTGGTCGCTTCTCTAATCAATCAAAAGAGTTCTATATTAGAAGGAATGTTATATGTTCAGGAGATGGTAGAAGGCTCCATGACCATGCTGGTTATGACCCCTACTGAGATTTATGCATCCAGAGACCGTATGGGAAGAACACCACTTGCAATTGGCAAGAAGGAAGACTCCTATTGTGTATCCTTTGAGTGTTTTGCCTATGTCAACCTGGGTTACCTTGATTATAAAGAACTGGGGCCGGGCGAAATTGTAAGAATTACCCCAGAAAGTGTGGAAACCCTCAGCAAACCAAGAGAAAAAATGAAGATCTGTTCCTTCCTCTGGGTTTATTATGGATATCCCACATCCTCCTATGAAGGAGTCAATGTGGAGCAGATGCGTTACAATTGCGGACGTCTTCTGGCTAACCGGGATACGGTTAAACCAGATGTTGTTGCCGGTGTTCCTGATTCCGGAGTTGCTCACGCAATCGGTTATGCAAATGCAACCGGGATTCCTTATTCCCGCCCTTTCATTAAATATACACCAACCTGGCCCCGTTCCTTTATGCCCCCGAAACAAAGCCAGCGTAATATGATCGCGAAAATGAAGTTAGTTCCGGTGGAAGCCTTAATCCGTGACAAAAAACTGTTATTAATCGATGATTCTATCGTACGCGGTACACAGCTTCGGGAAACTACTGAATTTCTTTACCAGGAGGGTGCAAAAGAAGTACATATACGTCCTGCCTGCCCGCCTTTAATGTTCGGCTGCAAATATCTGAACTTTTCACGTTCAAATTCTGAAATGGATTTGATTACACGACGGATTATTCGTGAACGGGAAGGGGAAAACGATATCAATATGCTGGATGACTACACCAATCCGGACAGCCAGAACTATATCGAAATGATAGACGAAATTCGAAAACAGCTTAATTTCACTACCCTGCGTTACCACCGGCTGGATGATATGCTGGCTTCTATCGGCATCGAACCATGCAAATTGTGTACCTATTGCTGGAACGGAAAAGAATAAAAAGATACAGCAGCCCGGATGTTTTCTTCCCGGGCTGCTGTTTTTAACATTCAATTATAATCTGATTTCCTGTTCCTTCTATTATACTGTCTGCTCCAAGCAGTCCCGCTTTCCAGTTTTTACCTCCACCTTCTGTGGTTAGTGTAATCTTATTGCCCTCACGTCTTGCCGAAGCAGTCATGACCGTATTCCCTTTCTGATCCGGTATTTCTACCGTCGATATTGCTCCCTCCGTAAATTCTGAAAGATAGAGTGTAACACCGTCCGCAAAATCATAAGATGCTTCTTCAGCATTATTTCCCACCGGCAGTATTGTATTCTCCTTTACCATCAGCGGCAGAGAAAAGTAATCATGCTTTTCTTTCCTCCAGGTTCCGCCTTTTCGTTTCTCACCGGTAAGCAGGTTTGTCCAGATACCCTTTGGCAGATAGTAATCCACTTCACCGGATTCTTTGAAAACAGGTGCTATCAGAAGAGAATCTCCTAAGAAAAATTGCTTATCCAGGGTATCGCAGGCACGGTCGTCGGGATATTCTATAAACATAGGCCGGTGCATGGGTATTCCCTGTTGGTGAGCTATAACTGCCTGTCTGTACAGATAAGGCATCAGGCTGCATTTGATATTTACAAATTTTTTCAGTACCTCACAAGCTTCTTCATCAAATAACCAGGGTACACGATAAGAAGAAGATCCATGAAGCCGGCTATGAGAGGTCAGCAGTCCGAACTGGCACCAGCGTTTGTAGATATCCGCTGATGCGGTCTGTTCAAAACCGCTGATATCATGGCTCCAGAAACCAAAACCGCTGAGCGCCAGGGATAAACCGCCCCGTAAAGTTTCTGCCATAGAAAGATAAGAAGCAGAACAGTCGCCTCCCCAATGTGCCGGAAATTTTTGTCCTCCAACTGTTGCAGAACGGGCAAACAAGACAGCTTCTCCTTCGCCCCGCTCTTTTTCCAGTAATTCAAACACAGTCTGATTATACAAATAGGTATAATAGTTATGCATCTTAACCGGATCTGAACCGTCAAAATACGTGATATTCTTCACCGGAATACGTTCTCCAAAATCAGTCTTGAAACAGTCTGCCCCCATATCAAGGAGCGTCTTTAACTTGCTTTGATACCATTTTGCCGCATCCGGATTGGTAAAATCCACCAACCCCATACCCGGCTGCCACAGATCCGTCTGCCAGACACTTCCGTCGGATTTTTTAACCAGATATCCATTTTCCATGCCTTCTTTGAACAGATAGGATTGCTGAGCGATATATGGATTAATCCAAACGCAGATCTTCAATCCTCTGTCATGATACCGCTGCAGCATTCCTTTTGGATCCGGAAATACCTTTGGATCCCATATAAAGCTGCACCATTCGTACGCATCCATCCAGTAGCAGTCAAAGTGGAATACAGACAGCGGAATTTTCCTGTCAGCCATCCCCTGGATAAAACCGGAAGTAGTTGCTTCATCATAGTCGGTAGTGAAGGATGTTGTCAGCCACAGGCCGAAGGACCATGCAGGAGGCAGTGCCGGTTTTCCGGTCAGCTCCGTATATTTCCGGATTGCTGCTTTTGGACTTCCTCCCCCTATAAAGTAGTAATCCAGACGTTCGCCCTCTACCGAAAACTGAACCCGTTCCACTTTCTCACTGCCTATTTCATAGGAAACATCTCCTTCATTATCTACCAGCACACCATATCCTTTATTGGTAATATAAAAGGGTATATTTTTATATGCAATCTCGCTGGCTGTTCCACCGTCTTCATTCCACATCTCAACTATCTGCCCATTTTTTACAAAAGGCGTAAAACGTTCTCCCAAACCGTAGATATATTCATCCACATCGATAGCCAGCTGCTCCAACATATAACATTTTCCCGTCTTTCTATTTGTCATATGTGCAAGATTTCGAAAACTGCTCTCTGTCAGGAAACATTCTCCTTCGTAAAATGCCATTTTCCATCCATTTGGAGATTTGTCAATCACGGCTTTCAGGCTTCCGCTCTGATACACCAGAACATTTTCCTGATCCTGAATGGTTACATCAGGATTTGTCTCTGTAACTTCTGCAAAAGGCCCGCTGCAGCCCGCTCCCATATGATGCACTGCAGAGACTTTAATAATGCCCTCCATCGGGCTGGTTAATGTAATGGTAATCATGGGCAGGTTCAGACAATCGCCTCTGCCTAAGATGTGACTCCCCGGTACATAGATCTGAAGAGTATTTCCATCAATTATATGTCTTGCATATTCTGTCGCATATGCCGGAGTCATTTCTTCTCTCAGCATCCAATAACCATTTGTAAATTTCATACCTACACCTTTTATCCACCGCAGGCAAAGCAGAATTTCCGCCTTTTAGTGGCTTCCCTTCTTCTATTTTTATTCAAACTCTTGTACCGTAACCGGCATATGTTTTTCTAAAACACGCTCCATAAAATCAGAAATGATAAATACTGCAGCTCCGGGTGTAAAAAATATACTCATCGGCAGTGCCCAAAATAAAGCCAGCACACAGGCTATTACTAAAAATACAGCCAGGGTAGTCAGAAAATACCTTACCGACATATACATTCCAAGTTTTATTATCCACCCCGCGCTCATATCAAACCGTGACAGTGCAGGAAATACATAGCATCCAGCTGCAAATACAAAGACCGATGCCAGGAAATAAAAGCAGATAAAGAATAGACCGGTATAGCTGCTGGTTTTCTGCATTAGAATTCCCATATTTAATTGGACAACAAAGGTTACTGCCGCTGTTACTGTCCATATCACGGTTGCAGGGACAAAATTCAGACGGAAAGCATGAAAGAATTCACGCAAGGCATAGCCTTTATCTTTCTTTACTGATTTTACCACACTGTAGTAAAGAGCGGTTGTAGATGCCCCTATTGTAATTAACGGAATGCAGCAGATAATCCAAAGTACTCCTAACAGCAGTAAATCAAAAATCTTTCCCATGATCCCTGTATAGCCGCCTCCAAAATCAAATAGCCGTTTCTTACCCACGTCTTTTTTCATACTTTACCTCCTCATCAAATTCTGATTATGCCTGCTGCACCGTATGACTGCATGTAAGAGAATATTTATTACACTTAAATACTAACAGATTTCTTCCAGTGATCCCTCCCGGACAAATACAGGTATCTCATCAATCGGTGCATTTACATTGATTTCCTGCCCACCCTGATACTCTTTATTGTCATGAATATTCCGCCACTTACCATCAGGCAGATATACCTTGCGCTGCCTTTCATTTTCATAT
>NZ_JNGB01000143.1:0-26138 GCF_001029355.1 Robinsoniella sp. RHS
TACCTTCTGCTGGTTGCCTCCGCTTAAATTCTTAATCAGCTGTTCTGACGACGGGGTCTTGATTTCCAGTTTCTTAATATACTCATCTGCTATCTTCTCTGACTCCTGTCTGGATATAAAGTGAAACATCCCCCGCTTCGCCTGCAGTGCCAGGCAGATATTTTCACGGATGGTAAGTTCTCCTACAATACCTTCCGTTTTACGGTTCTCCGGACAGAATGCAATGCCTCTCCGGATTGCATCCAGTGTACCCTTTAATTTTGTCTTTTCTCCTTTAATTTCAAGAGTTCCTTTTTCCAGATTATCTACTCCGAATATTAAACGGGCTGTTTCTGACCTTCCGCTGCCCAACAGCCCGGAGAGTCCCAATACCTCGCCTTTATTAATCTTCAGACTAAATCCCTGGATGGTTCCTGCCCCCGTGACATCTGCCATATCTATTAATAATTCATCTGATTTATTTTCTTCTTCATAAATAGCCATTGTCTGATTTAATTTTGCATAGTCTTTGCCAATCATCTTTCCTACCAGTTCTACCCTTGGCAGGTTCTTTGTTTCATAAGTTCCTACGTATTCCCCATTTCTTAGAACCGTTATACGGTCTGTTATCTCATATACCTGATCCAGAAAGTGTGTTACGAAAATTATTCCCATACCCTCTTTCCGGAGCTTTCTCATTGTTTCAAACAATTTTTCTACTTCCATTGCAGACAAACTGGAAGTCGGTTCATCCAGTATCAGTACTTTTGCTGATACATCGCAGGCACGGGCGATTGCAATCATCTGCTGAATTGCCACAGAATAATTATCCAGATTCTTAGTTACATCAATATCCAGATCGAATCTCTTCATTAATTCCTTAGACTTCTGGTTAATTGTTTTCCAGTCTATTCTGCCGCCTTTTCTTATTTCCCTGCCTATGTAAATATTCTCTGCTACAGACAAATTCGGACAGAGGTTTACCTCCTGGTATACCGTACTGATTCCGTCTGCCTGCGCCTCTAACGGGGATTTCGGATAGATTTCTTTTCCTTCCATCAGAACCGTTCCGCTGTCTCTTTCCTCTACTCCTGTCAATACCTTAATCAATGTGGATTTACCTGCACCGTTTTCTCCCAAAAGTGCCAGTACTTCCCCTTTTCTTAATTCCAGCTGCACATCACTCAGTGCGATTACAGCTTTACCAAAGCTCTTTGATATATGATTCATTTGAAGTAAGATATCCTCTTTACCCATATCACATTTCCTCCATTCCTGCTGTTTATCTGCCCCCTTATCCAAAATCCGCTCTCAGTCGTACTGGAGCGGATTTTAATAAGATCATAAAAATCTATTTTAGTATTGGCGATTTGGTAAATCTGCTGCCGCCGTATCCTGACGATAGATACCTTCTTCAGATTTAACCCATTTTTCAACTGTTTCACCATCTTTTAATTTCTGGCATGTATTGAAGAACTGTTCACCAAGTAATGGATTACATTCTACAGTAACGTTTGCTTCTCCTGCTGCCATAGCTTCAAAAATGCCTTTAACGCCATCTACTGACACTGTCTTAATGTCTTCACCCGGTTTAAATCCAGCTTCTTTAATTGCTTCGATTGCGCCAAGCATCATATCATCGTTATGTGCATATACACCTTTGATTTCTTCGCCATAAGTCTTTAAGAAAGATTCCATAACTTCTTTCCCTTTTGCTCTTGTGAAGTCACCTGTCTGGGACTCCAGAATTTCAATATCCGGATGATTTGCTTTGATTTCTTCATCAAATCCTGTTTTACGGTCATTTGCTGCGGAAGCACCTACGGTTCCCTCTAACTCAACAATTTTTCCTTTTTCTTCTAATAATTTGCCCATTTCGATTGCTGCATTTTTACCTTCTTCGATGAAATCTGATCCGATGAAAGTTGAATATAAGCTTTCATCTACATCTGCTTTTCTATCCACCAGTACAATTGGGATTCCAGCTTCCTGAGCCTCTGTAAATACTGCGTCCCATCCGGTTTCTACTACCGGAGCAAGTCCGATAACATCTACGCCCATTTCAATAAAAGACTTAATTGCTTTAATCTGGTTCTCCTGTTTCTGCTGAGCATCTGCAAATTTCAGGTCAATTGTATCCACGTTTTGTCCTGCATAGAATTGAATCGAAGCTGTCTCAGCATCACGCCATCCGGATTCCTGTCCGATCTGGGCAAAACCAACTACCAGTTTATCACCGCCTGCACTGTCATCTTTTGCTTCATCACCTGCAACTTCAGAACCCTTTACCGTTTCCTGTGCTTCTGTTGCAGGAGCTTCTGTCTTCGCTGCCTCTGTTGTCTTTGCCTCCGTTGTCTTTGCTTCTGTTGTTCCTGTACTGCTGGAACCACATCCGGCTGCCATAGCAGCTACCATACTGACACATAATAATACACTAACAAGCTTTTTTTTCATTTTAATATCCTCCGTTTTCTTTGGGTTCTTCCCTTGCTATGAACTTATTATATTCTATTTATGTCTTCAGGTCTTTGCAATTTTCCTTTATAAAATTGCAAAATTTTAGCATCCATTTGCCAATCAACTCATGGATGCTAAATAAATATCCCTATGTAATTTTCATTCCTTATCTTTTTTGTGCACTCTTACGGTACTCAGCCGGACTTACTCCGGTAATCTTTTTAAATACATTGCTGAAATAATGCTGAGTGGTATATCCTACCTTCTCCGCTATTTCATACATTTTCAGATCTTCTTCAAAAAGCAGGTCGATTGCTTTTCGGATACGCACTTTTGTAAGATAATCAATAAAGGTGATTCCCATCTCTTTTCGAAAAATCCTGCTTAAATGCTGAGGCGAAAGATACGTATAATCCGCCACATCCTGCAGCGTCAATTCTTCTCTGTTATAATTATCTTCTATGTATTGTTTCACAATTTTAATTACGCTAGAACCGCCCTTTACTGATTCCATCTGCTCTGCTGCCCGGTTGTATACCGCAACCAGATTCTCATATCCTTCTCCTGTCTCCTGAACAGAAACTACTTTTAACGGAAGACATCCCTCGATGCTTTCCATACATTTTAACTGCTTGCGCCTAAGCTCTTCTGCTCCCATATCTTTTGAGATCACCACCAGATCACCATTTTCTACCTGGCAGGAAGAGACATTTTTCAGGTCATTAAAAATTTCATTACTGATATTCTGAACAGCATAGGATAACAGGTCATCATCCCAGTTTTCACCCAGATCTTTATCCACTGCCTGTTCCAGATGAATAATGGTAACTGCATATTGTTTTGGAATACAAATGTCCAGATACTGCATCCGTTCCTCGATTTCTTCCTCTGCAAGTCTCCCTTCCAGCCAGTTCTTTAAAAACGCATCCACCAGATGTATTTTGTTCTGCTGTAAAGTCATCTTTGCCCACTTCAGATATTTATCTTCCTTATTTTGCTGCTGTACTTCCTTTAATACCTCCTGAATCATATTGTCAAAAGGTTCTTCCATCAATGGTTTTAAAATGTACTCAAAGACTCCGAGCCGGAGTGCCGTCCTTGCAAATTCAAAATCATCATATCCGGTGATAACAACAATGATTGCCTGGGGCTGTAAATTCTTTAATTTTTCAATAAACTGCAGCCCGCTTAAAAAAGGCATGTTAATATCTACAAAGAAAATATCAATGTCCTCTTCCTGGGCAATTTCCAATGCCATTTCTCCATCTTCTGCTTCTGCTACGACTTCAATTTCTTCATATTTCCGTAAAAAACTGATAATCCCCCTCCGGATTATGTACTCATCATCTGCTACCATAGCCTTGCAATTCATCTTTTTCTTCCTCCCATAATTTAGAACGTGTTTATAAATTCATTTCCCCCTCTTCATCAAATGAGACGATAATCCCCCGATGATAAAATACATTATAATGGAAAAATCATCCTTTGACTATGCAAAATTTTAGCACTAATTTATAAAAATACCACGCCGGAAAAAAGCGTGGTATTTTATATACATTATTGTTATCGTTTTTATCTTAATATTTATTTCTTAACCAACACGGATACAGTCCTGCTGTATTTTCCATAGACCTTTGATTTGCCTGACGTTTTAAATGCCCTGATTTTTACGTAGCAGACCTTCTTAGCCTTGAGATTCTTAAGGGTTCTGGATGTTGTTTTCCCGGAACTGATTACAATCTTTTTGACTCCCTTTTTGAATTTTTTATCCGCTGAGTATGTGATCAGGTATCCGCTTGCACCACTTGTACGCTTCCATGACAGTTTCAAAGTTTTAGATTTCTTTGATATTGCTTTCACATCAGTAGTTTTCTTTGGGGCAACCGAAACGGTAATTCTTCTGACTGCAGAATCATAATTGGCATTGCCTGCTGCCGTTATGGTAATCTGTGCCTTACCGGTACCCTTGATTGTCACTTTACCCTTGCTGTCCACTTTTACAACCTTCGTATGATCGGACTTATAAGATAACTTACCTTTTCCGGATGCCTTTGCCTTAATATAGAAGCTCTTATCTCCATCTGTTTTCTTAAAGTCTTTAGCTGTAATCGTCTGTTTCTTTTTCTGGATATCAAAGATTGCTTCCAGAGTTACACTTTGTGCCGGCATCAGGAATGTAATCGTCTGTGACTTTTGCTGTTCTGCTGTCAGTGTAATTCCGGCTGTCTTCCACTGTGCAAATACCTTGCCGGAAGGAACAGACACCGATGCCTGAATTCTGGTTCCTGCCGGATACATCTGGTCTTTTGCTGCATTTATTATGGTAATCCCGGCTCCTGCCTTCAGCTGGTATTTCGGTTTTTCCGGAACTACTATATTTTTAAATCCTGCATTTAATACAACTTCATTCTCAGGCATCACGAAAGTAATGGACAGTGCTCTTTTTTCTGCCTCTGTTAACATGATTCCTTTGACTTCCCAACCGGTGAACTCTTTGCCCTGTGGTATGGCCACCGTTGCCTTAACCGTAGTTCCTGCCTGACAGGTACCGTTTGAAGAAGCATTTTCAATTGTTACATTTGCTCCTGTTGTAACCTTATAATACGCATTTTCCTCATAGACCGGAACGATACTTCCCCTGCCTCTTGGAACCGTAAATGTAAATTCTCTGGATTCTTTCTGGTCATCCGTCAGTTCCAGACCGGATACTTCCCAATTACTAAAAGTTTTACCCGGAATATCGATTGCCTGTATCGTGACCTCGGAACTAATTCGGAACATATCATCTTTTACATCTCCGCTTACGCTTACGTTTTTATCCACATAAAAACGAACATAAGCAGATAAATCCTTTGCTGCCGCTTCTAATGATAAATAACGGTTTGAAACAGCCTGCACTGCATCTTTATTAACGGCTTTTGCACTTAACAGCGCTCCATAAAAGATTCTCCAGGTCTCAATAGAATATTCCGCTTCCAAAAGCCCCTCCACATCAGCGATCAAAGCATCCAGCTCAGCCCCTGTCTTAACAGTCTGAGGTGCCGGCTGTTCATGAGCTTCCTGCACAGTTATATAATCAATATATACATTTCCACTGTTCTCTGCATCTTTTACGTAAGATATGGTGTTATCACCTTTTTTCAGGGTAACGCGGCTGCAGACAGTCATCCAGTGCTGCCAGTCCGTTTCTGTTTTGTCAAAGGGAACTGTGACACTTTTTTGACCTGCATTATTTACATAGAGATTCAAGGTTCCCGCCTTTGGTGTAATATCCGGTATATTTGCTTCCCATTCTCCGCGGTTGTCCGTACTACTGATCGGAGCCTTAACTCCATTCGCATAACGAGCTCTGATAAAATAGTCGCCATCTTCCTGTACGTTTACCTTAAACGTTATTTTTTCTCCATTCTTGTCTGTGAATTTACCATATCCGGTTCCCTGGAATCCTTTCCCTTTATATCCTTTTTGGGCACCGCCTGACAAATCTCCGTCTTCTGCCTGATATGCAAGTCCCAGACCCGGATCGCCGGATGGCAGTGCTGTAAATTCATATGGCGATACGGGCCTGCCAAAGTTCGGTGATCCATCTTCATTCCATGTGAATTTCTTAATACTGACCTGTCTCCATGCATTATTATTTGACGGATACACTTTTGAATGGAATGCCATCCAGTCCTCTGTCCCATCAGCTGACTGAAAGAATGAAGCTCTGGCTGGTCCATAGACATCTTTCGATCCCTCGAATACGCCTTCTTTATAGGTCCAGTTATCCGGATTTAACACATCCTCCTTTGTCGTATCAAATACATACATACCCATGTGATATCCTGCTGTCTTAAAGCTTCCCTGGGAAACAGTCATAAACAGATGCTCCCCATTCACAACTGCTCTGGGGCCTTCACCTCCGAAGCCAGGCAGAAAACTTCTTTCCTCCGTAATCTTAATGGGTGATTCCATTCTGGCAATGGCTGGTGACTCTACGCCGCTTTCCATGCTTCCCCAGCAGGCATATAACTGTCCGCGGTACTGGAAAACGGTAAAATCATTTCCCTGTGCAAACTCATTGGGGTTATTTATTTCCATTCCCGTATACAATACGCCTCTGTCAATCCAGTCTCCCTGGGGATCATCAGTAACAGATTCCATAACACATGCCATATGCCTCCAGTTATATTCTTTTGCATCTGCACAGTAATAAATATACCATTTACCGTCAATGAAGAACATTTCCGGAGCAAAGATCCTGGATTTTGAATCATTAAAATCAAAAATCCTTACTTTTTCTCCCTGATCCAGCAGCGATTTTGATTTTGATACATACATTTTATTGTGGGATGGATCGTTACTGGACGAAACAAAGTAATAATATCCGTCATGATAGCTGATAAATGGATCCTGTCCCTGATAGAGTGCATTATTGAACTGGGTTAATGCTTCCCCTTTTTGTGCACGAATTACATTTAATTTAAATTCTGCCACCGCATCGGTGATCTTATTGGAATCTTCTTTCAGAACAGATGCGATGATATCAAAGTCTTTTGCATCTGCTGCTACTTCATCTACAACTGCAGAGAACTTATCCATATACTCTTTCGCAATCTGACCCTCACCAGATCCTACCTTCGTATTTTTGCGAAGATTCACTGCCTCTGTGAGACCCACATATAATTTTTCTCTCGCCATAACGCTTTCATACCACATTGCTTCCGGGGCATACAACTGATCTTCTCCAATCACCGATTTTACCCCATCCCGTGTCCAGGATAAATTCATATCTTCCTTAAGATTCAGATTCTCTGCTATAATCGTAAGATTATAATAAATTCCCTTTTCCAGTTCTACTTTTTGGCTTTGGGTTTCTTTATACACATTTCCCGCATTTTGAGAAATAATTTTTTCATCATTCAGATACACCTGATAGTTACCGGAAGATCCAAATGCCAATTCATAGGTTCCGGATACATCTGGTTTAATTTTACCGTTTAATTCTACATTTGCCGGCGCGTTCTCATTTCCCTCGTAATAGCTGACCAGGGAATTTACCGAAAACTGCTCTGTTGATACCTCATTTGCCATTACCTCAGCCAGTTTTTCCTGATTACCGCCTTTTTCCTGATAGATTTCTCCGATTAATCCTTTTTTTGTACTTGCCGGATAAAGACTTTCCGTTGGAACGACCTCTTTTTCCTCTGCTCCGGGTTTCAGCCATTCCAGCATAATATAAGCTCCGCCATAACCCTGGAAGTATTCAATACGAATGTCATTTCTTCCTTCATTTAGATGAATTGGCTGGCTTTCCTGTTGCTTATCCCATTTGGATTCCCAGAAATCAATCGCCAGCTCATCATTTACCCAAAGGCGGAAACCATCATCTCCTATCAGATAAAAGGTATAATCACCTGCTTCTTCTGCGTTTACCTGTCCGGTAAAACGGAAAGAACCATATTCTTCCGAACCGTTATACTGGGATAATATTTTTTTAATGGAAAGTGTCTTGTCAAGTACGGGTGCAATTACTTCACCTTTTTTTTCTTCCAGGAAGATATCACCATACACCTCAGCCAGAAGTCCATGCTGGTCTTCTGCTGCAGTTTCTCCCTGGATCGCCTTTGCAGCCTGCCGAAAACACTCAGCCGGAACAACCTGTGCCTGTCCGCCATCCTTTTTCCAGGATAAATTCAAATTGGCATCTCCATCTGCCTGGGCATAATTAATACGGATTTTGTAAAGAAATCCTTTTTCCATATGTACTGGCTGACTGACCTTGGTCTGGTCGGAATGAAGTTTCCAGGAATTAACCATCATTTCATCCTTCATCCAGAAGCGAAAAGCATCATCTCCGCTCATTACAAATTCATAGTCACCGCTCTCCTGAGGCGTAATATATCCGTGGATAATAGCCGTTGCATATTCACTGCTTCCATTGCTTAATTGAATTGCCTCTTTTAATCCATCCTGCCCATCCAGGTTTGGTAAAACCTGATTCACTGGTTCCCCTGCAAATCCAAAGGACGTAATACTGGAAGGTGTTCCGTTTACTTTGTAAATCTGGGCAGTTAAGCCGGCATCAGCCGGAGTCTTGGCATGATAAAATGCTTTCTCCGGAATTACTTCCTTGGCTATATTGGCATTTACAGATTCCCATGACAGCTTTAAAACGGCGCCGCCCCATCCCTGTAAATATTCGATCTTTATATCATGTAATCCTTCACTTAAAGCAACCGCTTTACTGGTCTGCTCCTTTTCCCATTCCTGTACCCAGAAATCAATGACCAGCTTCCCGTCAATCCATATCCGGAATCCGTCATCTCCCCAGCAAAAGAATTTATAATCTCCGGCTTTTTCTACGTTTAGTTTTCCGGTGAATCTGGCTGTAGCAAACTGCTCGTCCCCTTTATTTCCATTATATTTATCAAATACCGGTCTTAGATTCTGCCCGCTTAAGGAAGGAAAAACCTGCTCTCCAGTTTTATTTTCAAAGTTAAAGAGTTCCATTGATCCCCCGCGATACCCCTCTGTATTGAAAATCTCACCAAATAACCCGGTTTCCATATCTGTCAAAGCCTTTACCGTATTTTCTCCGTTCTCGCTTTCCGGCTCCTGATTAAAGCCTGATTCTTTCCCGGTTACGATTGCGGCGTCAATATCCTTATCTTTTTCAGTTGTGATCTCTTGCCCGCCGTTTAGCCCCGTTTTTGTATCTGCTTCTGTAGCGGAATCTATCCCTGTGTCTGTATCTATATCTGACTCTGTAACGGAATTTATCCCTGTGTCTGTATCTATATCTGTGTCTGTATCTATCCCTGAATCTGAATCTACACCTGAGTCTGAGTCTACACCTGTATCTGAGTCTATACTTGTATCTGAATTATTCTCCATTTCAGCATCTGCCTGCTGCGCCGCCGCTGTTGCATCCCTTACAGGCTGATTAATCTCTGTTTCCGTTCCGCGCTTCTCTGCCTGCTCATATTCTGTTTCCAACACCTGCCCGCCGGCTGATACCTGCGACGCTCCATTTTGTCCAGATGCTGATACCGGCATCACGATTGTGTTTAGCACCAACGCCATAGACAACATAAAGCTGACGCCTCTGGCAAATCCATTCTTTCTCTTCATAACAATCCTCCGTTCCTTTTTTGCCGGGAAACACCGTTACAGCAAAGCATCACCCGAAATTTTATATTTATAAAAAATCATAGCATACAAACTCCGGTTTCTCTTTACAATATTTTGTTCGTATTTTTCAATTTTTTATCATTTCTGCATTTTTTGCACCTGATCTTTCTATATAAAGACAGATAAATGATGTCAGATCAGGATCTGAGATATCTGACTTACAAAATTGTAAGCTATATTCCTAAAATGTAAGCTGCAATTATGGCAGACCATGATTCATTTTGGTATCATTAAGCCATGAAAGGTGGTGCTATATTATGAATATATACCTGATCCCAATTAAAGAAGCCATCGCAGTTTTTCCGCTGCTGGCTGTTATATTTACATTTCCATACATGATTTATCAATACCGCAGATACGGTTCCATACCGCTATTTCGATCCGTTATCACGTATTCCTTTGTTCTGTACCTGCTATGCATGTATTTCCTTGTAATACTTCCGCTCCCCTCTGTTAGTGAGGTGGCAGGCTACACAGGACCTCAGACTCAGCTGGTTCCATTCCAGTTTGTAAGAGACTTCTTAAGAGAAACAACTTTTCAAATCTCTTCACCGGGAACCTGGATAAGTGCACTGACACAAAACTGCTTCTTGCAGGTCATCTTTAACATCCTGCTGTTTTTGCCTCTCGGTACCTACCTGCGGTATTATTTCCGATGCAGCTGGAAAAAAGTATTATTGGTCAGCTTTTCTCTGAGCCTGTTCTTTGAACTTACGCAGTTAAGCGGATTATACGGAATATATCCCCGCGGATACCGTCTGTTCGATGTAGATGACCTGATGCTGAACACCAGCGGTGGAATGCTTGGTTATATTTCATCAGCTATCTTTATGAAATTACTGCCAAGCAGAGAACGTTTGGATAAAATTGCATATGAAAAGGGGTTACACGTCTCTTTTTGCAGAAGGCTTGCTGCATTTACCCTGGACTGGGTTATCCTGGCTTGTATTGGTGTTCCGACCGTAATCCTGACAACATTTATCCCTCCGTTCTTATTCCTGATCCAGTTTGCTTCCTGCTTCTTGCTGCCTGTATTTTACTTTGTGGTGTGTACCTACCTCACAAATGGTTACACTCCGGGAAAATGGCTGCTGCGAATCAGGGTTACTTCCAGCGATGGTGAAAAAGCACTTACACTGCAACAGTGCATATTGCGCTTTGAATCACTTTACCTGATTTTCGTTCCGGTTCTAATGATCTGGGCTAGTTATCATCTGTTCTGCTTCTGTACCGGACGCCCCAGAACATTAGTATATGAACAGATAAGCAAGACTACCTGCATCAGCACCATCGGGCGGGACACTGTTCAGCCGAAGTACAGGAGGCATTATTTATTAACAGCCCACAAAATATAATTGTATCTCATCCCAAAGAGTACTATAATGAACCAAAGCATTCATACACAGAAGTATAGAAAACTAAAATATATTAGTGAGGTTGTATTATGAAAACAAAGATTTGGGCGCATCGAGGCGCTTCCGGCTATGCGCCTGAAAATACACTGGAAGCATTTGAACTTGCAATACACCAGAATGCAGATGGTATTGAACTGGATATACAACTGACAAAAGACGGGGAAATCGTCGTTGCTCATGATGAAAAGATTGATCGTGTCACCGGTAAAACTGGTTGGATTAAAGACTATACCCTTAAGGAATTAAAACAATTGCGTTTTAACAGGACTCATCCTGAATTTACTAATGCATGTATTCCCACCTTAAAAGAAGTGTATGAATTGATTCAGCCCACAAGCCTAACCGTTAATGTTGAACTTAAAACCAGCATCTGTTTTTATCCCGGAATAGAGAAAAAAGCATTGAATCTTGCCCGGGAGATGCAGATGGAAGAGCGGATTATTTACTCCTCCTTTAATCACTATACCTTAAAACATTTAAAAGAACTGGATTCATCTATAAGAACCGGACTTCTCTATGAAGACGGCTGGATAAATGTTCCTGCCTACGGAATCAGTATAGGGGTTAATGCTTTGCACCCTGCAATCTATCTTCTCCAGTATCCTGATTTTCTGCAGGACTGTAAGAAATACAATCTTCCTCTGCACGTGTGGACAGTCAATACAAAAGAGCACATGGAAAAATTAATAAAACTGGGAGTTGAAGCGATCATAACAGATTTTCCGGACATTGCCCGGGAGTTTTCAGATATTTAGAAAAATGGAAAGCAGGTTATTAATTTAGATTTTGTCGGGGAAGGGACGCTTTTCAGATGGAGGTTGTGTTCGGAAAGAGTCGGATGCTATATTCACAGTTATTTGTGCAATGCTGTACTAGTACAGCATTGAGGCCTCGCCGGCTTACCGCACTCCCCATCTTTCCGTACACTTTCCCCATCTGCATGCCCCACTTTGCGGCATATTTGCCACAAATTCAGGTTACGTAGCCCGCTACACGCCCTTCATCCGAGTCAAATTCCAACAAAGTGTCACGCACAGCTGCCAGAAAGCAATTTTCAAACACGCTCTAAACAAACATTTCATATAAACCCATACCAAAAATAATCAGACCAGAGACAACCGTTGCATATTTACCAAATAATCTCGACAAGCATCCCCTGCCAAAACGCTGCCCTGCAGATATAAAAATATAGCTGATTAAAAGGGTAAACACTGACGTCCAGAATACGGATAGTCCGGTAATGCTCCCTGCGATTCCAAGTCCTATATTATTTACTGTCAGCGCAAATGCCAATGTAACTGCCTCGCGCATATCAATATTGCCGGATCCGTCCTTATCCCCTTCTTCCATGCTCTTTTTCAGCCACGTCTTATCCTTTTCCCTTTTTTCTTCTGCCTCAGCTTTAACCCGTTTCAAAATCAACTCTTTCCAGATAAATTCAGCAATAAACAGCCCACCCACAAAAACCAGAATAGATGATCCAATCAGATTCGCTGTCTCTGTGCTTATTATTTCTGTAAACAGCGATCCCAGAGACATGGACAAAAATGTACCAATCGCAGTGATACACGCTATTACCAGATTACTTTCCGGCTCAATCTTAATACGCTTTATACCATATGCAACGCCAATCGTCAGATTATCCAGATTAGCGGAAATTGCAAATAAAAATGCAGATAAAAAATGCATAAAACAAAGTCACCACCCATATAATATTCGTTATATAGAATCATATGCATTTTTTATTATTCCGTGCCCCTTCCGGTTTTCAATGCTCTTCCATACTTGATACTCTTGGCAAAACTTTATTTTCCAGCAGATCAATTTTTATGTATTATTAATATGTAACTAATTATTTAAAGTTATTTTATTTCGCATTAATATTTAGCCAGCTCAGCTCGTCCTGTCCCCAGTCTCCCATGCTCTTAGAACATATAAAAATACTCACGGAAAAGATCCACCAGACCTTCACTGTGAGTACTTTTTTACTTCTCTATTCACTTTCTACTCTTTGATCCCTGTTTTTTAACTGCACACCAGATCGACAATCTCTCCCTTTATAACATCCACCAGCCCTCTGTCTGTCAGTTTCAGTGCCGGGCTCACGGGAAGTCCCAATGTGCAGAGGGACATTACCGGATTATAGTGGCGATAACCCAGCTGAAACAGGCTGTTGCGTACTTTCTTAAGAGCCGGTCCGATTTCTTCAATTGGCTGATCCGATAGAATTCCCGCCACCGGCAGCGGCAGCTCTGCTTTGATTTCTCCCTGATAAACGGTCAGAATCCCTCCCTGCAGCGACTGGATTCTCTCCACAGCAGCCTGCATATCCCCAACATTTTCTCCAACTACAAATAAGTTATGATGATCATGGAAATAGGTTGTTGCCGCTGCTCCCTCTTTCAGACAATCCCCTGTAACAAAGCCATAACCGATATTTTGATTTTTACCGTACCGCTCCACTACCATTGCCAGGAGGCATCCGGTTCCTTCCCAACAGATTTTATAATCTTTGACAGGCATGGATACTATTTTTTCACTGGTCTGCGTTCTTCCGTTTGAAACTTCAATTACTCTGACAGACACATTTCCGGATTCCTGTTTCGCACAAATCCAAAAATCTTCCGGTCTAAGTACTGGTATATGAACGCTGTGATAATAATCCTCCGGGAAAAAATGGCGGTTCTCTGAAGTCAGTTCTTTTCCGGGATGATTTTCATTTTCCTGATCCTTGGATGCAATTAGCTGTCCATCTTTATATACATAATCTGGTTCTAAACTGTTAAATCCGGTAATCAGGGCAAAATCTGCTGTTTTTCCAGGTGCTATCACCCCTCTGTCTCTCAGATTCATGCGTCTTGCATTGGTATATGTACCGCAGTAGATTGCTTCTTCTGTGGGAAAGCCCATACGGATTGCTTCCTCAATCACCTTATTCAGCTGCCCTTCTTCATACAGCTTGTCCGCCATAGTATCATCTGTTACAAATCCACAATGTTCATATAGCCTGTTTTCCCTGATATAATCCAGAATCTCCGGCCTTAACATCTTCTCCTGCAATTCCACAAACATTCCATTTTCGAATCTCTGGCGTATTTCTTCCAGCGTATGCTCCGTATGATCTCCGTCAATGCCAAGATAAAGAAATTTTGCCAGGTCTAATCCCGTAAGTGATGGACAATGGCCTTCTATAACAAAATTCGGATCAACTTCATGAAGGTAGTTTAAAAATTTTGTAATTTCCAGATCATTTTCCCGAATGATCTGCCTGTAGTTCATAATTTCACCGACGCAGACTACCTCTTTTTTCTCATACAATTCTTTCATTGCCCGGCAGTCAATTATACCTCCTGTAGTCTCCAGCTCCTCATTCGTAGATGGTACACTGCTTGGTATTCCATAGAAGATATCAATCGGTGCATTTTCCCCATCCGCGATCATTTCATAAATACCCGATAACCCCTTTATGTTAGCCATTTCATGGGGTTCTGAAACCACGGTAGTGACACCGCACTTTCCTGCATATCCGGCAAACGTCTGAGGCGTCATCATGGAACTTTCGATATGCATATGGATGTCAATCAATCCTGGAATCATATAATAGCCGGAAGCGTCCAGCTCTTCTTTTGCAGTAATTAATGGGATGGTATTCTCATTATCTTTTACATCAACATAATAAATTTTTCCATCCAGAACATACACATCTGCTTTCCGGAAACACTTCAGATAACTGTTAAAAACTTTCGCATTACGAATTACTAAATCCACATTTTCCATATATGTCCCCTATACAATGGTATAAAAATATAAAAGGCAGACAATTACCAGAATATACATTACCTTGGATATTTCCCTGATCTTGCCTGATGCAATTTTCATAATAAAATACGTAGGAATTGCAGCGCAGATACCATTTGCAATGTTATTGGCAAAAATAGTAAATGTCACACAGACAAATGCAGGTATACTTTCTGTAATTTCTTCGTATTTAATATTTTTCATAGCACTTAACATTCCGATTCCAATATATATTAATACCGGTGCGGTTGCTGCTGACGGTATCATTAATGCAACCGGCGCAAAGAATAGTGCAAGGGCGAAACAGGCTGCAGTTGCTACTACCGTAAGTCCGGTTTTTCCACCCGCCTCTACTCCTGCAGAAGATTCCAGATAGGTTGTCATGCTTGGCATACCAAATAGTGCTCCAAAACTGGTTGCGATTGCATCCACTTTAAAACAACGGTCTATTCCAGGCAGGTTTCCATCCTTATCCAGATATCCGGCTTTTGCCCCAACACCCAGTACTGTTCCAAAAGTAGAGAAGAAGTCCGGAACAAAAAGTGCAATTAAAAATGGAATATAAGCAAAGTTTAATGCTCCGGCAATATCAATGTTTAAAAACTGGCTTCCGATATTTGCAGGCATCGATATGATACTTCCCGGCAGCTTTGTGACCCCGAACGGGATTCCCACAATTGTAGTAATTAATATGGTCAGAATCATTCCTCCTGCAATATTTCGTACCTTCATCACCAGAAGAATAATAAATCCAATTACAGTTACAATGACTTCCGGAGATGCAAGATCCCCAAATGCAAGACTTTTCTTGCTTTCATTTGCAATGATTAACCCACAGCTTTTTGCACCTAAAAGTGCAATAAACAGACCTATTCCGGCACTTACCGCATGTTTAAGACTCATAGGTATTACTTTCACAACTGCTTCTCTAAGTCCCAAAAATGTAACTAATATAAACAATACACCGCTCAGAAAAATAACACCTGCTGTGATCTCCGGGGAAATTCCGTCGTTCTGGATCATTGCCGTAACAATTCCCACACTGCCAAGTCCCGGTGCCAGGGCAAACGGACGGTTTGTAAAAATTGCCATTGCCACACTTGTCAAAATAATTAACAATACCATTGCAGTGAGCATCACATGCTTATCCAGTCCCGCAGAGCTTAACATATTCGGAACCGTCGCCAAGACATACGCCATTGTGACAAAAGTTGTAACACCTGCAATCAACTCTGTTTTCATATTCGTGTGGTACTTTGACAACTGAAACTGTTTCTCCAACCACTGTTTCATTTTCTTCTCTCCTTTATTGTGCTTTTATTTGCTTCTTTTCTACATCTATTGTATGATAAGGATAAAAGCATGTCCAATTCCTATTTACCATAATCATTATTCCAAAAGTGAATAACTGCCTATGTCTTTCAAAACGAGGTATCCCATGAATATCAAAGAATTTGACTATATATTATGCATTGCAAAACACCAGAATATCACAAAGGCTGCACAGGAACTGTATATTTCCCAGCCCACACTAAGCAAACACCTGCAGAAACTGGAACGCCAGTTAGGCTGTAAACTTTTCGGCAGGGTTGATAACCGCTATATTCCCACCCATGCGGGAAAGCGCTATCTCTCATATGCAAAAAAAATGATGGCTTTAAATCAGGATTGGGAAAAAGAATTAAAAGATATTACACAATGCAATGAAGGCGAACTGAATATTGCCTTTCCCCTGATGCGCAGTTCCTGCATGATTCCTGCAATCCTTCCTGCTTTTTATCAAAAATATCCCCATATCCGTATTAATTGCCTGGAAGAAACTTACGCTATACAGGAGAAACTGCTGCTGGATGACCAGATCGATTTTGCCATATTTAATGAATCATCTCCCCATCCCAAGCTCACTTATGAATCCCTTGGCGAGGAAGAAATTGTCCTTGTGGTATCCCCCCGTCACCCGTTTGCCTCTCTGGGCGTTAACGGACCGGACAGTCCCTATCCATATATAGATCTTGCTCTTTTTGCAAGCGATAATTTCATCCTTCATTTCCCGGAACAGACTACTGGCAGAATTGCTCTTGATCTATTCCGAAAGCACAAAATCAGCCCCACCGTTTCACTTCATACCAGAAATACCCAGGCGGCAGTTCTTCTGGTACTGCAGGATCTGGGCGTATGTTTTGCACCGGAGAGCTATATTAAAAATATGCATTTCCAGTCTGCTCCAGTCTGCTTTTCTGTAGGTAAACCTCGGATATGTACCACTCTTAGCATTGCATACCGCAAGGGCTCCTATATGCCTCTTTATGCCCTGGATTTTATAAAAATGGTTAAAAAAATGATGTCCCGCTGAATATTCAGCAGGACATCCCGTATCACATCTAAGTATTTACTTTTTATTGTATCGTAATGAGTTTCGGCTGCTCCTCAATTTTCTGCGCAGCTTCTTTGGGAATCATCAGACGCAGAATACCATCCTGAAATCCTGCCTGAATATCTTCCTGGCGAACGCTTTCTCCCACATAAAAGGATCGTTTGCAGGTTCCCGTAAAGCGTTCTCTTCGGATATAATTACCATCCTTATCCTTTTCATCTTTGTTTTCATTCTTGTTCGCGATAATTGTCAGATATCCATCCTTCAGCTCTGCCCTTACATCTTCTTTCGCATATCCCGGCAGCTCCATATCAACCAGATAGTGATTATCTTTTTCCTGAACATCAGTCTTCATAATCTGGGACGTGTTGTCTGAAAATGGTTTGCTAAAGAACGGGTCACGGAACAATTCATCAAATAAATCAAAAGCTCTGTTTGAAAGTAACATAAGTCATACCTCCTTGAAAATAACTGACTGGCGGCCTCAGCCGCAATACTACTTGTTTCTATTTGTTTCTATTTGTTTCTATTTGTTTCTATATGATAAACTGTAACAGAGGGAAACATCCCCTCCGACAGATTACTGAATTGAAATCAGCTTTGGCTGATCATCTTTTAAAACCGGCTCCTTTGGAATGCTGAGCCTCAAAATACCATCCTGGAATCCAGCCTGAATATCTTCCTGTCTTACCTGATCCCCCACATAGAAGGTCCGCTTGCAGGAACCGCTGTAACGTTCTCTTCTGATATATTTTCCCGCCTCGTCTTTTTCTTCCTTATTTTCATTCCTGGACGCCGTAATTGTCAGATTGCCGTCTTTCAATTCTGCTTTAATATCTTCTTTCGCATAGCCCGGCAGTTCAATATCCACCAGATAGTGATTTTCCTTCTCCTGGATATCTGTCTTCATTACTTGGGTAGTTCTGCTGTCTCCATAAGACGGATTAAAAAAATGCGTCCTTAAACATCTCATCAAATAAATCATAAGCTCTGTTTCTAAGTAACATAAGTCATACCTCCTTGGTTTCTTATTTAAAAATGGTTGTTGTAATTGGTTTGTTGTAACTGTTTTATTTGTTATATATGTGTTATAACATAAAAAATTAGCACTGTCAACCACCGAGTGCTAATTTTATTATTTTTTTATAATTCTTCTACTATCCCCCTGAATCGCGTCAGATAACGCACTAAAAAAGCCAGCGTCAGGATTCCACTCCTTACGCTGGCCTTACACCTTACTGAAAACACTCAAATCCCTGCAATATTCCCCGCGGAAACCATGCCCTGCCAAAATCCCCCCATACACATCTTATGGCTGTCATCTGCCGGGTCATCCTGATACACAATCATAGGTTCCTCCAGTTCCTCCAGAATGTCTGCCTTGCCCTCCAGATAATTACGCAGCCTTTTTTCTGCACTTTCCAGGCGCACCATGACACCCCCGATACGAATATCCAATACTTCAAAACCAAAGGGCCTGCATTCCGAAAACCATAATTCCTCTCTCATCGCTTTTAGGCGTGATACCATCGGCAAGAGTCTTTGTATCCTGTCTGCCAGCAAAACAAGCGTCTCTCTGTCACCGCCGCGGTATGCTTTTCGAATTTCTATCCCTGACATCGCTTTTTGTGACAGAATTTCAGCAAGCGTATTATAATAGCGGAAAACTGCATCCATTGAAACTTTATTTTCTATATCCATAGAGTATTTATTTTCTATATCCATATAACCTTTGCTTTTTCCATTCAGAAGATCTTCCAGCTGTTCAGCCAGTTTCTTGTAATATTGACCCATATCCAGTCCCAGACCTGCTATCTGGCCGTCAAACAAACCGGTAAGCACATCCTGATACAGCAGGTATTTGGACGGGTTATCTGCATTTTCATTGTCTTTCTTTACGCCAGGGGTATTGTCGAAGGCATCCAGCAGATGATAGGCATCAGAAGTATATCCCGTCAGCTGCATAAGCCAGCGGTCAAGCTGTTCTGTATCCATTTCTTCGCTATAACAAAGCTCTGCAAAATACAATGCGGAATAGAATGCAGTCCGTACAGGTGTCTCTGTACCATTGTCAAACCAGAAGGTACACATTACCTTGTCAATGCTCTGATCTCTGCAGGATGCCAGGCCTTCACGCAGTGTTTTCTCCGCTTTACTGTAATTTGGTGCAATTCCATTCCAGGTCCAGCCGCCCCCTGCAAACCGTATCTTATCCGTCAGCTTACGATGAAGCCGGATATTCTTGTCATACATTCCTTTATCATGATGGTAATAGTCCCAGTATACCAGCGTCAGATCCTTTGGCAGCGGCTTCAAAAGATCAAAATCCGTATCCTCCGGCAAATCATAATATTCTCCGTCCGGGGACTTCAGGCGGAAAAACATATCACTCCACAGCATCATTTCCAGTCCATCTTCCAAGCAGATCTGTGACACCATCTGAAGATGCTTTGTCATAATCTCGTACCGTTCCTCAAATCCATTATTGCGCAGGTACTGCCCCAGCCCTAAAAGATCTGCTTCATCCATGCCCACGTGTATTTTCTTTGACGTAAAAGGTCCAGATGCGCTTTGTATCATTTTCCTCACGAATTCCTCTGTATCCTTCGTTCCCACCATAAGGATATCTTCTGTGTCCCGCAGTTTTTTAGTCTTCGGCCAGCGAAGGTATGTATGGAGATGTGCCAAAGTCTGAATTGCAGGAATCAATTCCACTCCGGCCTTATTCCCGTATTCATCCAGCTCTTTCAGATCCCCATAAGTATATTTGCCGCGATAGGCTCCAAAATATGGATCACCTGGAACTTCATATACATCCTCCATATAAAGGTAAAGCTGATTCATTCCGGATGCCGCACAGAGCCGTATAAACTCTTTCAGCATTGGCTTATTTACTGTTCCGTTTCTGGAACAGTCGATCATAATACCAGTTTCTTTAAAACAGATTTTCTCTTCCTTCACAAATGGCTCTGTATTTCCATATTTGATTCTCTGGAGAAACAGATGCAGAGCACGGTAAAAATGTACATCTTCCTTACCATACAAGTTCAGCTTCTTTCCGTCAAACTCGGCTTTCAGCACATCTCCCTCTGTAAATTCAATTATAATGTCCATATCTTTTTCGACACATTCATACCCCTGATACGTTAAGAACATTTCTGTCATTTCTTTTCTGTTTCCGTCAATTCCTGATAAATAAAATTTCATTACCTGCTGCCTTCTCCCTTACTCTCCATTTTATTTTTTCGGTATTCCGATGGGTAAACACCTATTTTCTTTTTAAATACCTTGGAAAAATACAGCGGATTGGGATATCCCACCATATCCGCCACATCCTTTGCCAGAATTTCCTCATCCATCTCTAGCAGATTTTTTGCCCGGTCCAGACGTATTTTCTGAATATACTGAGACAGTGTATAACCGCTGTATTCTTTAAATAAAGTGCTTAGATACGGTGCCACAAGCCCGAATTCAGACGCCAGTACGGCTGCGGTTATAGGCTCCGCCATATTTTCTATGATGTAGTACTCTACTTTTTTCATGAGATTTTCTGAAGACTCCGCTTTTCTGTATAGCTTCTTTTCATCCAGCATCTGCCTTAAATTAAGAAATAACTGCCTGGCATCCGACGAATACAGGATCAGATTCCATATGGTTTCTTCAAAGTCTTCCTCGCAGCCATATGCCGGTACTGTCTGATCCTCCATGCTCTGCAAAATCCTGCTGATTATCTGCTGGCATTCTTTTTGGCGGATTTTCCTTGCATTAAAAAATGCCTCTGCTTCTTTCAGAAATACTTCCTTTCTGGTGTCAGACATCTCTTTACCCAGAGAATAAAAGGTATCATCTCCGGCAGGGTACGCCGTTCCGGTGGTGTCTGCATCGTCCTCAACCACTGAACTTTCGCCAAAAAGAATATTCTCCTGAAGCTTCCTGCGCAGCTGATGGCTGATCATGGAGATTTCATGGGTTTCAATCAAACCCTCATGGAAGGCTGCAGTAATCTGGATTCCTCTTCCCTTTATCTCTTCCAACAGCTTCTTAGAAAATACTTTTAAATCTGCTTCATTCTCCGGAACAATCAGCAGTATTTTTTCATTAGCCTGGTTCTTTTCAAAAGAATATACACAGGTCGCTTCCGGAAGCAGGTCTGCCGCAGCTGACTCTATATCAATTCCCCGCCAGAAATCACATTCTGCGATATTCTCCTCCATACCGTCCCGGATCAGGGGACCCGCACAAAAGTAAACCATCTGAAGCTTTTCCCCAGGGTTCGCGGGTTTCCCGGTATAAACCGCCTCAGCCAGTCTCGCTTTCTGCTTTTCCTGAAGCATACTTAAATATCTCTGTGAGATATTGCTAAGAGTTTTCTCTAATTCTTCTTTTACGATAGGCTTTAACAGGTATTCCGTAACCCCGCAGCGGATTGCCTGCTGTGCATAACTAAAATCACTGTATCCGCTGATAACGACTTTTTCTGCCCCGGGGTATTTTTGATTAGCAAAATCCATCACTTCAATACCGTCTGCCAGTGGCATATTGATATCTGTAAAAATTGCATCCACCTGATTATCGGTCAAATACTTAATTGCTTCTTTTCCATTGTGGGCACACATAACCACTGAAAATTCAGGATTTAGTTTTTCTATCATATTCTTAATTCCCCTTAAAAGAGGAATCTCATCTTCCGCAATAAGTACTTTTATCATTTATTTCTCCCCCCAATAGTACCACAGCACCTTTTTCTCTGTTATACAACTGAAAAACAAAAGATTCACCATAGATAATTTTCATCCTGGTATAGATATTCGGCAGGCACAATCCTCCAATACCTATATTTTCCAATATGTATTTTACATCACTCCGGTCCAGTTCTTCTTTCTGCCTTCGGAACTTTTCCAGGAACTCTTCGGTAAATCCGCTTCCATTATCTTTCACGGTAATATACCATTTATCCTCTTCTGTCCAGGCATGTATGGAAATCTTCCAGACCGGATTCACATTTTTAAGCCCATGCTGGAAACAATTTTCACAAAGGGGCTGTACAATCAGCTTAGGAATACAGATATATCCTGCATCTTCCTCTGCCTGTATCTGGAACTCAAACAGTTCTTCGTATCTCACTTTCATAAGCAGCATGTAATCTTCTGCGATTGCACATTCCTTCTCTATCGTACTGAAACCATCCCCCATCTGAGTATTATACCGGAGTATTTCTCCCAGCCTGCGGCAGATATCCGGTACTTTTTCATTGCCGTCCATCTGGGATTCAATAGAAATAATCGCCAGCATATTATGTAAAAAATGCGGATTCATTTGGGACTGAAGCGCAAAGAAATGGGATTTCACTTCATTTGTCTTGGCTGTTATCTGTTTCTGCATACTATCATTTAATTTTTTCAGCATAGAGTTAAAAGAATCCTCAAGGCGAAGCACGATATCTGTAGAATCTTCATCCGCAATTGCCACATGGAGATTGTCCATGGTAATAGATTTCAGAGAATGATTCAGATTCACCAGCGGTTTCGACAGATGTTTTACTAAGATCTGTTCCAGCATGATGGCTGCCAGCATTACAATTCCCACTGTTGCAGCCAGAACCAGATAAAATTGATTCATCGCATTGTTGAATTCTATGGGATTTTTATATAGCTTCACAGTGTATGGAGCATTTTCCAGTGGAACTTCCATTCTGTAGATATCCTTCCCATCCAAATCCATGTCCCCTGCTGCCCGGTAAATGCTTTGACCTTCCTGGTTCAAAATCTCCGCCTGAATGCCCGGACCAAAATCAGCCAAAATCTCATCCAGTTTCTCTGTTGATTCCTGCACTTCTACAAAGCCGCATCTGGAACTGTTGGAGTAGTAATCCTTTATTTCCCTCACGACAGCCAGATAATCCGTCCGCTGTGCCTCTCCTGATGCCAGGACATCCGTCCCCGGTTCCCTGTAAAATACAAACCTGTCCGCTTCCTGAAAATATTCCTGTACATCCTCAAATGCTTCTCCGGAAAAAAACTGTCTGACTCCACTCTCCGTAATCGCCCGGTTGGACGTGCAAACCCAATCATCGTACCGGTTATAAAGGCAGATTCTGGAATGCCCGTCGTTTTTAAAATTATAGGATTCCAGAAGCTTCTTCACTTCTCCTGTGGTAATCGGATGGCTTGTAAAATAATTCTCGTCCGGTTTTGCAGGCAAGGATTGAAAGACCCTGACAATATCCGGATTTGCCGCAATCTGAAGCGCCGCCCGGTCCATATCGTAAAACAAAATGTCCAGCTGCGTTGCCGTCTTTTCTGTTATAATCCGGAAGTCCTGTTCTTCCTTCTCCTTCATCTCGCCTACAACCATTCTGTAAAAATATCCCACAAGTCCTAATATGATCAACATCATTATCACGGTATGATACAGAAAAAATTTAGTCTGGTATTTTAACTTTTTCATATTTTTCTCCCAAAATTCATTCAAACATGCTCTGACGCGTAATTTTGCATACTCAATTTTATCATACCTTATCTGTAATAAATTTTGAAGTACCAGAATCTGTCATCAACCTCATCAAATACCTATTATCCTTTGACGGCTCCCGATGTCATGCCTTCCACAATATATTTCTGCAGACAGAGATATAAAATAACAATGGGCAATACTGTTATCACAAGTGCTGCAAATACATAATTCCAGTCTCTGGAATAAAGTCCGTAGAAATTAAAAATCATCATCGGTATGGTTGTCCGTTCTGAACTGCTCATCAGGTACAGCGGCACCTGGAAGTTATTCCATATTCCAATAGCTGCAATAATCAGGTTTGTAATGGTTATCGGTTTCATAATCGGAAGCAGTATTTTAAAAATCAGTTGAAAAGCATGGCATCCGTCCATGACCGCAGCTTCATCTATTTCTCTTGGAATTCCTTTTACATAACTTGAAAATGTCATTACGGCAAAAGGAAGGTTCACTGCAGCCAGAACCAGAATAACACTGAAGTAGGTTCCATATAAATGTAACTTCAACACTAATGCATATGTAGTAACCATCTGCATTGTAGCGGTAAGCCCAAATACAAAATAGTAATACAGGCCTCTTCCCTTATTATCATCCCGCCTGGAGATAATAATCCCGGTCATTGCACCAAAGATAATAATTACTGCCACCGCCGTAACTGTAATGATCAGACTGTTGGCATACCCACGTAAAATCCCTCCGGTTTCAATTACATGCTTATAATTTTCAAACTGCAGCTGTTTTGGCAGGCTGAGATTCATTTGAAGCGCTTCTCCCTGTGTTTTAAAGGAACCGAATACCATCATAACAATCGGTATAATATACACGCTGGAAATGAGAAGCAAAATCAGAATTGTCACCATTTTTCCTATCTTTTTCTTTTTCACTAGGTATCCACCTCCCTGGATCTTAAGTATTTATTCAATGCAAACGTAATTCCCACTATGAAAAATGAAAGGATTAAGGCACTTGCGCTGGATTTGCCAAGCAATCCCATTCCAAACGCCCGGAAAGTATAGGTGCTCAGCACCTGGGTATCGAATCCGGGTCCCCCTCCGGTAAGGGAGTAAACCAGATCAAATACTTTCAGTCCCCCCGTGATGTTCAAGGTTACCACAACCGTAAAAGACGGTGCCAGCAGAGGAAGCGTAATCCTCTTAAACTGCTGCCATTTTGTTGCTCCGTCTATCTGAGCGCTTTCATAATACTCACCCGGAATTGCCTGCAGCCCCGAGATAAACAGGAACATGGTAAATCCCGCCCACATCCATACTTCAATAATAATAATCCAGAGCATTGCAGTACCATAGCTTCCAAGCCAGTCTCTGGTAAGATCCGCCTGACCGATTGCCGTCAGAAAGTTATTGATCAGTCCGTCCTGCTTAAGTACTCCCGTAAACAAAAGCCCGACAATCATACAGCTAAGAACGCAAGGCAGATAGAACAAGGTTCTGAAAATACTGTTGCCTTTGAACTTCTGCACCACCAGCAGTGCCAGCAGCAGCCCAACCACTGTTTTAAATACAGTCGTGCTCAGTGCAAAGAGCATTGTATTCCAAAGGGAACGCAGAAATACTTCATCCTGGAATAAATTTATCACGTTTCGCAGTCCGATAAATTTGGCATTGTCCATCCGGTCCATGTTCCAGTCCGTAAAGGAGTAAAAAAATGCAGTGATAATCGGTACAATAAAAAATATGGTATAAACCAGTGCCGCCGGCGCTCCCAGCCACATGGGATAAATTTTTGATAACTGTTTCTTATTAATAGCAACCACCTCTTTCTCAATCAAAAGGAGCTGCTATTGCAGCTCCTCTATTTTCTGTATCTTAGAATCCTTCTGCACCCTGATCAATCATATACTGTTCAAAGTCGCCCTGGAATTTCTCCATGATCTGTTTTCCATCCATATTACCTTTTGCAGGAGCATCCACGTAATATACATATAAAGTACTTTCAAACAACGGATTTAAATCCATCACTGAGTAGTTAAACTCCGGAATAACCTTTCCGGCTTCAATATATTTTTCATTTACAGCTTTCAGGTATTCCGGTACTTCTCCGCCATTTACATCCTGGAAAGCCGGGAATGCCGGTCTTTCTTCAAAATACAAATCGGCATATTCAGGAGTTGACCAGAGATTCAGCACCTTCTTAACGGTATCCATATTCTTAGAATTTTTATAAACTACAAAACCAGCAGATGACATATTCTCTGTCATTACATCCACGCCGTCTTTCATAGACATTGCGAACATTCCTATCTTAGCTTCCGGATTAGCCTCCAGCACTGAGGCTGCAAAGAAATCACCGTTAAAATGCATGGCTGCTTTACCTTCGGCAACCGCAAGAATAGCATCGTCATAAGTAGCGGAAGCAAAATTATCGTTCATAAATCCTTTTCATAAAGGCTTAAGTATTTATCAATTACT
>NZ_JNGB01000144.1:0-8990 GCF_001029355.1 Robinsoniella sp. RHS
CGTAAGAGAAGCAAAAAGCATGATACCATTATTAACTATGTGGATAAGGAAAGGCTTGATCAGATCTCAGAAACCGGCAAGCACCAGGGGGTTATTGCCTATGCAGCAGCTTATGAATATGCTGAAGTGGAAGATATTTTGAAGATTGCAGAAGAAAAGGGCGAACCTCCATTTCTTATATTGCTGGATAATATTGAAGATCCACATAACCTGGGAGCTATTATACGTACAGCTAATCTGGCAGGGGCTCATGGCATTATCATTCCGAAACGCCGTGCAGTAGGCCTTACGGCAACTGTTGCTAAGACTTCTGCTGGAGCTATTAACTATACACCGGTAGCCAAAGTCACAAATCTTGCGAAAACAATAGAAGAGTTAAAGGAAAAAGGTCTTTGGTTTGTCTGTGCAGATATGGACGGTGAAGTGATGTATAAGCAGGATTTAAAAGGAGCGATCGGATTGGTGATAGGCAGTGAAGGCGAAGGTGTCAGCCGCCTGGTAAAAGAGAAATGCGACTTTACTGCATCGATTCCCATGAAAGGGGATATCGACTCGCTGAACGCTTCCGTAGCTGCCGGTGTACTGGCTTATGAGATTGTAAGACAGCGGATGTAAACAAATATCAGGTGGAGGCGGGAAATGGTGTCCTACGACGGATATACCGACGAAGAATTAATCGTAAAGCTCAGGGATGGAAATCCCGGGATTACGGACTACATTATGGAAAAGTATAAATATCTGGTGCGTAAAGAAGCAAGGGCACTGTACTTAATCGGCGGAGATAAGGACGATCTGATCCAGGAGGGGATGATTGGCCTGTTTAAAGCTGTCAGGGATTACCGGGAAGACAGGGATGCCTCTTTTTATCATTTTGCAAAACTCTGCATCGGACGGCAGCTCTATCATGCAATTGAAGCTTCCAACAGGAAGAAGCATACCCCGTTAAACTCTTATGTTTCACTGTATTCAGGAACCCTTGAAGCAGGAGAAGAATCCCTGCCGCTGGAGGAAATTCTGTTTACCCAGGAGAGTAATCCGGAAGAACTGCTGATTCATCAGGAAAATAAAAAGCAGATAGAGGAGAAGCTGGAAGCATCCTTAAGCGCATTTGAAAAGAAAGTGCTGGACTGCTATTTACAGGGGAAAGACTATGTAGAAATAGGTGAACTTCTAGATAAGCCGCCCAAGTCTGTTGATAATGCACTGCAGAGAATCCGTAAAAAAATACGTTGACAAGCCGGTAGGATGCTGATATAGTGTAATACGCAATTGAATAAGACAGTTCGTGACCATCCTGTCTATAAATAAAACTAGTACGGTATAAGGTAAATAACAGAGAATAGAGTGACTGATATCCATATCAGAAGCGTTCCTGCAAGGCGACGGCGTAGTGTATCCTGCGATTAGCTTTGCAGGCTGCGGTATGGATAACGGGTGCTATATTTCTTTTATTTATGCAGTGCTGTACAGGGAAAATGATTATCGGAAAAAGCTGCAGTGAGGGTTTTTACCGGTACTGTTGATGGCGCTTAATTATAAGCGTCTTTTTTTATTTTCCTTATAACATCATAGCAGTTTGTAATTTTATTACACGCTCTAGTACTCTATCCTTCGCCTTGCAGTCTGACAAAATATTCATCACTGTCACTATCATTACTGTCCGGATGGAGTACTGGTCCGGCTTATCATTATGCTTCAGGTCAGTATGCCGGACGGAAAGGAAAAAAATGACTGAATTAAACCGCTATTCTATTATTTCTGAAAAAAATCCGCGGGAGATCATCCTGCTTCGGGGAAACGGCTGTAAATGGAGAAGATGCCGGTTCTGCGATTATCATCTGGACTATTCCAGAAACGAAGAGGAAAATTACAGATTAAACAAAATGGAAATTGAAAAGGTAACCGGAATTTATAAGACCCTGGAGGTAATCAATTCCGGAAGTTTTACTGATCTGGATGAAAATACGATGCAGGCAGTATTAAGTAAATGCCTGGAAAAGGAGATCAGACAGCTTCATTTTGAATGCCACTGGATGCATAGGGATAAGATTTCGGACATTAAAAGGTATTTTGGACAGCATGGTATTACGGTTAAGATTAAAATTGGTGTGGAAACATTTGATGCCCTGTTCCGGGAAAGTTACCTGGATAAGGGGATTACAACGGATTCACCCGAAGAAATTGCCGGATACTATGATGAATGCTGCCTTTTATTTGGAATTCCAGGTCAGAATGCAGCATCAATGGAGAGGGATATTTTAACCGGACTTGAATATTTTGACAGGGTGTGTATCAATATTATGAATGAGAACAGCAAACCTATTAAACCGTCTCCTTCTGTAATACGGGAGTTTATAAAAGAACTGATGCCCGTTTATCTGGATAACCCAAGGGTTGATATTTTAATAGAAAATACGGATTTTGGAGTAGGAGATAAGTAAAAGATGAGAAATGAGATTCTATTAATACTGAGTGTTGTTATTATTTATGGAAGTGTTCTGCTGTGGTATAAGCTGCTGGGGTGCAAAGGACTGATGGCATTTACCGTATTGGCAACGATATCTGCTAATATAGAAGTTTTGATACTGGTGAATGCATTTGGGATGGAGCAGACGCTTGGAAATATCTTATTTGCATCTACGTTCCTGGTGACGGATATCCTAAGCGAGGTATCCGGAAAAAAAGCGGCGAATCAGGCGGTAAACATTGGAATACTTACCTCCCTTACTTTTATTATTATATCCCAGTCCTGGCTGCTGTATCAGCCGGGAGCAAATGACTGGGCTCATTCGAGTATCGTAAATATTTTTTCCAATACACCGCGTATGATGGCAGCAAGCCTTATCGTATATGCCATTTCCCAGAAGTTTGATGTCTGGCTGTATCATAAATGGTGGGGGCTGACAAAAAGGCTGTGTGGAGACAGCAGACGCTATCTGTGGCTTCGTAATAACGGATCTACATTACTGTCCCAGCTTTTAAATACGGTTTTATTCACTATGGGGGCATTTCTGGGAACGTATGATACCCGTACCCTGATCAGTATTATGTGGGCAAGCTATGTAATCTTTATATTTACAAGTCTTGCAGATACACCTGCCGTATATCTGGCAAGGAGGATCAGACCTGTGGGAGAAGACGCAGAGTGTGCCTGAAAAGCCTCCTGTTTATTAAAAATATCTCTGAAAAAAGCTGCAGAAATGTTTTTCACAAATTCTTCAACAGGCTGTCACATATTTTTCACAACTATATTTTATAGTAATACATGTAAAAGCCGATAAGACTTTTTCATATAAATCTTTTTCATAACTCGCCAGTATCCGCCAAGATACTGGCTCTCCCTCTTTTTAGGGGTGAGAAAGCTTTTCTTTTTAAAACCTTTATAAATTCTTAAACAACTTTATAAAGCTTTAAGCGGGATGCCATATCTTATTCACAATTGATTGATATAGTATATACATACAAAGCAAACAAGCTTTTTTACATAAACTTTTCTCTCCCTCCTGGACTGGCGATGGCCAGTCCTTCTTTTTGCCATTTTAGCAGTTGGAAGGGAGTATAAAAATCTTCACAAAGTCTTCAAGTACTGTACACAGTTTCTTCACAGCAATCCGTTATAGTATTAAGTGTACAAAGCAAATAAGCATTGTTAATAATCTTTTTCATAACCTGCCAGTATCTTTAGATACTGGCACTCCCTCTGTATAGGGGTTTTATTTATTATAGTAGCGCAAAACATGCGGTACATATTCAGGATCACCGTAAGTAGTCCAGCCAAGCTGCGCTTTCATCTTATCTGAGTATTCCTGTGCATTCTCCGGAGAGTATCCTCCATAATTTTCCGCTGCCCACGTGGCATATGCATTTCCAAAATTATATTCCTGAAGAGCCAGTTTTAATTTATCCATATCGTTGACCGAAGTACACTGCGCTTCCCCGAGGCAATAGGCAAAGGTTTCCACGCCCACCTGAATGGAATAATCCACATCTGTAATACTGCCAGGTTCATTTGAGTATTGGGTATTAAAAGGACTTTCGGAGCATTGCATGACATCCGTTCCTTTTCCGGCACTTTCCTGCTGCATCATTGCAAGAATCACATCAGAATATTCGGAAATGTCGTATTCTTTACAATATTTTTTGACCTGATCTTCATACTGAAGAACACTTTTTGTTAATTCGCCTGGCCGGGGAGTTCCTGAAAACAGCAGAAAGCAGGTAAATATGCCTGCCGTCAAAAGTATAAAGCCTATGAGAAACCAGTTACGGCGCACCTGCCGCTTTCTTTTTAGCAGCTGTTCCTTTTGGCTCAGACGCTTTTTTGCCGAACTGCGGTTAGTTGAAGATAGCGTTGCGGATATTTTTTTTCTTTGATTTTTCCGGGTTGCTGATGATTTTGTTGTTTTTTGATAAGCTGCCATAATCCTCTCTTCTGTAAAAACATTCTGAGTAAACGGGTTGCTTAGAAAAGCAGTTATATACGAAAAAAGCCCCGGATATAATCCAGGGCTCCAAAGAGCTGATGACGGGAATCGGACCCGTGACCTCCTCACTACCAATGAGGTGCGCTACCGACTGTGCCACATCAGCCTGCGATATAAATAACCGCTACAGTTAAGAATTCTATCATAAGTTACTGCGCTTGTCAACGAATTTTTTAAAAAATTGATAAAATTCTGCATATTTCTTTTTATGTGCAAAGAGGAGTGCAATAAAATAAGCCGATGCTATACACATCGGCTTAAATGATCTAATAAATGATCGGATTTTTATTTGAGTAGCTGATTAAGCTGCACAAACGTTAACTGCCTGCATACCGCGGTTTCCCTGAGCGATATCGAAAGTTACTTTCTGTCCGTCTTCTAAAGATTTGAATCCTTCAGTAGCAATTCCTGAAAAATGTACGAAGAATTCTTCGCCTGTGCTGTCGTTTGTGATAAATCCAAATCCTTTAGTGCTGTTAAACCATTTTACTGTACCGTTATTCATAGTAGGTACCTCCAATTATAATATTATATCTTAACATGAAAATAAAAAAAATCACATATTTTTGTAAATCATCAATCAAATTAGTGACTTACAAAAATATGTGAAGATCAAAAATTCATTCAAAATACTCTCTTAATATACCATGTAAACAAAGCGTTGTCAAGATAAATAAAAAATATTTTATTATCAAAGAAATTTAGTTGAATTTTACCCCTAAACGGAAGGAAGGCCAGTACCTCATCGATACTGGCGAAAATGAAAAAGATTTAATTTCTTGAAAAAGTCTTATTGGCTTTTCATATTTATAATATAAAGGATAGTTGTGAAGAAAGTGTGACAGACGATTGAAGAGTCTGTGAAGAAATTGAAAAGTTTTTAATTGCCACTTTCCTGTGGGTTAAATTTTCTTAACAGGAACTATAATAGGGCTCCATTGCGGATTTCATTTATATCAGATATACTAGTAATAAGAAATGGCCGTTTCCATATTTAGAAGAGGAGCATATAAAATGAATATAGGTGAAGTTATCTTAAAGCTAAGAAAGGATAAACAATTAACGCAGGAGCAGCTGGCCCAGGCAATTGGCGTTACTGCACCGGCAGTGAGTAAATGGGAGACGGGGAGTACCTATCCGGATATTTTATTGCTGCCGCCCCTTGCCAGAGCACTTGGTACCACAATCGACCATCTGCTGTCTTATACCCAGGAGCTGGATATAAATATGCTGGATGAAATTATGGCAGATATACGCGTAATATGTCAGGATAAAGGCTTTCGGGAAGGAATGAAAAAAATTCAATTTTATTTAAAACAGTACTCAAATTCAGAAGAATTGAAAATGAGGGTAATATCCGCTTCCATAATGCTGTCTTATACAATGGATCAGGACTTTATGGAAGAAGAATGGGATGAATGGGGAAATCAGCTGGAAAAACTGGCTAAGGAAATAGTGGGTTCTTCCAATCCGTTAATTCGTGAAAATGCCAAGGTGTATCTGGTTACGAGATGCATGGAAGCGGAAAAATACGATGAGGCAGAAGCATATTTGGATTCCATACCACAGCAGCAGATTGATCCTTCACAGCTGCGGCCCAGTATCTATCTGAAAAAGGGAGATTATAAAAAGGCAGAGAAACTATTGCAATCCAATTTGTTGTCCGGTATCCGAAATGCAGAAATGGCATTGCTTTCTCTGACTGCAACCGCCAGAAAAACACAAAATTTAGAAAGAGCATTTGAATATGCAAGGGCAGGATGTGAGATAGAAGAGATCTTTGGAAGCGGAGGCTGTCTGTTTGCATGGGAAAAAATCACCCAGTTGTATTTGGAAACTTATCATGAGGAAGAAGCATTAAAGAGTATCATAAAATATATGGATCATATTCGGGAAATGGATTATTCTTTCCAGGACCGGGTTTATTTTGACACAGTCACATTGGACTGTAATGAAAACCAGGGTCAGGTAAAAGGAATAAAACAATCCCAGTTAAATCTACTGATGTCAGACGAGAGATATGAAAAACTGCGTGGATATGAGGCATTTCAGGAGGCAGTACAAAAACTCAAAGAACATATTGAGGCATTATAAAAGAAAGGGAATGCGTTGACTTTCCGGACAGCAGGCATTACACTGTAACTATTAAAGAAATGCTGATTGCATTTTAGAATGCGGTGAAAGATAGGAGCAGTGTATATGAATTATAAAATGATAGTCCAATATGATGGAACCAGGTATGATGGATGGCAGAAACAGGGGAATACGGATGATACGATACAAGGCAAGCTGGAGGCAATATTATCAAAAATGGCAGGAATGCCGATTGAAGTCCAGGGGGCAGGAAGAACAGATGCAGGTGTACATGCCCTTGGACAGACGGCTAATTTCCATCTTCCAAAGGGATGTGTCTTAACAGAGGATATCCGTGATTACCTGAATAAATACCTGCCGGAGGATATTGGGATTCTTGAAGTGACAGAGACAGCGGAGCGATTTCACAGCCGTCTGAATGCGAAGGAAAAGGTGTATCGTTACCGGATTTCTACCAGTACATTGAAAAATGTATTTGAGCGAAAGTACATTTATCCACTTGATGAACATCTGAATGTGAAAGCCATGCGTGAAGCAGCGGAAGCGTTAATTGGAACTCACGATTTTAAAAGCTTCTGTTCGAATAAAAGAATGAAAAAATCCTCAGTCCGTAAGTTAATTAAAATAGAAATTACAGAACTGGAAGGGGAATTGCAAATTAATTTTACAGGCGAAGGATTTTTGTACAATATGGTACGGATCATGACGGGAACGCTGATAGAAGTGGGCCAGGGAAAACGCTCGCCAAAAGAGATGACAGAGATTCTTGAGGGGAAAGACCGCTCTCTGGCTGGTATTACGGCTCCAGCCAGAGGGTTGTGTCTGGTTAAGGTTTCGTATTAAGAGATTATTTGCAGGTAATAGATTCTTGTGTTTTAGAAACGTGAATTATATTTATGGTACTCCACTGCTGAAAAGTGCTAATAAACGTATTTTGATATTGACTAGCTGAATAGTAAAAATGTACTTCTATTAGCATCATCATAGCTAATAAGAGAATAGAAATATATTTTACGAACTTTGATGTTAAATTAGAACTTTTAAAATGTCTAATTCTTTTTTCTATATTGGATTTATGACTACATAAAGCCGTTGTAATGGAAAACTTCTGTTTGAATTGCATTGAATAGCGAAGTATAGTTGAGAAATATTCTTTATTTGTAAATATATTCTTTTGATGTTTACAGGAAATTTCGTCACAGCTATATTCGGACCAAATATCTAATTGTTTTGATATATAGATAAATGAAGGATTTATCCAAAAGATACCCCTAAGTATTATTAATAGATATTTAAACAGAAGATCTTTTCTGTAGATATGGATAAACTCATGAAGCATAATAATATATAATTCCTTATCGGTTGGGGTATTTTCGGGAAGTATAATTTTAGGTTTTAATGCACCGGTAACTATTGGAATTGTTATGTTGCAGTTAGAATAGAGTTTTATTTTTTTGTTGAAATTAAAGTTACTTTTTATTTGGGATAGTATATGAGTATAATGAGGATCTAAAATGTATGCGTTATAAAAAGAAATGTTTCTGCTGAATTTTAAAATATTAATCAGAATTCCAGTTAAGAAAATAATAATTCCAATCCCCCAAATACATATAACAACAAAAGAAATCTGATATAAGATAAAGTTTGTTATACTCATACTTTCCAGCTGGATTCCTGAATATGTTGATTGCAGGGATTTAAAACCGATAATTGATATTAACAGGAATATTATCAAGGTTTTTATACTATTAAAACAAAATGTAGATGAAACATTCTTATCAATTATTTTATGATAAATAGCCCAAAGAACACATGTTACAGCAATTACTATATTTAATAATATAAAAAATAAAATAGTTCAATTATCCAATTCATCTAGTATCCTTTCGATTTTTTCAGTTTGAGATATGCTAAGTTTTTCTTGGTCACATAACGCTGATATTAAATTCTTCACTGACCCATTACACCAAAAGTTCACTGTATTATTAATTTCATTTAATTTGTAGCTATCCTCTGTTACTATGGCACGATAATAAAAATATCGGCCTTTTCTGTATGAGGTCGCAACACCTTTTTCGATTAAATGAGAAAGAAATGTAGAAACAGTTTGACGTTTCCAGCTTTTATTAAATTTTTGTTCTATGAGTGGTAGTATTTCTGAGAGTAAAAGATCATGATCAGCCTGCCATAAGATTTTCATGATTTCTAATTCACTCTTCGTTAATTCATGTAATTCTTTCATCTATTCTTTTCCTCTCGATGATTTAATGTATTTTTAATTAATAATAATATGTTCATTCAGAATAGTCAACTAGATTTAGATACTTTATACTATAGTTCAATTATGGTAATCAGTATCTATTTTGATTTGACTTATATTGATACTTACTAAAATTATTTATACTATATTGT
>NZ_JNGB01000145.1:0-14159 GCF_001029355.1 Robinsoniella sp. RHS
AACTGGCTCCTTCGGACATGGTGGTTATGGATCTGAACGGAAATAAAATAGAGGGTGGCTATAATCCTTCCTCAGATACGCCTACACATATGGAATTGTACAAAGCTTATCCCGAAATCGGCGGTATTGTACATACCCATTCTCCTTGGGCAACCTCCTGGGCTCAGGCCGGAAGAGGCATTCCCTGCTACGGAACCACCCACGCGGATTATTTCTACGGAGAAATCCCCTGTGCCAGAAGTCTGACACCGGAAGAAATTAATTCTGCTTATGAAAAGAACACCGGATTAGTTATCATAGAAACCGTTTCTGCCAAAAACGTAATGTCCGTTCCAGGTATTCTCTGTAACAACCACGGGCCCTTCACCTGGGGAACAGACGCAGCTAATGCGGTGCACAATGCAGTGGTATTGGAAGAAATAGCGAAAATGTCTTACCGTACCGAAACTTTAAACCCAGCCATAAAACCGGCACCTCAGGTACTCCAGGATAAACATTATCTGAGGAAACATGGGGCGGGTGCATATTACGGACAAAAATAAGGGACATTGAAGGGAGAGCTTGTGGCTCTCCCTTTTTACATATGATTTGGTTTTTGATGATTATACAGATCAGATCTCCTTTACAAACCCCCTCATAATTGCTAATATAATCATTAGAAATTAACCACGAGAACAGATTGGAAAGGAGTTGCATGAGGTGGATGATGTGAAAAATTACGAAATGATGAATGATACGGAGAAATGGAATTTTCTTTCTGCCGTAGCAAATCTTTATTACAATTCTGAAATGACCCAGAATGAAATAGCAGACCGGTTCTATACTTCCCGTTCTAAGATTTCCAGGATGTTAAAAGAAGCCCGCAGGATTGGCGTGGTGGAGATTACCATACATGAACCCTGGGAAAGGAACTGTTCTTTGGAACAGGAATTTATGAATACATTTTCTCTGAAGCATGTCCGGATTATCTCTGTAAAGGAGCAGAATTCTTCCTTAGTACTGCAAAAGCTGGGAGAAGCTGCTGCCTATTATCTGGACTCTATTATTAATAAAAATACTATTTTGGGAATGTCCTGGGGAAATACGGTATACCATACGGTTCAGGCCATTAAAACCAGTAAAAATATCCCCCTAACGGTTGTTCCCATAATGGGCGCTGCAATCACCCACAAACCGGAGCGTGATTCCCTGGATCTCTCTAAAGAACTAGCGGCTTCCTACGGAGGCACCTACCATTATATCTATGCTCCGCTTTTCGTGAAGTCACGAAGCCTTCGGGAAAGTCTGATTCAGGAGCCAAATATTAAGGAAACTCTGAATCTGGCCCGGCGTGCGAATGTTATTCTAACCAGCGTCGGTTCCATCGCCTCTAAGTCCTGGAAGGATTTCATCCAGCCCGGATCACTTGAAAAGCTTTCCGCAAAAGGCGCCATCGGACATATCGGAGGACACTTCTATGATATCCGGGGACAGGAAATTCTGACGAGCCTTTCCCAGAAAATGATCGGTATTGATCTGGCGGATATTAAAAATGTAAACGAAGTAATCTGTGTGGCTGGCATGGAGGAAAAGGCAGAAGCCGTTCTGGGAGCTGTCCGGGGAGGATATATCAACACACTGATTATCGACCATTATGCTGCCAGGAAGATTCTGGAATTAAACAATGCCCTCCGTTAAAGAGCACAATTCTTAATCGTGCGTATAGCTGCAAAAGAAACCGCTTATCCTCTGACGAATAAGCGGTTTCTTTACTGTAGTGCATCCATTACATCACGGATCGTATATGCCGATACAGCATTAAATGCAGTCTGTTTTGCCTCTTCATAGCTGCTGTTTCGGATTACATTTTTAATATTTGCCACTTCACCGGCTGAGATACTGAATTCATCCAGTCCCATTCCAAGAAGCATCTCCGTTGCTTTATCATCACTTGCAAATTCCCCGCACATACCAACTGGAATCTGGTGAGCATGACCGGCCTGAATAATCCGCTGGATCGCTTTCACTACTGCCGGATGAAACGAATTATACCGGGACGCAATCTTTTTATTTCCACGATCTACTGCCAATAAATACTGGGTAAGGTCGTTTGTCCCTATACTGAAGAAGTCCACATGGGCTGCAAATTCTTCCACACACATCACAGATGCAGGCGTTTCAATCATCATTCCCACTTTGATATCTTCTTTATAAGCCAGTCCCTCAGCCTTTAATTCCGTCTTACAGACCTCTAACAGTTCATTTGCTTTATTCAGCTCTTCCATAGAAATAATCATAGGATACATAATCCGTATATCTCCAAATGCACTTGCCCTTAGAAGTGCTCTCAGCTGATCTTTGAACATATCCTCCATTTCTAATGAAATACGAATCGCACGCCAGCCAAGGAATGGATTTTCTTCTTTTTCAAATACATAATAAGGAAGTTCTTTATCCCCGCCAATGTCCAGCGTCCGGATAATCAGTTCACTCTTCACCAGTTCCGCAGCTTCTTTATATACCGCAAACTGTTCTTCTTCTGTTGGAAAATGAGAATTTTCCATATATAAAAATTCACTTCTAAATAATCCGATACCATCAATATGGTTTTTTACGGCATTTTTTACATCTTCAATGCTTCCTACATTGGCACATACCTTGACACTTCTGCCATCAGACGTTATAGCCGGAAGGTGGCTCAGGGCCTCCAGTTCTTTCTGATGCTTTGCAAATTCTTCTGCCTTCACCTGATATTCTTCTATCTGTTCCCTGTCAGGCTCTACAATGATCTTCCCTTCAGATGCATCCATGATCAAAAAGTCACCGGAAGACGCATGTTCCAGAATCCCCTTTACGCCCACCAGCGCAGGCAGCCCCAGGCTTCTTGCCATAATGGAAACATGGCTGGTAACTCCGCCCAGTTCCGTTATAAATCCCAGAATATAGTCCAGATTTAGTTTTGCAGTGTCGGAAGGAGCCAGATCTGATGCAACTAAAATTACTTTTTCCTGGATTGCATCAAAATCACTGTCCGGAAGTCCCTTTAATTTTCGCATCAGCCTGTTTCTGATATCTTTAATATCCGCTGCCCTTTCTCTCATGTATTCATCTTCCATACATTCAAATATGGCACAATATTCTTCTGCCGTATGTGCTAATGCCATCTGAGCATTTTCTTTACCATTATTGATTTTATCCAGAACACCTTCCATAAGGGCTATATCTTTTGCCAATTCCAGGTGCGCAGAAAAAATATCCGATTCTTCTGCCAGAGGCTCTAACTCTTTAATCACCTCATTTACAGCAGTTTCATATTTTTTTGTTTCTTCCTCATTATCTATTGCAGCATAGCATTCCGGTGACAAATCCTGGTCTTCTTTTCGAAATACCTGCCCCATAACAATTCCTTTGGAAGAAGTCTTTTCAACCTGTATCGTTTTCATTCCTATCCCCTATTCTCCTAAACCACTAGCAATTGCAGCTAAAATTGTTTTTAAATCCTGTTCTTCCGTTTCTCCGTCACACTCTACCGTAATTTCATCCCCACACATGATTCCGGCACTCATCAGAATCAAGACACTTTTGGGATTTACACGCTTTTCGCCTTTTACCAGTGTGATGTTTGATGGACATTTTGCTGCAATTTTAGAAAGTTCTCCTGCCGGTCTTAAGTGTAATCCTGACTTGTTAATAACTGTAATTTTTTCGCTAACCATTTGTATCTTCTCCTTTGTTTTCATTATTTTATATTCATTATTTAAAAGTTTCATTTAAAATTTCATAAAGTTTCATTTTAAGTTCCACTTATATTCTGTTTGAAACACCTTTATGCCTTTGCTTTTTTCATTTTCAAAACATCATCCAGCGAACTCTGGATATAGATGTTAGAAACATGTTTTTCCAGCTCTCTAAGAATATCTTTTAACTGGTATTTGCTAAATAAAAGCTTATACTTTCTCTTTTGTGTCACACAGATAATCTGCATCTTGGAGTACTGAAAAGAATCAATCCGGATCTCCTTTATCTGATTCCATGGAATGGTATAACATATCTTTTCCACACCATTTTCAGATAGTCCTCTTTTAATTCCCGCTGATGCAAAAAGCGTAACCAGCACCAGGATATTACGAAAATCCTCAATCATGCTGTTAGCTGTAGTAATCGGGAAAATTAAAAGAGCAAAGAACATAACCAGCGCATAGGTGAAGAAGTCATCTTTTCCCTTTTTTACAATTGTTTTATTTCTCCGGATAATAAAGTAAGCTTCCCCAATAAGACACCCTATCAACAATACACATACCGCATAGTTCAAAATAATCATAAAACCCGCCCCTTTCTTTTTATACGTTCATTATATCATATAATTATTCACAAATCAATCATTATGTTCTTAATTATATGATATATTTCAATATTTTTATGAACATTTAATTTTATATTTGTTCTCTCCTTTCAAAAAAGAGTGCATAAACAGCCTGTTTCCTATATTCAGACCAAAAACGGTCTAACCCATATAGAACCTTCTGTTTACGCACTCCTTCTTTTCAAACGAGTGTAACATATCCATTTTATTTACCTTCTACAATTCCATATCCCTTCTCACCTGAAAAATATTAATATTATTTTCCTGAAATCCATCCAGTATATTCTGAGGCGCCTTTTCATCTGTAATAATATTGATGATCCGTTCTGTGGGGCAGCTAACGAAACTGCTGTTACGCCCAAGCTTGCTGTAATCAGCCAATATGTAGGATGTACCGGTTACACGGTTTAACATCAGTTCATTGATGTTTACTTCACTTAAGATCTCCGTAGTCATACCACTCTCCACTGATAACCCGCTGCAGCCCAGGAAACTTTTCTTAGCAGTCACCTTGCTGATATTATTCGTGGCAAACTCTCCTACCATAGCTTCCTTAATTTCCCGAAGCTCTCCGCCGCTTAAAATGACAGACACTTTAGAAGAGTGCTCCATAAAGATTGCTTTACCGTTATTAGTGATTACGGTAACACGTTTATCTCTGATATATTTAATCATCTGTAATGCCGTAGAGCTGGTATTGATAAAAATAGTATCTCCATCCTCGACCAGTGATGCTGCATACTGTGCAATTTTCTTGCGGTACATTTTTATCTCGTCTTCCTGAGTGACGATCTCATCGTCTTCGCCGCTTACCGTAGCTCCTCCATAAAAACGCTCTAATTTCTTGTGATCCTCCAGATACTGGAGATCCCTGCGGATTGTAAGCGGTGAAACCTGAAATTCCTCGGCCAGATCCCCCACTTTCACTGACCCGTTACTTTTCAGGGCTTCTAATAATTTCTTTCTTCGATTATCTACTAATGCCCGGCTTCGTTTCATAACACGCTCTCCTTTAGTTTTCTATACCTGTTTAATAACCCATGATATATCTCCAATTATATGAACATTTCATATAAGCGTCAAGCACTTCTTTTCATATAGAATAATTACCGTCAAATATACTCCTGCTAAATAATTACAGGGCGGCATTTAAAAAACGCCGCCCTGTTCCATATTCATTTACTGCTTAAAATTCCCGTATTTTTCAAAACATTCCAGGGCATACAGCATAGATTCCCTGGTTGTTCCAATGGCATCCAGATATCCGTATTCTACACCAATCAGTCCACCCTTAGGTGTTGCCCATTTTTCTATCAATTCTTTTGCTTCCTGTTCAATCAGCGCTTTGTCACCGGTAGGCAGCGTGGCCTGGATGTCAATTGCCGCTTCAAAGCAGATTCTTCCCTTTGCAATTTCTGATACCTCATCGATACCCACCAGCCTTGGCTGATGAATATTAATAATATCAACTCCCAGTTCGATCAGGTCTTCCAGAATATCATTGATTTTACCATCGGTGTGGAATCGGATATCCATACCGCACTCATGGGCTTTGTCAAAGATCCTTTTGTACTGCGGCTTAAAAATTTCACGGAAAACATTGGGAGATATCATCAGGTTATTCTGTGTTCCCCAGTCATCTGTGGTATCATAGCAGTGGATTCTGCCTTTTCCAAGGCGGTAAGCTTCTTCTATAATTCCTATTTGATAATCAGCCAGTTTTACAGCCATAGCTTCGATTTCTTCCGGCTCAATCAGGCAGTCCATCAGCGTATTTTCAAAACCTCTTAAGAAATGCATTCTTTCAAAAATACATTGCGGGCTGTTAAGCTGTACATACAGTCCGGCTTCCTCCGCCTTATCCAGAGCCTCTTCCAGTCCGTCAAACCGTCCTTCTGCCTTAGGGTCAGGAATTACATAGTCTTCCATGTCCTCCCATTCTTCAATGGGAATATTAGTTACCTGTCCCATATCGGAACCGGTTGCATCATCACTTTCCCACAGGCATCCCCATTCATCATATTCCCCATTGGCGGGACGTACTTTCTTAGAAACCGAATACCTGCCTTTTGGCCTTTTATCTTTCGGTGGAAGGACAAAGATACGACATACATCACCCTTCCCGGCAATGCGGTCAAAACGAAGTCCGATTCGGTCCGGTCCTGTAAAATTAATGTTTCCTTTTATAATTTCATATCCTGTCATATCTGTCTCCTTACCTTCCTTACTTTATTTCATTTGGAAAATGTTCTTTTACTGCGTTTAATAAAGTTTCTGTTACTGCCTTTGTATCAATCAGATTCTTTGTTTCTGCAATTACCGCATTGCTTGGCGGCAGCATTCCTGCCCACTCCGGACTTGTTAATACGATATCTGTGGTTGTAATATAGGAGAGTGCCTCTCCGAATGAACATGACTCTACTGTTGCATCAATATTGTTCTGATCACAGATTTTCTTCACACTGATTTTCAAAATTGTACTTGTTCCCATTCCATTTCCGCATACACATAAAATATTTAACATCTCTTTTGCTCCTTTCAGCAATTTGCTTATTTATAATTGTCACTTTTTATTCTAACCCTGTTTAAACTAACCTGCAATCGGTATTCCGAATAATTGGCCGATACCTTTGAATATGGCAATAATTGCCACCCAAAGTGTTGCATAATCGGCACTTCCCTGCCACCATGTAAGCTGCAGCATCTGAACCGCCAGTGCCGAACCCAATATCTGGATAATACCATTTACGGTACAAATGACGCCTGCTGCTTTCCAGCCTCCAAATTTATTTGCAAAGATTGCGATCGTAGCATTATCAAAGAATAACGGTATAAATCCGGGTACCAGGAATATCGGGGATTTAAAAATTAATAATCCGCCAAGTCCGATTAACTGTCCCAATGCTCCAAAGAGGAGTCCCAGCACTACTGACTTCGGTGCAAATGCGAATATCGCAGCACAGTCAACACCTGCAACCGCACCAGGAAGCAGTTTTTCAGAAATACCCTTAAAGGAGATCATTAATTCACCTACAAACATTCGAACACCATATAAGAGAACAACGATGTTTGCAGTCAGTGTGATACCAATCCATACCAGGAATACAATGTTATTCTTCAGTCCGCCCTGGTTCAATCCGTCTGCACTTCTGAGCCAGTCGATCTGGTCGCCGCCGATAACCAGGAAAATAATCGCTGTGGAAATAAACATTACGAGCGCCGTTGCAATAACGTTATCCTGTAAGAAATTCAGAGATTCCGGCATTTTCTTCTTCTCAATATCGTCTTTATCCGGATGTCCCAGTTTTGGAGCAACTTTATATGCAATATAGCTGACAACCATCTGCTGATGGGCAATTGTAAAGTCTGCTCCTGTTATTTCATGAGTAGGTTTAATCAGCAGTGTAGAACAGACACCCCAGTACAATGCTGTTACTGCTGCTGCAATTAATACGGTAGGGATCATGCCAAGTCCTAAGAACCTCCAAACAATGTAAGTACTGATACCAGCCTGTACAATCATTGCATTACCGGTTAAATAAACGGCACGGATCTTAGTAAATTTACGAAGTGCAACCAATACCAGGTTCAGGATAAAAGCAACCAGTAACGTATAAATCCCCCAGGAAGCTCCTGTTCCATCCCCTAAAATCTTGTCCATCTTTTCGTAAGCTGCTGTCATCGTTGGATAAGTATTCAGGCCCGCACCCTGAATTCCGGTTGCATTCTGTAATGCTGTAAGTAACTTACCAAAATTTGCAATCAGGGCGCCCGATCCCATCCCCATTACAATAACACCGATTGAAGCTTTCGCAGCCCCCGTAATAGCCTTAGAGAACTTTTGCTTCATTGCAACGTAACCAATGAAAACGATGATTGCCATAAGTAAAAATGGCTGGCCGAAAATTTGTTTCAATAGTAAATCCAAAATATAGTTTAGCATAATCCCTCTCCTTTCGTATTTCCACGTCCCTCTTATCCGCCCCACCCTGGACAATCGTTATCGTGTGTAATATGCTTTAACTTATATGCTTATTATAATTATTTTTATGAAATATGTCAATTGATTTTTATGATTATTTCATTATTATATGATTATTTTATACTTTAATGATATTTTTACCCTCTAAACATTCATATATTTTGTCATTTCGTTCATTTATAATTATTACTTTCATAAATCCAGTTCTTTTTCAAGATAAACTGCCACACCATCCTCATCATTACTCAGGGTTATATCACTTGCTGCTTCTTTCAGACACCCAATACTGTTGCCCATAGCAATTCTGCGGTCTGCGCATTCAAACATACTGAGGTCATTGTCATAATCACCGAACACACATACCTGGCTCTTATCAACTCCCAGATGCCCCATAATTTTAAAGAGTGCCGTTCTTTTTGAAACTGACTTATGAAAAGCTCCCTGGAGTCCATATCCGGTAGACTCACAATGAACATTCTCCAGATTCTTGGCAAAATCCAAAAATCCATTCATCTGCATCTCTTCGTCTTCATAAACAACGATCTTGGCAACATCATCAAAATTCCGGTTTATATCATCTGCCGTAATAGATTCTGCTGCCAGTTTCATTGGATATCCCATTTCTTCGGACAGTTTTTCATAATTAGTAATGCGTTTTTTCAGCTTCTCACTGTCATTTGAAAAATACATCGTCTGAGCCGTATACATCATGAAAACCATCTGCCGCTGCGTAAGAAAAGCCAGGATCTGTTGTATATCCGGCTTCTCCAATGCTGCTTCATATAAGATGTTTCCTGTGGTGTCACGTACCAGAGCCCCGTTATTCGAAAGCATATAGCTGCATCCACCAATGCATTTACTATATACTGCCATCATCTGCTCATCTCTGCCGGACGCAAAACAAATATGGATTCCAAGCTCCTTTGTTTTCATCAGTACCTTTCTGGTATAGCTGCTTATCTTCTTCTTGCTGTTCAAAAGCGTTCCATCCAGATCGCAGACAATTAATTTAATATCCCCCACCTAATCCACCTCCTTTATTACTCAGTTTCCCATAGCTTTTATAACTTCTTCTATTTGACTGCTGAGTTCAATGCACATTCGTTCATATAAACGACCGCCTTTTTCAGCCGTTGCACTGGATGCATCTCCAAATGCTCCGGATTTCAAAAAGCTTTTCCAGGGGACTGCCGACAGGGCATATGCCTTTGGTACTTCCGGAAATTCGCAGGTGGCTTTCTCCATATGGACTAACTCAGGTCTTAGATGAAGCATAAGAGACGTTTCTAATTCACCTGCATGCCACACCTTGCCATTCCAAAGGGGTGTAGTTAAAATATCCTCTACGTTTTTTTCGATTCCCGACAGTGATATATGGTATGCCTCCGGCCTGCTGTCCTCATCCTTTAAGATGCGCAGTACCTCTGTAATTACTTTATGATTGCCGTTATGAAAGGAAAATATAAATAACCGCTTCGCCCCGGCTCTTTGTATACTTTTTGCAGCCTGTACACAATATTCTTTCAGACAGTCCGAAGAAATGGATACAGTCCCTTCAAAATCCCGTGCAGACCATACCTGCCCATAAGTAACACAAGGATAAAAATACAGATTCTGGCGCCTGCAGATTTCTTCCGCCAGTGCTTCCGCAATGATTGTATCCGTTCCCATCGGAAGGTGAAATCCATGTTCTTCCACTGATCCCAGAGTCAGGATCACACCTGCGCTGTTTTGGATTTTATTCTTTGCATCTTCCCAGTTTGAATAAAACAAATTTCTCGTCATAATTTTATAATCCGGAGTATTTTTCATCCAATGTCAGCAGGTCTTCTACACTTTTCACTTCCAAAAGCGCATCCATGATATCAGCTGTCAAAAGCATATTTGCAAGCTTCTCCATATTCTGCATATGCATGGTATGATCTTTGGATGCCAGCACGAAGAATAATCTGGCATCCTTTTCCGGGTTTCCTTCTTCAAAATGTACCGGCTCTTCGACTTTCATAAAGGATACCGCCGTGTCATTTACTCCTACTGCTCCCTCCTGTGAATGAGGCATTGCAATATTGGGAGCAAATACAATATAAGGACCGTATTTCTTTACACATGCAATTACCGAATCCACATATGCCTGTTCGATAGAACCATCCGCCAGCAGCGGCTGACAGGACGCTGCCACCGCCTCTTCCCAGGTATCAAATTTCTGATGAAAACATACTCTGTTCTGATCTGCTAATTCCTTTAATAACATAATACTTACCTACCTCTCTTCTTTCCCGCAATATTCTTACTACGCTAATGTTTCTTATAAAATATTAGTTGCAGCTATTATACACACATATAGTACTTTACAACAAAATACAATCGTTTACCATATCCACTTATCCTGTAATTTTACAGACTATATTTACAGTACACTTCTAAACGGAACATTCGGTTCATCCGCAAAGCAATCTTCAAATCCCCTGCGGTAATGGTACTGCAGTTTATCTTTATCGTTCGGATAGATAAATTTGCCGCCAACATCCCAGATGAATGGTTTAAACTTATAATCCAGCACATGTTTTTTGAAATTGTACAACATCATAATTTCAGCCGGATCTGCTTTAAAATTCGTCCATACATCATAATGAAATGGAATAACTACTTCCGTCTGCAGCGCTTCAGCCATTCTCAGAATATCTACCGAAGTCATCTTATCCTGATTTCCCGCCGGATTTTCTCCATAAGAGCCAAATGCTACATCTATCTTATGATCTTTTCCATGTTTCGCATAATAAACAGAATAATGCGAATCTCCGCTGTGGTAGATATTTCCACCCGGGGTTTTGATCAGATAGTTAACCGCTTTATCATCCATATCCGTCGGGCAGATCCCTGCAAGCGGTTTTTCAGCCGTAACGATACAGGTTCTGTCAAAAGAATCAAGAACAACGATTTCCACATCTTTGACTTTCACTACATCTCCGGGCTTCACAATTTTACAGCGCTCCTTTGGAACACCGTAGCTGAGCCATTTGTTCACACTTTCTAAAGGCCCGATAAATGGTACGTCATCTTTACAGTTTTTCAGAACTGCCGCTGCAAAAAAAGGATCGATATGATCATTGTGATAATGTGTAGATAATACTGCATCCACTGTTGTTACTGCAAACGGATCATAAACAATCGGCATCGCACGCAGATTTGGCTGCATCAGCCTGCCGCCAGTCATATTTCTCATTTGGTGGTATTCATCCATATATGGTTTTTTCTTTGTTCTTTTTCCATTGCCGAACCAGAGGTCAATTGCAATGTTAGCATTTCCTTCTGTTTTTATCCAAATTCCGGTGCATCCAAGCCACCACATCGCTACGGTTCCCTTTTCCACTTCCTCTGCGTCAATCTCCTCATTCAGCCAGGTTCCCCATTCCGGAAACGCTCCTAAAATCCAATTCTCTCTTGTGATCTCATCCACTTTACTCATACACAGTTCCTCCTTAAATAATCATATAATTCATTATTATTATGTTCGTTTTAGTTGATATGTTTATATTACTACATTTTTAAGTTCATTTCAATGATTTTATATGAATATTTCTTAATTATATGATCATTTATTTTGTTGAAAGCCGCCCACGGGAACCCAGTGTGTATTTTTACACAAAAAATACGCCCTGCCTCCCACAGCAGAGCGTATAAACATAACCTTTTCTCTTTTCCTGTACTGCTTGCATAACTATGCGGCAAATAACCAATGTTTCGTTTTTTACCTTGTGTACTACTGGTTTACTTCTATAAAATCTTCGTTGCTAAATTAATATGCTGCCTCTTCCGATTCAGGTTCCGCTGCTACAACAGCCTCGTACTGATCCAGGATGATACCCTGAATACGGTCTCTTGTCTGGGAATTAATAGGATGTGCGATATCTCTATATTCTCCGTCGGATGCCTTTCTGCTTGGCATGGCTATAAATAACCCCTTTTCTCCTTCAATTACTTTGATATCATGAACAACAAACTCATCATCAATTGTAATTGAAACTACCGCCTTCATCTTACCTTCCTTTGCAACTTTACGTACCCTGACATCTGTAATATTCATGTCTTTTAGCCCCTTTCCATATATAGTCGTAATTTAAAATGTTATAGTACGTAGCGTTCGTTTTTTTCTATAACAATTTTTATTTTGTCCTCGCCAACATGATAAGAATTCGCCCGTATGGTATCGCGGGATTCAACAATACAATTTTCAATATATGTATTATCACCCAGATATACATCATTCAGGATAATGGAATTCTTAATCACACAATTCTCACCCACAAAAGTCTTCTTAAACAACACCGAATTTTCTACATGCCCGTTAATGATACATCCACTGGATATCAGGCTGTTTTTCACTTCACTGCCCGGATTATACTTAGCAGGCGGAAGATCATCAACCTTGGAATATACATCCGGATACTGACGGAAGAAATAATCTCTCACTTCCGGTTTCAGAAAATCCATATTTGTTTTATAATAAGACTCTACCGTAGCAATGTTGCTCCAGTATTCTTTCATTTTATAACCATAGATTCTCTTCAGGTTCTTATAGCGAATCAGAATATCCTTTACAAAATCATGCCTGTCTTCCTGTGCACATCTTTCGATCAATTCGATCAGCTGTCTTCTGCGGATAATATATACACCGGTAGAAACAGTATTCCAGGATGAAACCATCGGTTTTTCTTCAAACTCTTCGATTCTGCTGTCCTCATTCATTTTCAGGACACCGAATCTTGTAATATCTTCGCTTGGAGCCATATCTTTGCATACAACTGTAATATCCGCTTTCTTCTCAATATGATATTCCAGCACTTTATTATAATCCAGCTTGTACACACCGTCACCGGATGCAATGATCACATAAGGTTCATGGCTTTTCTTCAGAAAATCCAGATTCTGATAGATCGCATCTGCTGTCCCCCGATACCAGAAACTATTATCAGAAGTGATGGTTGGTGTAAATACAAACAAACCACCCTGCTTTCTTCCAAAATCCCACCATTTCGAAGAACTTAAATGTTCATTTAAAGATCTCGCATTGTACTGTGTCAATACCGCCACTTTTTGTATAGAAGAATTAGACATGTTACTTAACGCGAAGTCGATGCTTCGATAGCTGCCTGCAATGGGCATTGCTGCAATGGCTCTCTTATTTGATAAATCTCCCATTCTGTGACTGTTGCCACCTGCTAAAATCATTCCTATCGCTCTCATCACGCTTCACCTGCCTTAACTAAAGTTTCTCCACTCTCCAGTACGCCATCCGGATAATCCTCCGCTCTTGTAATTCCATCCACTGCTGTGTTCTTTCCGATTTTCACATTTGGCGGAATGTAAGAATTTTCACCTACCGTTACTAAACCAAAAGAATAAACATTTGGTTTTAATTTGTTTGGAACTTCTTCGCCTATGCCAAGCACTGCGCCTTGTCCGATTTCCGTGTTCTCAGCTACGATAGAGCGGTCCAGAACAGCACCATCGCCGATCTTGGTTCCCCTCATGATAATCGAGTCACGAATGACAGCTCCCTTTCCGATCGTTACCCCGGCTCCAATGACAGAATTATGTACCTCACCATAAACCTCTGTACCATCGCCGATGATACACCTTTCAATTACCGACTCAGAAGATATATACTGCGGAGGAATAATTTCACTGCTTGTGTATATCTTCCAGAACTCTTCATATAAGTTAAACTCCGGAATGATATCGATCAGTTCCATATTTGCTTCCCAGTAAGAACCTAATGTTCCGACGTCTTTCCAATAGCCGTTATACTCATAAGCTACAAGCTTATCTCCCTTT
>NZ_JNGB01000146.1:0-14155 GCF_001029355.1 Robinsoniella sp. RHS
CTGTGGCGGATGGAAGACGAGGTATGGGGCTGGGACTGGCATTATGTAAGTCTATTATTACTGCCCACGCAGGAGATCTCACCATACATGACAACATACCCCATGGAACTATTTTCAGATTTACGCTAAAAGCGGAGGAGGTACACCTAACATGATTAATGGAAAACCACAGATACTGGTAGTTGAGGATGATGCACCAGTCAGAAACCTTATTACAACAACTCTGGAGACTCAGAATTATAAATATCAGACAGCCGTGAACGGCACCCAGGCAATCATGAGCGCCGTATCTGCCAAACCAGACATATTTCTTATGGATCTGGGACTACCGGATATGGATGGTATCGAAGTGATTAAAAAAATACGTTCCTGGTCTGTGGCGCCTATTATTGTGATCAGCGCCCGAAACGATGATAAAGATAAGATCAAGGCACTGGATGCAGGAGCGGATGATTATCTTACCAAGCCTTTCAGTGTAGAAGAACTGTTGGCCAGACTGCGGTCTACACTGCGAAGGATTCAATATCTGGAGTCAAAGGGAAATGTAGAAGAAGCGGTTTTCCGAAATGGTGAGCTGGAGATCGATTACTCTTCGGCGACTGTAAAAGTTGGTGACCGGGAGATTCATCTGATGCCAATGGAGTATAACCTGCTTTGCCTGCTGGCTAAAAATGTGGGGAAAGTCCTGACACATCAGTATATACTGGATAAAGTATGGACAAATGCACTGGAGAGTGATCTGTCATCCCTGCGGGTATACATGGCCACCCTGCGTAAAAAAATAGAACCGGATAAGGAACATGCAAAATATATCCAGACCCATATTGGAATCGGATACCGTATGGTTAGAACGGATAATATGGAAGCTTAATCAGTTATTATATAAAGAGGGCAGTGGAAGATTTACCGTAATAAGCAAATCTTTCACTGCCCTTTTTCCAATGAATAAGGTGTTCTCATTCCAAATGCCATTGGGAGTTATTTTTCTTCGTTTTCCTCAGTTTCCGCAATCTGTAGAAAATCAGCATTAGCTTTTTTGCGATGTGGGATAAAACGGCGGGCAAAATTACCTTTGCCACGATTTTTTACATAGAAAAATCCGATAATGGAAAAGACTACAGCTCCAATGAAGTTTACAAACATATCCTTCATAGTGTCCAGCAGACCGATATCCAGATAACCGCCCAGACCAAGGTCCTTACCATTAATAATAACACTGGTAATATTGTCTATGGTGTATGGCGTATTCCCTCCGCTGGGATCCAGCATAACAGAAGAGATACTGTTTACAATGGTATCCTTTTGCATATCAAAGCCCAGGAACAAATCCATACCGCATTCGAAAAATTCCCAAAGTACGCCGATCGTCATGGAAAAGCAAAAGGCAATCAATGCCATAAAAATAGGAGACAGCTCAAATTTAACTTTTTCACTCCGGTTTAGTATATCCACCAGTGAAAAACCGATTGCCGCAGCAAGAAAGCCGTTCATGGTATGGAGAAGGGTGTCCCACATTGGATAGCGGATATAGAATGATTTTATTTCTCCAAGGATCTCGGCTGCAAATATAAAGAGAAGGATAATAATCTCTAAAGCTGTCGGGAGCTCGATCTTAAACTCCATCTGGACAAAACTTGGAATTACGAGAAGCAGCAGGGTAAGTACGCACAGGAATACATTTTCATAGTTTTGGTTAAAGAGCTGCATAATCATCATAATAATTACAAGTGCCCGTAAAACAAAATAGACCAAAAATGAACTCTTGTGTTCTCTCAGCTCCATGCCAAGAGCTTTCCATATGCATTTCAGTTTTTTCTTCATCAGGGGAAGAATCTCCTTTCTGGGGGTGAATATTCTTAAATTTTTGTATTTAAATGAATTATAACATAAAAAGGAAAATAAGATAGTGGAATTAAGAGGTATCACGAAAAAATTCATTAATCCGGGCTGTGCGGACGAATTTTGGTACGTTTGTACACCAGAGCGGGACATGCAGATAACAGGGATTTATTTTCATGCATACACGGTAAAATGGGGATTGACAAAGAATTTATAAGGAGGTATTATTATACGCAAAGTCCCTGGATTTTCATGAGGGAGCGTCAACCTGAATGCGTGTTTCGGGAAAGATCAAAAGGAGGAAGGTATTATTATGAAAAAGTTTAGACAGTTTTTGAGTGCAATTGCAATTGCATCTATGGTGGCTGCATCATTGGCAGGCTGCGGCGGCGGTGATACGAAGACAACGGAAGCGGGAACTGCAGGCACAACAGAGGCAGCAGGAAATGAAGCGGCTGCAGATACAGGCGATGCAGAGACATTTTTAATCGGGGGTATCGGACCTCTTACAGGAGCAGCAGCATCTTACGGAACCAGTGTAAAACAGGGTGCTGAAATTGCTATTAAAGAAGTAAATGAAGCCGGCGGAGTAAAAGTTGGTGATAAAACTTATAAATTTGCATTAGAATTCGCAGATGATGAAGCAACAGAAGACAAAGCAACACAGGCATACAATTCCTTAATGGATAAGGGAATCAATGCTGTTATGGGCGGTGTAACCAGCGGAGCTTGTATGGCGATTGTTGATCAGACCTATGCGGATGGTATCCTTCAGATCACACCTTCCGGTTCAGCAGACGGATGTATTGCAAATGACAATGCTTTCCGTATCTGTTTCTCAGACCAGGCACAGGGTGTGGCTATGGCAGACTACGCTGTAGATACACTTGGATTAAAGAAGATTGCAGTTATTTATAATGCAGCGGATGAGTACAGTACAGGACTTCAAGCTGCGTTTGAAGAAGAAGTAAAGGCAAAAGGCGCGGAAATTGTAGCCAGCGAAGCATTCCAGACAAATGATGTTGAATTTAACACTCAGCTGACAAAAATTAAAGGAACAGATGCAGATGCAATCTATGTTCCAGCGTATTATCAGGATGTAACTTATATTACAAAACAGGCAGCTGATATGGGAATTGACGTTCAGTTTATCGGTTCTGACGGATGGGACGGTGTCTTAGACACAGTAACAGATAAATCTACCGTAGAAGGATGTATCTTCTCCAGCCCGTTCTGTGCAACGGTAGATGATGCCAGAGTTCAGAATTTCGTAAAAGCTTATCAGGATGCTTATAAAGCAACTCCTGACCAGTTCGCAGCAGATGCATACGATACAGTATATACATTCAAAGCAGCAATGGAAAAAGCAGGAACCATTGAAAGTGCAGATTTAATTGCAGCTATGCCTGAAATTTCTGTTGATGGACTGACCGGTGAAGGTATGACTTTTGAAGCAGCTGGATCTGCAGTTAAAGCAGTTAAATTCGTGGAAGTAAAAGACGGAGCTTATAAGTATACAGATAACTAAGGAACGCACATTTTGGCATCAGTATCTTTAGAAAATGTGTCCTTCCTTTGGAATGAATCTCCAGCAAAGTGTGACGCACAGTTGTCAGAGAGCAATATAGAATATGCTCTGAGAAAAAAGAAGACAGTGAGGAAAAGCTGTCTTCTTTTTTTAACAGATGAGTGTTTGCTGCAGACAGACATTTGTTCGACGGGAGAAATTCGATGTGATCTGGAGGAAATATCCCTTTACAGGGTAAAAATGCATATTTATTACGACAAATTAATGGTAAATTTCATTTTTTTCTCGATAATTCTTGCAAGCACATCTTAATTATATTACAATAAAAAAAGTTAGTTTAGATAACTAATGAATTGAGAAAGGTGGAGAGAAATGGACCTGATTAACAATATTTTAGAACAATTAATTAATGGTTTGAGAACAGGAAGTATCTATGCCTTAATTGCTCTGGGTTATACGATGGTTTACGGTATTGCGAAAATGATTAACTTTGCCCATGGCGATATTATTATGGTAGGAGCTTACTCTCTGTATGTATTTGTGGCATTGCTGCATCTGAACCCGGTTGCAGCCATTTTATTGACAATAATAGTATGTGCCGTCCTGGGTGTTGTAATTGAAAAAGTGGCATATAAGCCTCTGAGAAATGCACAGCCGCTGGCTGTATTGATTACAGCCATTGGTGTCAGTTATCTGCTGCAGAATCTGGCATTGCTGATCTTTAAGGCAACCCCGATTCCGTTTGGCTCGATTATTAAAGTTCCCTCTGTTAAGATTGGTTCGCTTAACATTTCCGGAATTACAATTGTAACTCTGGTTGTAACTACAGTTTGTATGATTGCCCTGACAACATTTATTAACAAGACAAAGGCCGGCAGGGCGATGCGTGCGGTATCGGAAGATAAAGGTGCTGCAGAACTGATGGGAATCAGCGTAAATAAAACAATTTCTATGACATTTGCAATTGGATCTGCGCTGGCAGCAGTTGCGGGAATTTTATTTATAGCACAATATGAGACACTGCTGCCCACATTGGGAGCTCTTCCGGGAATAAAGGCTTTCGTAGCTGCAGTACTTGGCGGTATAGGAAGTATTCCTGGCGCAATGCTTGGAGGGATTCTCCTGGGCGTGATTGAAAGTCTTTCCAAAGCGTATATTTCCACACAGCTGGCAGATGCAATTGTATTTGGCGTTCTGGTTATCGTACTTCTTGTGAAGCCATCAGGTTTGCTTGGCAAGTTGAAGATTGAGAAAGTGTAGGTGGGATCATGAAAGACAAGAAGAAATTAATTATAAATGCAGTGATTGCAGTTGCAGTTTATGCTGTCGTTATGGTATTGGTTAATGCAGGAGTATTGAGCCGCCAGATGATGTCCCTGATCATCCCGATCTGCACCTATGTCATGCTGGCTGTATCACTTTGCCTGGTAGTTGGGTTTTTAGGTGAATTAAGCCTTGGGCATGCCGGCTTTATGTCGATTGGGGCATATACCGGAGCGCTTGTCATGATAGGCACGAAGAATCTGCCATCTCTGGTAAGCCTAATTCTTGGACTATTGGTAGGCGGTATCTGTGCGGCTCTCTTTGGTTTGTTAATTGGTATTCCGGTTCTCAGACTGAGAGGGGATTATCTGGCAATTGTAACTCTGGGATTTGGTGAGATTATCAAGTCAATTATTAACTCCATGACTGGAATTACAGGTGGTGCAAAAGGTCTTTCCAAGATTCCTTTAAACACTACATACCGAAACTTCACAGTGGTATTTATATTGACGATGATTGTGATTATTGTAGTAGCCCATCTGGTTAATTCCAGACATGGACGTGCTATCTGCGCAGTACGAGATAACTATGTGGCTGCCCAGGCAGTTGGTATTCCGGTCAGTAAATTCAAAATTATGGCATTTGTTGTGGCTGCATTCCTGGCTGGTATGGCCGGTGTTGTATATGCAGGTAATATCGGTATTTTGAAACCGGCTAATTTTGATTATAACACATCTATTGAGATTCTGGTTATGGTAGTACTCGGCGGCATGGGAAATATTAAAGGTTCTATTATTGCAGCCGTGATACTGACAGCACTTCCGGAATTACTCCGCGGCGCTGCAGATTACAGAATGCTGATTTATTCGATTGTACTGATTGCGCTTATGCTGTTTAATAATTCTTCCTTCAAGAAAATGATGATGGAAAAGAGAAACATGCGGCAGTCTGACAAAGTCCGGAAGGAGGGAGTATAAGTATGGCATTATTAGAAGTGAAAAGCCTGGGTATCTCCTTTGGAGGACTTCGGGCGGTAGATAACTTGAATATGAGTATTGAAGAGGGCAGCCTGGTTGGATTGATCGGACCAAACGGTGCAGGAAAGACAACGGCATTCAACCTGCTCACCGGAGTATACCTTCCGACGGATGGAACGATTACCCTGGACGGGAAAAGTCTGGTAGGGCTGAAGCCGGATCAGATCTGCCAGGCAGGTATTGCAAGGACATTTCAGAATATCCGTCTGTTCGCCCAGATGTCGGTGCTTGACAATGTTAAGGCGGCCCTTCATAATGAAATTAAGTATACCCTTGCTGAAAGTATCCTGCATTTGGGATCTTTTGCGAAAAAAGAAAAAGAAATGGATGAACATGCCATGGAGATCCTGAAAGTATTTGAACTGGATCAATATGCTGATGTTCTGGCATCAAATTTACCATACGGAAAACAGAGGAAGCTGGAGATTGCCAGGGCCCTGGCTACAAAACCAAAACTTCTTCTGCTGGATGAACCGGCTGCCGGGATGAACCCAAATGAAACAGCAGAGTTAATGCATACGATAGAGCTGATCCGGAAAAAGTTTCATGTTACAATTCTTTTGATCGAACATGATATGAAGCTGGTTGCGGGAATCTGTGAATATCTGTATGTATTAAATTTTGGTACGGAACTTGCAAATGGAAAACCTGAGGATGTGCTTAATGATTCGAAAGTAATCACAGCATATCTGGGCGAATAGGAGGTGGATTACAATGGCTATGTTAAGTGTTACTGACCTGAAAGTAAATTATGGTGTAATCCAGGCGATTAAAGGTATTTCCTTTGAAGTAAACGAGGGAGAAGTTATTGCACTGATCGGAGCAAACGGTGCCGGTAAAACTACAATACTTCATACGATCACAGGATTGATTCCTTCTAAAGCAGGTAAGATTGAATTTGAAGGCAGGGATATTACGAAGCTGCCCGGACATAAAATTGTAACGCTGGGAATGGCTCATGTGCCGGAAGGCCGCCGTGTTTTTGCAGACCTGAGTGTATATGAGAACCTGATTCTGGGAGCTTATACGAGAAAAGATAAAGAAGAGATAGCATCTACCCTGAATATGGTTTATAAGAGATTCCCCCGTTTGGAAGAGAGAAAGAATCAGTTATCAGGAACCCTTAGCGGTGGAGAGCAGCAGATGCTTGCAATGGGACGCGCTTTGATGTCACATCCCAGGATAATTTTAATGGATGAGCCATCTATGGGGCTGTCACCTATTTTTGTAAATGAGATCTTTGATATTATCAAAGAAGTCAGCGCAGGCGGCACAACCGTACTGCTGGTAGAACAGAATGCAAAAAAGGCATTGTCTATAGCCGACCGGGCATATGTACTGGAAACAGGTAATATTGTAAAAGAAGCAGAAGCATCTGTTTTAATGATGGATGATTCCATTAAGAAAGCGTATCTTGGAGAGTAAAAGGCCGAACTATCGTGCCTGTCCGGGCAGCTTGGCGGGGATTGCCAATGATATTTAAGAGATGGCAAAAAAGGAGGTCCTTATGGAAAATGTAATAGTAACGATTGCAAGGCAGTATGGCAGCGGCGGAAAGACAATTGGTGAGATGTTTGCCAAGAAAAACAGTATCAATTGCTATAACAGGGAGATTTTAAGAATGGCTTCCGATGAAAGCGGTATTGATGAAAAACTGTTTAACCAGGCAGATGAAAAGTTAAAAAGCAGTCCGCTGTTTGGAATCACAAAAAAGGTTTATAAAGGAGAGCTGATTCCGCCGGAAAGTGATGATTTTGTATCCAATGACAATTTATTCAATTACCAGGCAAAGGTAATTAAGGAATTGGCACAGGAAGAATCCTGCGTCATGATCGGACGATGTGCAGACTTTGTTCTTCGGGACAATCCAAATGTTGTCAGTGTGTTCGTACATGCACCGAAGACCTATTGTATGGCGAGAGCTTTGGAACGGTCCTCCCTTGGATGGAAGGAAATGGAGAAATTTATAGCCAAAACGGACAAATACCGTGGTGACTATTATCGTTATTACACGGGAAGAGAATGGAATGATGCAAGAAATTATGACTTGTGTCTGGACAGCAGTAAACTGGGATTTGATAAGTGTGTCGAGGAGATCGAAGCATATATTAAAATTCGCTTCCGTGAAATGCTAGAGCCTGTTTGAAAATGGCTTATAGCTAATGATCAGGAAGGAATAAAAAACTCCATAACCCATTGAAAAAATGGGCTATGGAGTTTTTTGAATAAATGGCTTTATTATTTAGCAGGATTTGGGCCCTCCAGATAATTCCAGGCATTGTCTATTAGAATCTTCATGATTCGTTCTACTTCCCGGGCATCTGAATCGGTCAGGTGTTCAGTGAGAATCCGGTTCCATTTTTTTCGAACTTCATAAAGTTTCTGGATTGCGTCCCTGCCATGGGAGGTAATGAAAAGGCGGCTGATCCTTCTGTCATATTTATCCTTTTCACGAACAACATACTTGAGTGTTTCCAGTTTCCGAATGGCTCTGGCAGTTGTTCCTTTGTCAAAGTGTTCGGTTCCGGCCAGATCTAATATACTGATACCTTCATGGTCAGCTATGTGCAGCAGAAAAAATTGCTGGCCGCCGCTGATTCCTATTTCTTCCAGCTCGCGGTCATAATACCGCTGGCTCAAGCGGTACAGAGATGATGCAAGCCGGCTTATAGGATAAATAATATCATCATCGGTATTCATTTTATTTACGCTCGCTCATCGGGATGTAATCACCGTCATCCAGAACACTCTTGTATGCGGGACGGATAATTTTCCCCATATTCATCAACTCTTCCAGGCGGTGTGCGCTCCAACCAACAATTCTGGCAATTGCAAATATAGGGGTAAAGAGCTGCTCCGGGATATCCAGCATGCTGTATACAAATCCGCTGTAGAAGTCCACATTGGCGCTGACACCTTTGTAGATTGCCCGTTCTCCGGCGATGATGCGAGGAGCCATGTTCTCGATCATGGAGTATAATTTATAATCTTCTTCCCGATGTTTGTCTTCGGAAAGCTGCTTAACAAAGGATTTTAACACCTGTGCTCTTGGATCGGAAATGGAATAAACAGCATGTCCCATACCATAGATCAAGCCTTTACGGTCAAATGCCTCACCCCGCATTAATTTTTCAAGGTAGTCACGTACCTGATCTTCGTCGGTCCAGTCACTGACGGTTTCTTTTAAGTTCTGAATCATTTCTACAACTTTAATATTTGCACCGCCGTGTTTTGGTCCTTTCAGGGAAGCCAGGGCAGCTGCAACTGCGGAATAGGTATCTGTTCCGGAAGAGGTAACTACGTGAGTGGTAAAGGTGGAGTTATTACCGCCTCCATGCTCCATGTGAAGGATTAGAGCAAGATCCAGGACACGAGCCTCCAGGTCAGAATAGTTTTTATCCGGACGAAGCAGTCTTAAAAGGTTTTCAGCAGTGGAAAGGGTCGGATCCGGCTGATGTATGTACAAACTTTCGTCGCACTCATAATGATTGAAAGCATGGTATCCATAGACGGCAAGCATAGGCATGACGCTAATGATCTTCAGAGACTGCTGCAGTACATTTTCCACAGAGATGTCATCCGCTTTCGGATCATAATAGGACAGTGTGAGAATGCTCTTGGCAAGGGAATTCATCATGTCTTTATTTGGAGCCTTCATTACAACGTCACGGACAAAATTTGTTGGAAGTGTACGATAACTTCCGAGTAATTCCTTGAAATCATCCAATTGTTTCTGGTTTGGCAGATTACCGAAAATTAAAAGATAAGCTGTTTCTTCATATCCATAGGTGTTTGTTGAAATAAAGCCCTGAACGAGATCCTGTACATTTACACCACGATACAGAAGCTTCCCTTCACAAGGATAACTCTTTCCGTCTTTTTCAATAGAAGACTGAATATTCGATATTTTGGTGAGACCGGTCAGGACACCCTTGCCGTTAATATCGCGGAGGCCTCTTTTTACGTTGTACTTCTCGTAGAGTTCAAGGTCGATTTTACCATTTTCTTTGCATAGATCGGTTAATTTCTTTAGTTCCTGTTGTTCTTTATCATAGTTCATATAAATCAATCTCCTTTTCTCAAAAATATTTCAGAAATGCCAGAGCACAGGACCTGGTTCTGATAAGCAAGTGCAAATGATTGCGCATGCAACTAAAAAAAGAATACCATAAAATGATTGCACATGCAACTATTTTAGGAAAATTTTATATTTTATTTCACAGTTCCTGCAAGTTGTGAGTAGGAATTCACAAATTCCCATATATTCGCGTGAAAACTCCATTCATTTCAATCATAATATATGATAAGATTTAAAAAAATCACAAGAGCGTATAAAAAATGTATCTGTCACGATATACAGTCCGTTTTCATTAATGATTTTTATACAGGTTCTTAGAGGAAAAGGAGAATAGATATGGGAATTGCAGTAAATGAACAACAGAAGTTATTTACTTTAACTACTGATAGCGCTGCCTATCAGATGAAAGTAAATGCTTGGGGGATACTTCTTCATCAGTATTATGGAGGGAAGACAGATGAGGAAGATATGGGATATCTTGCACAGATGTGGGATGTGTCATTTGCAGGAAATCCTTATGAGACAGGCAGAGACCGGACATTTTCACTGGATGTACAGCCTCAGGAGTATACCAGTAATGGAGTGGGAGATTACCGCATTAACAGTATTGAAGTTGAGAACGCAGACGGTACACGGGGAACTGACCTGCGTTATGTATCTTATCGCATAATACCCGGAAAATATGCGCTCCAGGGACTACCGGCTATGTATGGTGAGAAAGAAGATGCGGACACCCTGGAAATTGTATTAAAGGACACTGCTACTGATCTGGAGGTTACTTTATACTACAGTGTCTGGGAAGAATTTGATATCATTACAAGAGCAGTGAAAATTAAAAACGGGAATCAGGAGCCTGTTCGCTTAGAAAAAGCAGCTTCTGTCTGCCTGGATCTCCCCTATGGTGACTGGGATATGATGCATTTCCATGGGCGCCATGCCATGGAGCGTCAGATGGAGCGGGTTCCTCTTTTTCATGGAATCCAGTCAGTTGGCAGTACAAGAGGAGCATCCAGCCATCATCACAACCCGTTTGTAATTTTGTGTGATAAAGAGGCAACGGAAGATTACGGAAACTGTTATGGAATTTCTTTGGTTTACAGCGGTAATTTTGAAGCGCAGATTGAACTGGACCAGTTGAATCAGGTGAGAGCAGTTATGGGCATCAACAGCCAGAAGTTCGCTTATACATTACAGCCGGGAGATGAATTTATAACCCCGGAGGTTGTGATGGTTTACAGTGGGGAAGGCTTAGGTGCAATGTCGAGAAAACTCCATAAAGCCTACCAGAATCATTTATGCAGGGGAAAATACAAGAAGCAGAGAAGGCCGGTTCTTCTAAATAACTGGGAAGCAACTTATTTTGATTTTAATGAAGAAAAGCTGTTGGAAATTGCAAAAGGTGCTGCAAGTCTGGGGGTTGAAATGCTGGTTATGGATGACGGCTGGTTTGGTATTCGAAATGATGACAATACCGGACTGGGTGACTGGTATGTAAACACACAGAAATTAAAAGGCGGGCTGGAACCACTTGTTAAACAGGTAAATGACCTGGGATTAAAATTTGGAATCTGGCTTGAGCCGGAAATGGTAAGCGAGGACAGTGATTTATACCGGGCACATCCGGACTGGGCATTTACCATGCCAGACAGGAAGCCTAACCGTTCCCGCTTCCAGCTGGTTCTGGATATGACAAGAGAAGATGTAAGGGATTATCTGTTTGAGAAGATCAGTAAAGTTCTGGACAGCGCTAATATAGAATATGTAAAGTGGGATATGAACCGCAGCATTTGTGATTTGTACAGCGCAGACCTTCCAAAAGACCGTCAGGCAGAGATACCACATCGTTATATTCTTGGACTTTATGATCTTCTGGAAAAGTTGACAGGGAAATATCCAGATGTGCTGTTTGAAGGCTGCAGCGGCGGCGGCGGACGTTTTGATCCGGGAATGCTTTATTATTCACCTCAGTATTGGTGCAGTGATGATACGGATGCCATCGAAAGAATTAAGATTCAGTATGGTACATCTTTCGCATATCCTATTTCTTCCGTAGGATCTCATGTTTCGGCAGTTCCCAATCATCAGACGGGAAGGCTGACTCCTTTTGAAACCAGAGGTGTAGTGGCAATGGCTGGAAGCTTTGGCTATGAACTTGATTTGAACAAGCTTTCAGATGAAGAAAAAGGGATGGTAACAGAGCAGATAGAGAGGTTCAAAAAATACTATGATGTGATTCACTATGGTGATTACTATCGTCTTTCCAATCCATTTGAACGGGATGATTATGCAGCCTGGGAATACGTTTCCGGAGATAAATCAGAGGCCCTTCTGCATGGTGTGGTACTTCATGCAAAAGCGAACATGGTGAGAATACATGTGAAGCTAAAAGGTCTGGATCCGGATAAGATTTACCGTGTAAATGGAACCGATGAAATTCATAGCGGTAAAGCCCTTATGCACGGTGGTATATTATTCCCGCGTACAAGTGGTGATTATCAGGCTGTGGAGATTCTGCTTACAGAAGTTTCATAACCCGGTTACGTAAAAAGGGCTCTGGCATGATGTGAAATGCCAGAGCCTTTAATCGTAATTGCTCATTTCTTAGATTTTTGATTCAGGCTGTTTCTATATCTTCCTCTGCAGGAAGATATTTCTTAAAAATCCTATAAAAAAACCAGGAACAAATCAGTGCTAAAAGAGCAAATCCAAAGAAAAACCAACAGAACAAGTATAATGGAGCCAGTTTCAAATCCGTAAATGTCAGGCTTAATGGAATCACCCATAGCAGGGCCATAACTACTGTGGAAGGAATGTGCATGTAAGTGAATAAAAATGCATTCTTCAGCAGGTTTTTTGTGGTGTTTGCAAATGCTCCGATAACCGGGAAAATGTAAAGCAGTTCAAATACGACAATTGCTGATATACCGTAGGAAAGATATTTGAGGATGTTTCCATAGGAGGATTGCTGTGTAACTAAAAACTGTATATTAAAAATCAGCATTACGGCAATTACGACAAATACCAGCCAAACAATAGTCGATTGCTTAAAGTTTTCTTTAAAAGACTTTATAAAATCTTTTCGAGCCACGGTTTCATCTCCTTTTATAATCTTCATACAGGAGTAGTAGAGTGCGGCAGCCGATGCTCCAATGGTGAACAGCGGTATGGAGCAGAGAATAAATAAGATATTCAAAGTAATAATATCACCTACTTTACCGAAAAATCTGTTTAAAAAATTGTCAGGGTTTAAGAATCCCATAAATGGTCCCACCTTTCTGGTATCTCATACAGAATAACTGTATTTTTAATAAGAAATATAGTATAGCAGATGTTACAAATCATTGTCAAAAATTATAAGTACAATTTGGTAAAATAGCAATGGTATATTGTAAACAATCTATGTTAATTTGAAGAAAGATATATTCTTACACATTCTATAATATGTCCCGTTTATAATCAGAAATTGAAATTATGGCAGGTAATATGAGGAAAAACAGTATGATAAAGTATTTTATTTTGGAATCTGGCTAGAATAGTGATCAGGACGTGCGCCGTTTCTGTCAAAATATATTGTTCGATTGTGTAAAATGAAGAAGAATTTCAATAAAAATGCTATGGAAAAATGTCGGATATACATGGAATACAATAAAAAACATGGAAAAATGTGATATATACATGGCACTAGAATATAAAAATGCACAAAAAAATATATAAAAGATAGCAATAATGTGCAAAAAACAAATGCACATTTTTGTGGATTTCAAAGGGAAACCCTTTAAGTGGTCAAAATGCACATAAAAAATAGGTTTAATTATGGATAAATAACATTTTGACATAAAAACACTACGATTAACCATTTAACATTTTACCATATTTGTTATAATAAGGACAAGTTAGAAAACACCGAATGAAAAATGGTGAGAAATTTGGAACTATAGACAATATTTATTTTTATAGGAGGAAATAAGTATGAAATTGAAAAAGGTAGTAACTTTAACTATGGCAGCAGCAATGGCTTTATCCCTTACCGCATGCGGCGGTGGTTCCGGAAGTACGGAAGGAACAAAAGCACCGGAGACACAGGCTGCGGGTGAAACTCAGGCAGCAGGTGACAGTGAAGCAGCATCAGAGAATACTGCTTCCGGAGATACATTATCCGTTATGATCTGGGATGCAAACCAGGAACCGGGTATCAATGAGATTCTTGGCGACTTCACAACAAAGACCGGAATTAAGACAAACCTTCAGGTAGTAACCTGGGACGAGTATTGGACACTGTTAGAAGCAGGTGCCCAGGGCGGAACATTACCGGATGTATTCTGGATGCACTCTAACGAAAGTTCCAGATATATGTCCAACGACATGTTATTAGATTTAACAGATAAGATTTCAGGCAGTGATGTGATCGAC
>NZ_JNGB01000147.1:0-3873 GCF_001029355.1 Robinsoniella sp. RHS
ATCCAGAAAAAGTAGCAAACTTTCATCTCCTTTTACGCTTAAATAGCCGAAACATACTACGCTACATCCAATAAAGAACAGCCTGCCACAGCCCAGGGGTCCAACCATGCTGAGAAATTCAGCTTTGTGGCGGTAACATGAATCTCGGAAAGATGGGAGTGGGAAACTTGTATGGACGGAGGAAGCGTAGAGCAGAGCTGAGTATTTACTTAGCTTTTCGAAGTGTCTTTTGGCGGATAGTATTCGACTGGCTCCCATCGGATACTAAGCGGGTACTGAACCGAGAAATGCATCAGGATTTCTCGGTGAATACCCGCGTGCCGCCAAAAAGCGCTTCGGAAAGGTTAGAAAATACCAGTTCTGCGGCCAGCTGACGGAGTCCATACAAGTTTCCCACTCCCATCTTTCCGTTGCACTATCTACATCTACAAAGCGTCCCCTTCCTCAGCTAAACTCAAATATAAGTCATTTAATAGAACCCTATAAAACGTTCGCTCTAGTCTAAGCAGAGGTCAGGATAATCGGTTTTTAAAATCTTCATAACCAAATTCATGGATGATCCGGCAGTCTCCGTTTTCCTCCTGAAGTGCTATAGCAGGCAGAGCCATTCCATTGAAGGTATTGTTTTTGACCATGGAATAGATAGCCATATCTGCGAATACCAGGCGATCCCCCGGCTTTAGGGGAGCATCAAAGGAATAATCCCCAATGACATCCCCAGCCAGGCAGGTTGGACCAGCCAGACGGAAGGTACAGGGTTTCTTACCAGGTTCTTCCGAATGAAGCAGTGGGGGACGATAAGGCATTTCAAGTACGTCCGGCATATGGCAGGCTGCGGAGGTGTCTAAGATTGCAATCTGAATTTCATTCTGCAGGGTTTCCAAAACAGTAGTTACCAGATAACCGGCATTTAAAGCCACTGCTTCTCCGGGCTCCAGATAGACCTGAACCTGATACGTTTCCTGAATGCGTCTGATACAGGATTCTAAAGCAGCAATGTCATAACCGGGTCTGGTAATGTGGTGCCCGCCTCCAAAATTCAACCACTTCATCTGAGAGAGCCAGGGACCAAATTTTTCTTCTACGGCTTTCACGGTATCCAGTAAAGCGTCTGAATCCTGTTCGCATAAAGTGTGGAAATGAAGTCCTTCCACTCCATCCAGGAGCTCAGGACGAAAATTAGCGGGCGTAATTCCAAGCCGGGAGCCGGGAGCACAGGGATCATAGATCTCGTGCCCTTCCTGGGTAGAAAATTCCGGATTTATACGTAAACCGATACTGCAGCCTTTTTCTCGTGCCCTTGCCCCAAACCGTTCCAGCTGTGAAAAGGAATTAAACACGATATGGCCGCAAAGAGAAGCGATTTCATCAAATTCGTCTTCCCGGTAAGCCGGGGAGAAAATATGATTCTCTTTTACCATCTCTTCGGCTCCCAGCTTTGCTTCATAGAGCCCGCTGGCGGTAGTACCGTTTAGGTATTCGCCGATCATAGGATATACCGCATACATGGAAAATGCTTTTTGCGCCAGGAGAATTTTGCAGCCGGTATGACTGGTCACACTTTTCAGAATTTCCAGGTTACGGCGCAATTGCTTTTGATCCACCACATAGCAGGGCGTTGGTAAATGTTCGAACTTCATAAATCCTCCTGTATACTAATCTACCAGTTCCGGGTTCTCTGAAATCTTCCATGGCAGTCCCCATTTATTCAGGGCATCCATGTATGGATCAGGGTCAAATTCTTCAATATTATAGACACCGGCTTTCTTCCAGGTTCCGGTCATCAGCATCATGGCGCCGATCATGGCAGGCACTCCGGTTGTGTAAGCGACTGCCTGGGAACCTACTTCCTCATAACATTTTTCATGGTCACAGGTATTGTAAATGTAGATCTTCTTCTCCACACCGTCTTTTTTTCCAATAAAAATATTACCGATGTTCGTTTTTCCTTTTGTACGGGGACCAAGAGAAGAGGGATCAGGAAGAACCGCCTTTAAAAACTGCAGAGGGACAATTTCTTTTCCTTCATACATAATTGGTTCTATGGAAGTCATGCCAACATTCTCAAGACACTTTAAATGGGTCAGATAACTCTGTCCAAAGGTCATAAAGAAGCGGATTCTCTTGATTCCGGGCATATTCAGTGCCAGTGATTCAATTTCCTCATGATGAAGCAGGTACATGTCTTTTTCACCTATTTCCGGGAAATTGTAGACACGCTTGATTTCCATTGGTTTTGTCTCAATCCAGTGGCCGTCTTCCCAATAGGAACCATTTGCGGAAACTTCGCGAATATTAATTTCCGGGTTGAAGTTGGTGGCAAAGGGATAGCCGTGGTCTCCGGCATTGCAGTCAAGAATATCGATGTAGTTAATTTCATCAAAGTAATGTTTCAGTGCATAAGCGGAGAATACGCCGGTTACACCCGGATCAAAGCCGCTGCCCAGAAGTGCGGTGATACCTGCTTTTTCAAATTTCTCCCGGTATGCCCACTGCCATTTATATTCAAACTTGGCGGTATCTTCCGGTTCATAATTGGCGGTGTCAACATAGTTTGTCCTGGTAGCCAGGCAGGCATCCATAATAGTAAGATCCTGGTATGGCAATGCCAGATTCAGTACCACATCCGGCTGAACTTTTTCAATCAATGTAATCAGTTCTTCTACATTATTAGCATCAACACTTGCTGTTGTAATCTTTGTTTTTGTTTCAGCGGATAATTTTTCTTTCAGTGCATCGCATTTTGATATTGTACGGCTGGCAATGCAGATTTCTTCAAATACGCTGCTGTTTTGGCAGCATTTGTGGATGGCAACGCTTGCAACACCGCCGCATCCGATAATGAGTGTTTTTCCCATATTTGTAATCCTCCTAATTTAAATGGTAATATAGTAACTATTTAGCAGGTCTGCGCATGTACTGCGCTGACCGTTAACCTGCCTGTTCAAGTGACAACAGCAGTTCCCGGACTACTTTGCAGGCAGTTGCAGTAGAGATGCCGCTCTGGTCATATGAAGGGCAGAGCTCATTCACATCGCATCCCACAATGTTTGCACCGGAGCAGACGGTTATAATGGCGTTCAGTAATTGCATAAAGGTTACACCTCCGGCTTCCGGGGTTCCGGTTCCTGGAAAGATGCCTGGATCCAGTACATCCAGGTCAATGGTAAAGTAAACCGGTTTTCCTTTCAGAGACTCCACGGTTTCTGAAAGACCGTCAAAGTTAAACTTGCGGGTGTTCACGTGGCCCTGGCTGCCCCAGCTAAATTCTTCCCGGTCACCGGAACGGATGCCGAATTGATAGATCTTCCCATCTCCAACCAGTTCCCAGCATCTGCGAAGAACACAGGCATGGGAAAGCTGTGCACCCAGATAATCTTCCCTGAGATCAGCATGAGCATCAAAATGAATAATATGCAGATCGGGGTACTTGTCAAAAACTGCCCGGACAGCGCCTAAAGTAACCAGATGTTCCCCGCCGATGAGCAGAGGCAGTTTCCCGTCCTGCAGGATTGTTGCTGCACGGTCCTGTATATCCTGCAGGGCAAGTGCAGTATCTCCGAAGCAAAGTTCAAGATCACCGCTGTCAAAAATCTGCATGTCACTCAGGTCTTTATCCTGATAAGGGCTATAGGTTTCCAGACCAAAGGATTCGGATCTGATCGCCTTGCTTCCGAAACGGGTACCCGGACGGAAAGAAGTGGTAGAGTCAAACGGAGCCCCAAACAGAACAATCTTTGCATCCGAATACTCTGCGTCACAACCGATAAAAGTTTCTATATTTTTATTCAACATCTCTTAATAACTCCTCTACATAAGCTGGTAGTGCAAAAGCTCCGGCATGCACCCGGGGTGTATAGTAACGGGTGTTAA
>NZ_JNGB01000148.1:0-26824 GCF_001029355.1 Robinsoniella sp. RHS
CGGAGTGTTTTTTGGCGGATAGTATTCGACTGGCTCCCATCGGATACTAAGCGGGTACTGAACCGAGAAATGCATCAGGATTTCTCGGTGAATGCCCGCGTGCCGCCAAAAAGCGCTTCGGAAAGGTTAGAAAATACCAGTTCTGCGGCCAGCTGACGGAGTCCATACAAGTTTCCCACTCCCATCTTTCCGTTGCACTATCTCCATCTACAAAGCGTCCCCTTCCTCAGCGAAACCCAAATTTATTTTTGAACAAAGCATTCTTCTCTTCTTATCTCTTCCAGAATTGCTCCCTCTCTTTTATGGCAGGTAAATAACAATACCTGGCTATCACTCTTATAAAGCCATTTAAGGGTTCTTTTCAGCCGCTGTTCATCGTACATTACAAATGCATCATCAAATATCAGCGGCATTTTCTCGCCGCTTAGAAAAAGCTGAGCTGCAGCCATTCTAAGAGCAAAGTAAATCTGATCCATCGTTCCCCTGCTGACCTGTTCCAGATACAATAGTTTTTGAGGCGTATTAATTCGTACCTGCATATTAGCATCCAGATAGATGCTGGTGTAATTTCCTCCGGTTACCTCTTTTAAGATATCTGAAGCCGTATGGTTCAGCTTTCTTGCCGATTCCTTATATATCTCTCTGGAAATGTCCTGTATGGTTGATATGGCAATCTCCAGAGCCTCTATATCGTTTTGGATCCGATTGCTGTCTGCTTTCTCTGCCAGAATGTCCGCCTGGTTTTCTTTGAGATTTTCAAGCAAGACCCGCTTTTCATGCAATTCTTCCTGTATCCTTTCCAGATTCCAAACCATTTTCTGAGAGGCTTTGGACGCTCCGCTGCCGGACTGGCGGCTTTCCTGCTCCCTGTTTCTGGTATAACGATTTGTATACCAGCAATAAGCAAATAACAATACAGCGGCGATTCCCAATGCCATTTTCAGCCATAACGGTTTAAGCAGAATCCCCATCAGCACTGCAATACCTGCCGCAGTGAACAAGCAGATCTGCCGGATTTTCAGCATTTTGATTTCTTCCCTGTTTCTGGCCTCCATGCGGGCTCTTTTTTCCTGTTCCGCGAGCCCTTCTCTTGCCTCCATGCTTCGTAATTCCTGAAGTTTTATAGTACCGTCTTCCTGCTGTTTTTGCAGCCCACGGATCTCCTGTTCTACATAATCCAGTTTAATCTGCACCTGTTCCAGACGTTCACTGCGAACTTCATCCTGCTGCTTCTTTTTTACTGCGCATTCCCGCTGCTTATCTTTTAATGTTTCAATTGCTTTGACAACATTAATTTCATCATCTCCTGCGCTTTCAAAATTTGCCATATAATTTCGAAGCTCTGCCGCCAGCCCCTCATCCGTTTTACTGGAATTCTGACGAATAAATATGGTATTTCGAAATGCAGTTTCATTCAGCCCTTCCATCAGCATTTGAAGGTCTCCATGTATAATATCCAGCTCTTCCCCGTCGGACTCACAGATCAGCAGAGCCTTTTTTTCTAATTTATTAAAATTTCTTTCTATACGGAAGATCTTTCCACCGCTTTCAAACCGCATTGCACCGGCAAAATACCCCGGATTATCCCACGGCTGGCGTATGGTGTATTCATCATTCCTGGCAGCTCTCCCACGCATTTTATCAATGCCAAACAGCATTCCCCTGATAAATGCATGGATCGTGCTTTTTCCCATTTCATTTTCCCCGTAGATGATATTAATCCCCTCATGGAAAGTAATTATCTGATCCCTGAACTTTCCAAAATTTCTGATCTGCAATTCCAGAATCCGCATCATCTCACCTCGTTGTCTCTAACATCGCCTGTATTCCATAGTAAAGAGCCTTGCTTTGTACTTCATCCATAGAATCTGTATTCAGGCGCTGAATATATCGTCCTACTACACTATCAGCGTATTTCTTCCCTAATTTCGCAAAGTCGTATGCCGGTTTTGACATATCGGCGACTTCCACTATATTTCCCAGTTTTTCATAACTTTTCAGCTCATACTGAATGTCCGGATCCCGATATCCGGTAATGATTATTTTATAAATATTGTGCCCGCCCAATTTTTTCATATATGCATGAATTTTTTCCTGCAGGGAATAATCCGTCTGCGTTTCATCTGTCTCTACCTTAAAATGAATATATTCCCTGACCGCACTTGGTATAAATCTGGCTGTAAGTGTACGTTTCCTGTATTCGCCGATCATATACCCGTGGGGCCCCGTATCATTTTTATCCAGAGGTTCCAAAGCTCCTGAGTATGCCATTCTATTTGCTTCCAGTATCTGCGGCTTATGTATATGTCCCAGGGCTACGTAATCAAATCCGGCCTGGCACAACTGCCTTTTATTAATTGGGATATGCTTTTCATCCCCGCCATGTGCCAGCAGAATCGTACACACTCCGTCATCCTCCGGTACCAGTTCATCATATAAAGCATTTGTAATTTCTCTGGTATGATAACTCAGGCCATAGACAGTGGTATTCAGATCTGGAAAATGAATCCTCTGACAATCCTGGTTTTCCAGACAAATGACGTTTTCATTCCACTTAAAACCATGGTAAAACGAATCAGGCTTCAAATAGTCATGATTTCCAATAATAAATACAACTCTTGTCTCGGTAAGGGTGGAGAAAAGATAGTTAACCTCCTTTAATTCTTTTAATAAAGGCTGTCTGTGAAAAAGGTCTCCTGCAATCAGAAGCAGGTCCGCCTGCTCTGCTTTTGCTATTCTGATAATATTACGGAAGCTGTCCCAGATCTCAGTCTTACGTTCTTCACTCCATGGATATCCCACATCCGGAACAGCACCCAGATGCACATCTGCGATATGGATAAATTTCATCCAAATTCCTCCTTTCCTATATGGAAAAGACCCTGTTGCTCCATACAGGGTCTTTTCCAATTTATTGCCGTACCAGAGCCTGTCAGACAGCGTTTTTCTTACACGCTCTAAGCCAGTGCAAGTGCCTGTTCCAAATCAGCAATGATGTCCTGGACATTCTCGATGCCCACTGAGAAACGGATCATTCCCGGTGATACACCGGCATCTTTTAACTGCTGGTCATTCATCTGTCTGTGGGTATGACTTGCAGGATGAAGAACACTGGTTCTGGCATCTGCCACGTGGGTTACGATTGCAGCCAGCTTTAAACCATCCATAAATCTTACCGCTGCCTCTCTGCCGCCTTCCAGTTCAAAAGAGATAACGCCACAGGTTCCATTTGGCATATATTTTTTTGCAACATCATAATACTTGTCGCCGGGTAGTCCTGCATAATTTACATGAGATACTTTCTCATGGGCATTCAGATACTCTGCAACTTTCTGTGCATTATAACAATGTCTCTCCACACGAAGAGGCAGGGTCTCTAAACCAACGTTTAACAGGAAACTGTTCATTGGTGCCGGAATGGATCCCAGATCCCGCATTACCTGTGATGTTGCCTTCATTATGTATGCACCTTTTCCAAATTTCTGTGCATAGATCACGCCGTGATAAGATTCATCCGGTGTTGTGAGACCATGATATTTGTCGCCATATGCATTCCAGTCAAAATTACCGCTGTCAACAATGGCTCCGCCTACCTGCATTGCATGTCCATCCATATACTTTGTTGTAGAATGGGTAATGATATCTGCTCCCCATTCAAAAGGACGGCAGTTAACCGGTGTAGCAAATGTATTATCTACAATCAAAGGAACCTGATGTTCGTGTGCAAGTTTTGCAAATTTCTCAATATCCAGTACAACAAGTGCAGGATTAGCAATCGTTTCAGCAAATACAACTTTTGTATTCGGCTGAAATGCCTTACAAAGTTCTTCATAAGAGGAATCCGGATCTACAAAGGTGCACTCAATCCCCAGCTTTTTCATTGTTACGCCAAAGAGATTATAAGTTCCGCCGTAAATTGTGGAGGATGCAACAATATGATCTCCCGCTTCACAAACATTAAAAACTGCATAAAAATTTGCTGCTTGTCCGGAAGATGTCAGCATAGCGGCTGCGCCGCCTTCCAGATCACAAATCTTAGAAGCCACGGTATCATTGGTAGGATTTTGTAATCTGGTATAAAAATATCCCTCTTCTTCCAGTGCAAATAATCTGCCCATTTCTTCTGTTGAATCATACTTAAAAGTAGTACTCTGAACAATAGGAAGCACCCTCGGCTCCCCTTTTTTTGGTTTCCATCCAGACTGGATGCATTTAGTCTCAATTCTATAATCGCTGTTCATTCCAGGCTCTCCTATCTCTAATATAGTCGTATTATCTGTATTTTGTATAGTATAGCATATCTGGTTGAAAATAGAAATCCTGATTTTATAAAATTGGGGGTGCTGAGGATGACCTTTTGCAGATAAAGCATGTGAACGGAACCATCCTCTTGCTCACCTAGCCCCATATATAATACATCACAACCTGCGCAGCCCCAGCCAAAAGCATTACACTGACGGGATTCATCTTAAACTTCCGCAAAAGGATTACTGCAGCGGTGAAAATCACTACCGCCTGTACTTTTAGATCGGAGAAATGAACAGAGAAACCGGCATCTCCCCAGAAAGACAAAACCAGTATAGCAAACCCTGCCGATGCAATCATGGCAACAACAGCCGGTCTTAAACTCCCTAAAATGCCCTGAAGAACTGCCATTTCACGATATTTAAAATAAACATATGCCAAGAGGGATACAATAATACAAGATGGCAGAATACAACCGATTGTAGCTACCACTGCCCCCTGGATACCTCCAATCTGCAAGCCCACGAAAGTCGCAGAATTGATTGCAATCGGTCCGGGCGTCATCTGGGATATGGTAATTAAATCTGTAAATTCTTTTACCGTAAGCCAATTGTGAATATCTACAACCTGATTTTGAATTAAGGGCATTGCCGCATAACCGCCCCCTATACTGAACATTCCAATTTGCACAAAGCTTAGAAATAGCTGTAAGTAGATCATTTGACCGCTCCCTTCTTTATGTTATACACCGCTCTGATTACACCAATTACTCCACAGATCAGAATAATCAGAATCACATTGATATTTAACAGATAGGATGCGGCAAAGGCAGCTACCATGATGAATATAGAGAGTACATTTTTTTCTTTTACAAGGTTTCCACCCATTTCAATTACCACATCAGCAATTACCGCAGCAACACCTGCCTGCATTCCGGTCAGAACCAGGTTCACAATTAAATTATCCCGAAAGGCTTCATAGAATATGGAAATCACAGATAATATCGCAAAGGGCGGGAGCACAGTACCAATGATCGATACGGCTGCTCCCGCTGCTCCCGCTACCCGGTATCCTACAATAATAGCTCCATTTACTGCAATTGCTCCCGGCGCCGACTGGGCTATTGCAGTTAAATCCAGCATCTCCTGCTCATTAATCCAATGATAACCGTCCACAAATTTCTTTTTCATTAATGTGACAATTACATATCCCCCTCCAAATGTAAATGCACTCAGATAAAGCATAGACAAAAACAATTTTAACAAAATTTTCTTTTTCCCCATTTGTAAAATATCCTCCTTTTCATCATTGTTACTATAACGTAATTTACCATAATAGTAAAATAACGATATCTGATGAAAAGTATATGATTTTATAATACATTTCTACGGGAACCTTCAGGACCGCTCTATACTGTACAAAAGCTGTATCATACCAAATCCGGCAATAAATGCCGCAATACAAAAAATAAATTCTATTCCCTGGGGCACTCCCGGAAATACTTCTGCCACAGATCCTGCCACGAAGCCCAGAATAATCAGATAAGTTGCCTGAGTATGGTTTTTCATGGCATTTTCCAGCAATTTCGTAGTAAGTATAATTCCCAGAATAATACCGCTTCCAAGAGGAATTAAAAAAGCAAGATTAAAATCTCCAATAGCCATCATTGTTTTATCATAGATTCCCATCAGCAGAAGCAGATAGGATACGCTGATTCCAGGGAGGACTAATGCCACCGCTGCCACAATACCCGCTGCTGCCAGCAGCAGAAACCCCGGTATCCCCTCTCCGGTTCCCATTTGAAAGAAATCAGCTGGAAGAAGTTCAAACAACAGCACTGCAGCCAGACCAGCTGCGGGATATAAAAATACCTTCCAGGATATACTGCGTACCTCTGCTTTTTGGTATATCATAGGCACACCGCCTGCAACTACTCCGATAAAAAAATACAATAACAGCATGGGATAAGATTCGATCAGATGAAGTAATGGCTTGGCAAGCAGGATCATTCCCACTCCCGCACCAAGAGAAAAGGTTACAAGAAAAATCAGACTGTTTTTTATATCTTTAAAAAATGAACTGACAGATTCAATTAATTTATCATAAATCCCCAGGATCATGGCCATAGAACCACCGCTCACTCCCGGTACAAGCATGGTGCCTCCTACACAGAGACCTTTCAGGGCTGTCGTTAACATTATCTTTGACATAGCTTACTCCTACACATCTTTCTTTTTACTTATAATTTATTCGAAAAACGTGAATATATACATATGCCCGACAGCTCTATTGTTAAAACACGCTCTGGAGCGGCGGGCATTCACTGTGAAAGCCTGATGCATTTCCCAGTACAGTACCCGCTTAGAAACTGTGCTCTTTAGATATCGTTATTTAAAAATATGAATCGTTCCTTTATCATTCAGATTCTTTAAGAGGGAAAGCGTTATTGGCAATCCAAATAACCCAAATACTCCTAAGATCTGTGCCCCGACAAACATAGACATCAAAGTCACCAGTGGATGGAGCCCTACCTGGCTTCCTACAATCTTCGGTTCCAGAATGTTACGGATTACTGTAACTACCAGATACACGCACAGCAGCCCAATCGCCATTGTGTAATCTCCCTGTATTGCCGTCAGTACTGTCCAGGGAATCATAATTCCGCCGGTCCCCAGTACCGGAAGAATATCAAAGATCGATATTAAAAACGCAATGAGAATCGCATTGTCTATCCGCAGTATTGTAAGTCCAATGGAAAGTTCAATAAAAGTAATACACATAATCAGCGCATAAGAACGAATGCATTTAAACAGGGTATTTATAACATAATCCTTTACCTCTAATGCCAGTTTTCTTGGTTTCTCTTTTAATTGTCTTAACAGAAATCCCATAACCTTATCATAGTCAATGGTCAGAAAGAAGGTGGAAATTACAGTAAATAGTACACGTATTAAAAAACCCGGAAGCGTCGATGCATAGTTGGAAATTGCTCCGATTACTTTCATAGACAGACTTGAAATACTCTCTCCAAGTGACTTCACCAGATTCCCGGTAACTTCTTCCAGTGTGGAAATCATGGTTGGATCCAGCCTGGAAAGGGATTTCTCCAGGGAATCAATCAGATCCATTAAAGAAGGTTCAATGTCCCTGGCATAAATCTGCGGAATGTAAAAAAATAACTGCTGGATCGATGTAAACAGCCGTACTCCCAGAAGCGTAAACAGAACACCAATTACTGCATAAAACAATATAACAAGCAGAATTGCCGCTAATGTTTTATTAACCCTGCACTTCCGGTTAAGGAAATTTATTGGTTTTTTAAGTATAAATGCAAATACGAATGCCATTAGAAAGGGGGCTATATAAGACAAACCATACTTAAGCGCAACAACTACAATTGCCCCGATGATGAAACAATATATAAAATTAACAATAAATCTTTTTCTTTTTTCTATATCCATAGATTATAGATCCTTCCTCAGCTGCTTATTTTATCCGAAAATACCTGGGAGCCAGCCGGTAAACCAAAACAAGAGCCACAGCTATATAGCATATGGTAAATGCCAATACTGCCATTGTGAAACCTGTTCCGCCCGCCTCTATTTTAAGGCACATAAAACATATAAAATACATTACATTGTTAATTACCGTAAAAAATGGATTTTTAATATCCAGCCCCGTAGAATAAGGCTGAAATACATAGTACAGGAATAAATGATGTACTGTAAATAAAACTGCCAGAAGCATGATCGATACGGAAAAGGCCAGCAGATCTAGCGAAAATATACTTGTTCCACACAAAATACAAAAAATAACTGCCACTGCACTTAATGCCACGCCTACAATGAGATTATACAGCGATATCCGAATCAGACGTATCTTAAAATTCTGTAGAATCGTTCCCGGCTTCCGGTAATATCCATAACGGAGCAGACTGATATCACAATTATAAAACATTGCTCTGCAGGATTTATCCCCAACTGACATACAATACATGATAAAAACAAAGCTGGGAAGTAAAACACCCAGATTCTCACTTAATTTGACAGCAGTGTTTTTATCACTTATATATAGGAAGATTCCCCCGACAAGTATAATGGCTGTTATAGCAAGCCTGAAATATATTGGTTTCACTAACTGCCTGCGATGTCTTGCAAAGAAAATTGCATTCATATATGCATATCCTTTAAGCCTCTGGAATTTAGCTACCTCTTCCCGGCTGGTTTTCAGATCTTTTTCTTTCATTTCTACTTCGGCAAATGAAGACTGCTTTGCCTGTTTCATGGCATTCGAAAACAAATACTTCAGTTCTATCGATCGTTTCAGCTTCTCTGCGTAGGCTTTATACCCCCACATAATATAATAAAAACTGACTGCGCCAAGGATAACAGCGATCAGCACGCTGACCGGATGGATGATAACCGGAGCCACTGTATGAGGCATGTTCAGGAAAAACGGAAGGTACGCTGCCGTCAGGGATAAAATAATAACGCCCCAGGCAAATCCCATATTTCTGGATAGTACAAAACCTTTTTTATCGTAGAGATATACCTGTAAAGCTTCCCCCATCATGCGGAAAGATACAAGCAGCAGCCACAGCCCCACCCCCTGAAGTATACTGCCACCTGCCATGCGGGCTGCTAAAATCAAAAATGGAAGGTAATACACGAAAAAGGGAACATATTTTGAAAGTAATGTAGCCTGCACATACCTTCCTGCATCCATCTGCATGTATTTTATACAAGTGATTTTCTGTCTTGTAACCGAAAAAACCTGGCTGTCCTGTAACGATCCCAGAATACAATTTGTAAAGAACAAAATATGCACCATCCACAGGAACCGCTCTGCCGGAGTCAATATCTGATTCTTCCCCATAAAAAGGAATGGTAATCCAATCATTACCGCTAAATAAAGACCCTTACCAACAAATTCCACAACCTGCATCAGGACTGCAATGATTACTGTCAGCACTTTTTTAGCAGAATCCATACCATAGGCATTGTCTGGAATCATCTTTCCGATTACCCAGAGCCGCTTCAAATAATATAGAAAAACATTTACCTGCATCACCGTTTTCAAATGAAAAATGGTCTTGAATGTCTTAATCATGATCCTCCTCATCCTTTAATAACTCTATGATCCGGGTTTCAAAATCTTTACTTTTCAGCATCTCATGATCCAGCTGCTGCAATTTTCCTTCGCTCAGGACTACAAGTTCATCGCAAAGATCAGTTGCCAGCTGCAGTATATGAGTAGAAAAAATAATGATGTGATCCTTCTTAATCTCACGCAGCAATTTCTTAATCTCAAGTGCCACCACTACATCAAAAGAGGTCAGCGGCTCATCCAGAAGAATTACAGGCGGCCTTGCGATAATAAAACACAGCATTTGTAATTTATTCTTCATCCCATGAGAATATCCTTTAATCAGCCTGTTTCTGTCTTCCGGATCTATTTTCACCATATCAAAATATGTATCAATCGTCATTTCGGGATCTGCTCTGTCCTGGTTAATCTCAATATAAAATTTCAGAAATTCATATCCGGTGAGAAAATCCGGCAAAACCGGTGTGGAAAATACATAACCGATATGATCTTCGGCTAATGATTCCAGCTGTCCGTCCTCCCTGTATATATTTGCTGTGCCGCTATCCGGTGAAATTTCATCGCTCAAACAGTTAAACAACGTTGTTTTTCCCGCTCCATTTCTTCCAAGCAATCCATAAATTTTCCCTTTTTCAAACCGAAAAGTACATCCTTTCAGAACCTCTTTTTCTCCAAACGATTTCCTGATCTGCTCTAACTGAAGTTCCATGCGCCCTCCTTTTCCTATCCCTCTTAGTTACTTAAATTTGGTCAAATGATAGCATGAATTAGCATTTGCTTCAACAAAATTTCCTATGTTTATAGTTTTTTAATAACTACCACAAAAAAACCGGGTGCTGCAGTTACCTGCCCACCCGGTTATCTAGTTTTTAATTGGATTGCTCTAATAATTCATCCGCAACATTTCTGGCATAATCTTCACATGCGCCGCAGCATAGGGAAACATTCGTTTCATCCTGAATTTCTTCAAAACTCGTTGCGTTTTTCGCAACTGCTTCCTCCATCTCCCCTACGGTTACGTTATAACAATTACATACTACTTTATCTTTTTTCATGAGAATATCTCCTTTATTAACTTATTAATATCAATAACTATTATCGATATATTTAATATAATATATTTTTTTTAAAATGTCCAGAGATTTCATCTATTCTTTCTAGCAAATTCTGGACTTGAGAAATTTATTTATATCTTCCAAGCTAATATCATGAATCGATCTAACCGGCTGTGGTATTGTATGCTCCACATTCGAATGATAGGCTGCCCGTTCCATCTGCCTGTGCGCATATGCATATCTGCAGATTTGCCCATAATCTACATACACCAGATAAGGGGAAAATTGAGATATTTCGCCATCTTTCTTCTGAATATACTTTTTTAATATGTTCTTTTATGATAAAATAAGAAATAACATTTTTGTTAAAATTTTACAATTAAGCATTCTATATACAAGGCAGGTAAAAGTCATGAAAAGAAATAAAATACTAATAGTTGATGATATGGAAATAAACCGCGCCATTTTGTGTGAGCTCTTCCACAAAGATTATGACGTAATGGAGGCAGAAAACGGACTGACTGCGCTGAATCTGCTCCATCAGCATCAGGACAGTATTGCTATCATTCTGCTTGACATCATCATGCCTGTCATGGATGGATTTCAGGTAATGGAACATCTGCAGTCTGAAGGAATTATGAAGAAAATCCCGGTTATCCTGATCACTGCTGATACTTACCAGGAAAATGAAATAAAGGCACTGAACCTTGGTGCTTCTGATATAATATTAAAACCGTTTAATGCACATATTGTTAAAAAGCGCGTTGAAAACAGTATTGAACTATACCGGCACAAAAATCATCTGGAAGATCTTGTGGAGCATCAGACAAAAAAACTAACGGAAACCAATGATTTTATAATCGATGCCCTGAGTACTGTAATTGAATACCGCAGCATGGAATCCGGCCATCATATCCGGCGTATCCGGGTGTTAACCAAAACTCTGGCTGCCTGTGTACAGCGTATGTTCCCGGAATATATGCTGACTCCCAGGCTGATTGATACCATAGCCAGCGCTTCCGCCATGCATGACATCGGTAAAATTGCTATTCCTGATTCTATTCTTTTAAAGCCGGGCAGGCTGACTCCGGAAGAATTTGAAATCATGAAAACCCACACTACGAAAGGCTGTGAAATTCTTCAGACCTTTCAGCGAATGGATGATAAAGTTTATTTGCATTACTGCTATGATATCTGCCGCTACCACCATGAACGCTGGGACGGAAAAGGCTACCCCGATGGACTCAAAGGTGATGAAATCCCAGTCTGCGCCCAGATTGTATCCATAGCAGATGTATACGATGCACTGACCAGTGACCGCGTATACAAGCCTGCTTTTTCCCATGAGGAAGCTGTTCAAATGATATTACACGGTGAATGCGGCATCTTTTCTGCTCAGCTGATTAATTGTTTTGAACAGGTATCCGTCATTTTCAAAGAAATTAGCACCACTTACAAGGACGGCACCATACAGGATAATATTTCGGTATCTTTTCTTCCTGACATGGCTGATCTTCCCGGTACCGATATAAAAGATCCTATTATGATTGCCAAAGAATTACAGGAAGCTTCTACTGCATTGCAAAAAGAAACCCTGGAACGGGACGCCTTAATTAATGCTATCCCCGGAGGTGTGGCAAAAGTCGCTGTAGATGATGATTTTCGTATTCTGCTTGCTTCCGAAGGATTTTATAAATTGACCGGTTATACCAGAAACGAATACCACTCTGCACCGATTGAAGGAAAAGGAATCCGCCTGATTCTGGAGGAAGATATCCCGGATCTTACATTCTCCATTAAAAAGCAAATGAATGAGGGCTCCCCCATTTCTGTTCAATACCGGATTCGAAAAAAAGATGGAGGCATTGCCTGGATTGATGTCCATGGCTCTGCAGTTGAAATAGAAGACGGTTATGCTATCGTGCAGGCTGTTTTTATAGATCAGACTCTTTCAAAAAAAACGGAAAATATGCTTTTAATGAACGAAGAGCGATATCGTATCATCGTAGAACAGGCACAGGATATTATTTTTGAATGGGATATGGTGAACAGTTCCATGTATCACTCACCGGCATTTGAGAAAAAATTCAAATACGACCTTCCAATCCACAATTTCTGGAATACCATATGTACAACGGATATTGTATATGAAGACGATAAAAAACCATTTCAGGATTTTAGAGAAATACTGGCAAGCGGACAGGCTCATGCTGAACTGGAAATCCGGATAAAGATAAATTCAGGTGAATATATCTGGTGCAGGATCAAAGCTAACGTTATTTACGACCAGAACCACCATCCCATTCGAACCATTGCAACCATATCTGACGTAGATGATTATAAAAAGGAAAATGCACTGTTGGAAAATATGGCGCAAAAAGATTTGCTGACGGGCATCTACAATAAACTTACCACAGAAAAATTAATACAGGATTATCTGGCCTCAGACGGAAAGGGCTCATATCATGCTTTGTTTATTATAGATATCGACAATTTTAAAACTGTCAATGATACTTTCGGACATACCGTAGGAGATACTGTTCTTCAAATGATCAGTTCATGCCTCAGAACAAATTTCCGGACGGAAGATATTATAGGACGTGCAGGAGGCGATGAGTTTGTAGTATTCTTAAAAAATGTGCATTCTGCCTCCTTAATCTATGAAAAGGCGGAATTGCTTCAAAATGCCCTGCAGAATTTTTCCTTTTCCGCTAAAAACACCTTTCCAATTTCTATCAGCATTGGAATATCACTTTATCCACAAGACGGGTGCAAATATTCAGAGTTATTCACAACGGCGGATAAAGCACTGTATCGTTCCAAACGAAATGGAAAGAATTGTTATACTTTTTATAATGAAACATAAATATTTCCATAAGCTCAGACCTGTTATGGGATTAACTAAAAAGAGGCTGTCGGTTAATAATCTATTTAACCGGCAGTCCCTTCTCTCTTCTGAAGAACATTCTATATATCCCCGTTTTTATAAACAATCTTACCATCAATAATCGTGTACAGCGTCTGCGTAAATATTTCCAGCGGATTCCCCGAAAAAATAACAATATCTGCATCCTTCCCCGGCTTCAGACTGCCTACCCGGTCTCCTGCTCCACAGATTCTTGCCGGGTTAATCGTAATCGCCTTTAGTCCTTCTTCCATCGGCAGTCCCTGCTTGACCGAAAGCCCTGCACATAAGGGGAGGTAACGGATCATAGAAACCGGATGATCTGTTGTAATTGCAATCTGAACGCCTCTCTCCTGCAGGATTTTATCTGTTTTAAAGCTTAAATTTTCTATTTCTATTTTTGATTTGGACGTCAGATCGGGACCTACGATACAGGGATATCCGGATTCAACTATTTTTTCAGTTATCAGATGTCCTTCTGTACAATGATCCAGGGTTAAATCCAATTCATATTCTTTTGCAATACGAATTGCGGTCAGGATATCATCCGCCCTGTGCACATGTGCTTTTAACGGAATTTCTTTTCGAAAAACTGGCACCCAGGCTTCCATTTGGAAATCTTCCTCCTCTAATTCTTCTGACTCTTTTTTCAGAAAATACTGCCTTGCCTTAAATAGAGTTTCTCTCAAAAGAGAAGCAATCCCCATCCTGGTAGCAGGACATACATCCTTGTCCCCATAGTTTGTCTTGGGATTCTCACCAAACGCAATCTTCATTGCCGCTGGTGCCCGGATTATCATATCATCGATACAACGCCCATGTGTCTTGATAAATGCAAATTGACCACCTACTACATTGGAGCTGCCCGGTCCTGCCATAACAGACGTAATTCCTGCCATAATTGCCTCATGAAATGCCGGATCTAATGGATCAATTGCATCAATCGCACGAAGAGTAGGGGTGATGGGGTCCGTCATCTCGTTGCTGTCATCTCCAATCATCCCATGCTTTTCTTCCGTTATTCCAATATGACAATGCGATTCAATAATGCCGGGCAGTACCCAGCCGCCGCCTGCATCTATAATCTCATCCTCTCCGCAGAATGGAAATAAATCCTCCATACTTCCAACTTCCGCAATTTTACTGTCCTTTGTACGGACGTAACCATTTTCATATGTCTGCCCATCCATCGTATGGACTTTTCCTTTTATGATTAACAAATAATATCCCTCTTTCTAGTACCAATGCTTATTATGAAATAATGTACGTAATATATATTCTTTTGCTATTATTTGTCGTTATTCAAAAATTATCCATTTTTTTAGCAGGGTGCTGATTTGCACCCTGCTAAACGTTAATGTGATATAATACGATATTCACTTTTTATTTCATAGAAATCACTTAAGTATACACTCATTCCCAGCATCATCATGTGATAGCTGCTTTTTAAGTCCTTAAAAACTCTTTATCCGCAGAAGACATAGCTTTTTTACCATTGTATTGGAGCTGGTATTTACCCAGAATGTGGGGAACTGGCATGGGCTCCGTCCCCTTCTCTTTCCGTACACTACCTGCATCTACAAAGCGTCATTACTCAGCAAAACCTCAATTTAAGAAACTGTTCACTGTAGTACTATTACTCCAAATGATAAACTTCTTCCATTCCCGACCAGAATTCCTCTTCTTTCCTATCCTCAAGAGGCTGCATCAACGGCTTCACCAGATCCCACCACTTTTGCGTTGCCGGATCGGCTGCAACTTTTTCCATATCAGCATCAAAGTTTTCTCCCACATATTCATAATATGCAAACATGTAGTCCCCTCTTTGATAAATAGAATAGTTCTGAATGTTGCATGCCTTCAAAATTTCATTTACTCCCGGAAGCGGATTTGCATGATATGCTTTGTATTGTTCCAGACCCTCCGGTTTTATTTTTATCATTTCACCAATTCTTTTCATATTTGCTGTCCCTTTCCATAACGGTTAAACAAGATTACACTTTACCCGTATATTTTCTGTGCTTCATCAAACAAAGCTTTTATGTTTGCCGGAGGCACATCAGGCATGATTGCTTCGTGGCTGGGGGAAATAATCAAACCCGTTGGAAAGATGGTCCGTAATTCTTTCACTTTACTGCGTACTTCTTCCGGTGTTCCGTTTACCAACAGATCCTGAGTATCTACACCACCGCAGAAAGAGACTTTTCCGTCAAATTTTTCTTTCAGGTTTTCCGGCTGCATTCCGGCTGCAAGTGCCTGAATGGGATGTACAATATCTACACCTGCTTCAATTAAATCAGGAATTACATCAGCGATAGAACCGCAGGAATGGTAAATGACTTTTAATCCATAGCTATGTGCCTGCTCTACCAGTTTTTTACATCCGGGTATGATAAATTCTTTGACCATTGCCGGTGAAAGCATCAGTCCGCGCTGGCTTCCCATATCATTTCCGATCAGTACTGCATTTAGTTTTCCCTTTGTCGCTTCATAGAAAATTTCATTTGCTTTCAGGTAAAAATCCACGATTTTATCATTTACCGCTTCGTAAACTTCCGGATTGGCAATCATATTCATAAGTGCTGTTTCCATTCCAAAGGACGCACATGCATCCTGAAAATGAGCTGACCACATCATGCCCAGTACTACTTTTCCCTCCGGTGCAAGTTCTACTCTGCGTCTGCACTCTTCCACATCAATATATTTTGCCGGATCCGGCCACTCAAAGAAATCCAGGTCTTCCAGGTCTTCTGCATCTTTAAAACATCCGTCTGCTGTTAAGGTACGGTCTTCGGAATCTACATTTCCATCCATATACCAGTCAAACGCTGCGTAGATTGCACTTGCCGTAGGGGATTGATAAGGAACCTCCACTGCATAGAAGTCATCTCCCACCGCCAGTTTTAATTCATGCATATCTTTTACACCATAATATTCGAATAATGCCGGCTGTGCAAAAATATCCGGCATTCCAAGCCATGCCGCCGGTCTGTCTACCGGCTTTCTGTCTACCGTTGCATAAAAACGTTCTAAACTGTTCATCCTTCATTCCTCCTGAATTATACTCTCTGCGTCATAAATCGTAATTCTGCTTTAGAGCGTGTTTGATTGCTTTCTGACAGCCCTTATTATGCCTGGCTTCTTTTCTGGATGCTGTTGATAATAACTGCACCAAAGATTACAAGCCCTTTAATAACACTCTGCATATATGCATTTACACCTAATAATACCATACCATTGCTTAAGATACCAACAAATAGCAAACCTATAATGGTTCCTCCAAGCTTTCCTTCGCCGCCCATCATATTTGTTCCGCCAATGATCGCTCCTGCGATGGTATCCATTTCCCAACCGTTTGCACAAGTCGGATCTCCGGAACGGACTTTCGATGTCAACAGCACGCCTGCAACACCGCAAAGCATGGATGAAATAACGAAAACCATTGTTTTTACTTTTTCAACGTTAATACCGGAAAGTCTTGCTGACTCCTGGTTTCCGCCAATGGCATAAATAGATCTTCCAAATGCAGTATATTTCATAATGTATATAAACACTGCATAAAAGATAATCATGTAAATAACCAGATAAGGAACCGGACCAATGGAACCGGATGCAATTTTTCCAAAGGAATCCGGAAGTCCGGCTACCGGATAGCCTCCGGTAATAGTTTGTGCAAGACCTCTGAATGCCTGCATCAGTGCCAGTGTTACCAGGAATGAATGCAGTTTTAGCTTTGCGGTCACCCCACCGGAAATAAATCCTAATACCCCTGCCACCAAAACGGTAAGAATAATCGCAATGGGAATAGGTAATCCGGCATTCATCATCATTGCTGCACATACGGAAGCAAATGCTACGATGGAGCCAACACTTAAATCTATATTACCGGTTATAATAATCATGGTCATACCGATTGCTACTATAGACTGTATGGATATCTGTTTTACTATTGTCATTAAATTTGCCGTGGTTAAAAACTTGTCGCTGGCAACCGCCATAATAATACACATCAATATCAAAACAAAATACATAATATATTTCATTAAAAATGCTTTTATATCAAAACTTTTTGCTTTCGCATTCATCTTCCTATCCTCCTGAATTCTCCGTTAGACTGCTTTCTGGCTGGTGGCATAATCAAGCAGAACCTCTTGTGTCAAATCTTTATTTACTAACTCTCCTGTAACTTTCCCAGCCGCTAGTACCATAATGCGATTGGATACCTGCAGTACCTCCGGGAGATCAGAGGAAATCATGATGATTCCGATTCCCTGTTCCGCCAGTTCATTGATCAGCGCATAAATCTGGTTTTTGCTGCCAATGTCTATTCCTCGTGTGGGTTCGTCCATAATCAGAATCTTAGGCTCGGTAGCCAGCCATTTTGCAATAACAACCTTCTGCTGGTTTCCACCGCTCAAATCCATGGCTCTTTGATTTCCGTCACGGCACTTGATACTCAGGGATTTGATATATCCATTCATCAAGTCTACCTCTTTGTGTAAATCCAGCCCGATTCTCTTTTTTAATTTATCCAGTATGGTCATACCTACATTGGTATGCAGATCCATGTTCAGAATCAGTCCTTCTTCTTTTCTGTCTTCTGTAACAAATCCAATACCGGCTTTTTTAGCGTCTCCTGGAGATTTAATATGTATTTCTTTACCTTCCATGAAAATTTCACCGGAATCCTTGGGGTCTGCACCGAATAATGCTCTGACAAACTCTGTTCTCCCCGCCCCTGCAAGTCCGGCAATGCCCAGAATCTCCCCTCTGTGAAGTTTCATGTTTACATTGCTGAATTTCTTTCCGGAAGAAAAATTCCTGACTTCCAGCAAGACTTCTTTGGTTGCACAATTAGCCTGTTCCGTAACAGTCATGTTCTTGCCAACCATGTTTTCAATAATCACATTTTTCGGAGCATCCTCTATATCTAAAGTTTTAATATATTTTCCATCCCTGTATACCGATATCCTGTCACAGATAACCGGCAGTTCTTCCAGTCTGTGGGAGACGTAGATAATACTGATGCCTTTTTCCCGCAGCCCTTTTACAACCTTAAACATATTTTCAATATCATTATCCGACAAGGAGGCTGTGGGTTCATCCATAATCAGCACCTTTATCTCGTTTGAGAGTGCCTTCGCAATCTCAACCATCTGCTTTTGTGCCACACTCAATGTCCCAACTACAGCATCCGGCTTGATATTACACTCTAATAAATCTAAAATTTTCTGAGCCTCATCATTTATTTTTTTCCAATCAATTTGATTCACAGGACCGATTTTCTTTTTTATTAATTTACCCATGTAAATATTTTCCGCCACGGATACGGTATTTATCAAGCTAAATTCCTGATAAACAGCACTGATGCCTAATGCACGCGCTTCAAATGTGGATTTTACATTGATTTCACTGCCATCCAGATAAATTTTCCCTTCATCCTTTGAATAAGCGCCTGTAATAATTTTAATCAATGTGCTTTTCCCTGCCCCGTTTGCACCTACCAGAGCATGCACCTCTCCCTTTCTGAGTTCCAGACCGGCATTCTCTAAAGCGGTGATTCCGCCGAACTTTTTCGTAACGCCTTCTGCCTTTAATATAATGTCAGACACTTCCTTCACCTTCGCCTTCTTTTATTCTGCTTGTTAACCTGCTCCTCATGTTATCTCTGAAGCGAGTTTGAAAATTGCTTTCATCAAGGTGTGATTCCTCTTTGCGATACATCCATTCCACAAAGCCAGGCATTGCTGATTGATGAAATTAATTTTCAAACAGGCTCATGACGGTCTATTCTTATTTTACTAAATCCTTATGTTCATCAATATACGTCTGGATTTCATCTGCATTGTCTTTGGTATACGTTTTCAAAGGCACCAGTGTCTCTTTGTCTATAGTCTCACCCTTTGCCGCTTTTACTGCATTTTCAACCGCTTTATATCCAATATCGTAAGGCATCTGTGTTGTGATTGCCTGTAATTTCACAGCTTCACTTTGCATATCTTTTGCAAGATCAACACTCATGTCTGTTCCCATTACAACTACTTCTGCATTTCCTGCGTTCTGGAGCGCTGCCACGCATCCCAGGAGTGAAGTCTGGTTCCATGCCCAGATTAACTGCACATCCGGATTTGCGGTTAAGATCTGTTCTGTAATATCAAGACCTTCTTCCTGAAGTTCTGCATCCTGTTCTGCAACTACCTCCAGGCCTGCTGCATCTTTGATAGCATCCTTGAAACCTTTACATCGCTCAACACCAACTTCATAACTGCTGTTTCCGATGATTGCCATCTTACATCCATCCGGGAAATTTTTCTCTACATATTCCTTTACATACTCTCCTGTTTTTCCGCCCAGATCATAATTGGAAACCCCTACAAACCCTTCCGTATCTGTATTTACCGTAGTGTTCCAGTTTACTATCGGAATGGAAGCATCCTTAGCACTTTCAACCGCTGCAACTGATGCATCTACGGAAAGCGGTGAGATCACCAGTGCGTCTACCTGCTGTGCCACATAAGTTGCCACATTATCGGATTCTTTGGAAACTTCATTGTCGGAACTTACGATACTGAATTTAACGCCAAGATCTTTTGCTGCTGCTTCCTGACCTGCGATAACTTCCGCAAACCATTCACCAGATGTATTCATAATAACAGAACCAATGGTCAGATCACCGTTTGCAGCTGTTTCTCCTCCGGCTTCGCCTGCACCTTCTGTGCCAGCTGCAGTATCTCCTGCTGCTTCTGTGGATGCTGCCTGACTTGAACCGGTAGCTGCTGCCTCTGTTGTACTCTTTTCGGATGCTCCACATCCTGCCAGCATTCCTGCGACCATTGCTGCACAAATTAATCCGCTTAAAAATTTCTTCTTCATTTGATATCCTCCAATTTGTTGTTTTGCTGTTTGCTACACTCATAATATAAAACAATCCCAAGAAAAAATTAATTCAATTTTTTCATGGGATTGGTCGAAATTTTCACATATGGTTTATTTTTTTATTTCTAATTGGATGATTCCAGGTCTTCTCCATCCATAGGATCCTGATAACTTCCGATATTTTCTTTTGTGATTGTCTGGATCGGATCTTTATACCACGGCCTTAATTCTTCTCCGTTTGCTATATCAATGGCACAGTAAATACTATATGCACCTTCATATACCGGAGGCTGTGTTATTAGACCATAGATTTTTCCATCTTTCACCGCCTGCAGATATTCCTGGTCTTCCCCTACTCCAATCAGGACGACATCGGTTTTATCAATGGATTCAAGCGCCGCCCGGGCTCCTAATGCCATATTGCTGTCGTGGCAGAAGATTCCTTTTATATCAGGATTTTTTCGCATTAAATCAATAGTTACCAGCATTGCTTTCTCCCGGTTCCAGCTGCCGTTTCCAATGCCGATAATTTCAAACTGGGGGTGGGAATTCATCTGCTCCACAAATGTCTGGGTTCTGTATACCTGGGGATCGCTTCCCGGTGCTCCTTCAATAATTGCTATTTTTCCGCCATCTTCAAGAGCGGTAACCATCAGGTCTGCTGCCAGGGCTGCTTCTTCCGAGCTGCTGGCTCCAATGTAAGTACTGATATATTCCGAGGACATTGCATCCACTTTCATATTCAGATTAATTACGGGTATTTCCTCAGCTTTAGCCTTTTTGAGTGAAGTAAGCATTGATTTTGCATTTACGGGACAAAGTATAATTACGTCTACCTTCTGGTGGATAAACTCATCCATTTGTTCCGTCTGTATTTGTTCATTCCACTTTGCATACCGGATATCCAGCGAGGCACCTTTTTGATCTGCAACACGGATCATAGCCTTGCTGACTGTCTTTAAATAGGCAGAATCTTCTGATGCAAGAGTGGCTCCTATCACTATTTTTGACTTCTCAGATAACTGTTTCTCGGTGTCAGGATCAATATCCGTACCGGTACCTGCCCCCTCTGTTATGCCAAGCTTTCGTGTTTCGCTTTCCATTTGGGAGGAACTGCTTTCAATCTCCGCATTTTGATTAAAACTGCTGCATCCGGTAATTAAGAATAACAGGCAGATTACAAGGGATATGATAAGTTTTTTCATTTTCTCTGCCTCCTTTTAGCCAATGGTTTCTTCTATAACAGGCAATACCAGTTCCGCAGTTGTTCCTTCTCCAAGGACGCTGGTATAGCGCAGCCCATACTCTTTCCCAAAATAGAGCTGTATACGCTCATTTACGTTTTTTACTCCTATACCGGATCCGCTGCTGTTTTCAAATTTGGAATCTTTCGTCAGTATGGCCCGGCAGGTTTCTTCGTTCATCCCATTTCCATCGTCCTGTATGCGGATACAGAGCTTTTCTTTCTCCCGATAAGCCAGAATATCAATCCTGCCTTTTCCTCTTTTTTTCTTAATTCCATGATATATACTGTTCTCTACAATAGGCTGCACAATTAACTTAATGGTTTTGCAATACCTGACCTCATCTTTTATTTCTATATGATAGGTAAATTTATCCGTATACCGCATACTCTGGATGACCAGATAATTGCGCACATGTTCCATTTCATCTTCTATCCGGATGAATTCATTTCCTTTATTTAATGAGATGCGGAATAACTTCGCCAGCGCTTCCGTCATAGGAACTACATCCGAATTCTTTGCCTCTGCCATCCATATAATGGAATCCAGTGTATTGTAAAGAAAATGAGGATTGATCTGCGCCTGTAATGCCTGGAGTTCGTATTTGCGCTTCTCCTCCTGTTCATTTACAACCTCACCCATGAGATTTTCAATACGGTCAAGCATCTTGTTAAAGCTTTTGGATAATGCACCTGTTTCGTTGTGATTCAGAACCTCAGCCCGCTCAGTTAAATGCCCTTCATCCGCCAGATCAATATGCCCTTTTAATCGAAGAATTGGATTTACTACTCCTTTAAGAATTCTGCTGAGTGCAACGCCCAGAATCACCATAACCAGCACAATTGCGGCAATAACGATTCCAAGGGTATCGTACATGGACTCTTTCAGCTTTCCGGTTGACGTAATGGAAAGCACTTTCCAGTCCGCCTTCTCAAAAGTGGCTGCAACCACCTGATATTCTTCCTGATCTATACGGGCAATAAAGTTGTCCTTTGCCGAGCTGTTCAGCTTTTCAAGCAGCTGGGGTGTAACCTTGTCATAATTCATAGGATATACAATCTGTCCCTGATCATTTAAAATACACAGTGCTCCTTCACCATTTGCATAGAAGGATTCAAATATTTCGGCGATTTTATTCAGATTTAAATCGATCAGAATCACTCCTAAAAAACTGCCGTCTTCGTAACTGCTGATTCTCCTGCTCAAAGAAATCGTCTGTTCCGTATTGTCTTTCAGAAATTCATGCCGCATAGGCCCAGTAATTACAGAAGTATTGGGTGTCTCTATTGCTTTCTGGTACCAGGGATAAGAATCATAATCCTGTACCACAGACCAAAATTCATAAATGCTCTTATGTAACAGGAGACTCTTTTTTCCAAAAATCATAAGAGACGTCACATCGGTTCGGCTGTTCAGGGAAGAGTTAAATACCTTGGAACTCATTTCGTAATCCTGCATACTCTTGGCATTGGTCAGATTGCTGTACCCCTCGGCATTGTCTTTTTCTGCAATCAGATAATTCTGAAGATAATAGTTATAGTTAGCCTCATTTGCTATGGATGCTATTTCATCAAAATAATTTTCCAGACGTTTGTTGGCATTTTGAAGCAGCTGCCTGGAATAAGTCACATTATCCGACTCAATTTTCTTTGTAAATATAAACAAAAACATCCCTATGAAAATCAGCATAAAGAAGATCACGACTACAAAAACCTGCAGTAATGTTTTATTCTTTATCCCCATGTAATCATAGCGATGTTTTATTTTCTTAATCATTGTTGTTTTCTCCTGCAAGACACATGCCTCCTGGAATATTTGCAATTCATCTGTTAGAATTTTATCAGATTTTACCTGTGTTTACTCCGAAAATCAGAGGGCGACATACCGCAATACTTTTTAAAAGATACACTAAAATAATGTGGATTGGAAAATCCGGTCTCATAAGCAATCTCATACGTCTTTTTATCTGTATTGCGAATCAGTTCCATTGCTTTTTCCATGCGGATATTGGTAAGGTACTCCACAAAATTTATCTTTGCTTCTTTTTTGAACAGCCCGCTTAGATATCCGGTACTGACAGATACGTGTTCCGCAACAGTGCTGAGGGATAATTCCTCTTCCCCATAATGGCTGCCAATATAATCTTTGGCATTTTGGATAATCATCTGACCGCTGTTGGACTGGAGCTGCTGCAGTTCCCGGGATACTTTAATGGAAAAAGACAGCAGTTTTTTTAGAATCTCTTCGGAAGATGACATGTCCTCGAGCTCATTGTAAAGAGCAAAGCCTTCTCCCCACACATCCTTGGAGACCTGCCGTACACCGGACAATTCTTTTAAAAGGGATGTTATCATCTCTATAAATACCATTTTTATATTGGAACTGGAGAGATTTTTTGAACAAAGCAGGTCATCATAAATTCCCGCCATAGATTTCTCTATATCTTCCTTTTGTAAAAATTTAATGCTGTAGATCAAATCCTTAATTCCCTCAAAAGGATAAAAAAAAGCCTTCTCGATGTAATCAAGATCGCTGATATCATACACCTTGTTGGCGCCCAGTGAATATTTACAATCCAGTGCCGTACTGGCTTCGTGGTAAGAGTGGTACAGATCTTTTAGTTTCCTTACCTCTGACCCCAGCGCACAAGTGGTATTCACCTTCAGAACAGCAGTTACGGCCTTTTGAATAACCTGAAGCGTACTGTATGCAATAAAATGTCCGTCATCTCCAAAAGAATCCAGGTTAAATACAATGATAACCTTATTGTTATTATCATCAAAAATACAATGCTGACTGCCGATACAGTCCTGGGTAATATTCTTTTCTGTAAATACGAATAACTCAATATCGGAATTCTCTGCTTTTGTCAGATCTGCCTCAACAATTCCTACCATGTATTGCTGGGAATCAAGCGGAATCTCAAGAGACCTGATACGGTCTTCTAAATGATCCGACTGTCCATATTGGGTACAGACCATGGTATACAAAAATTTTTCCTGAAGAGCAGGCATACTTTGATGAATCTGTAATTTCATTTTTGCTATATACTGCTTTTGGGATGCCTCAATGTTCAGCTTTTTACAGATTTCTTTCATTTTTGAATAGAGCGTGGATGCCCCAACCGGCTTTAATATATAATTTTTCACTCCCAGATCTACCGATTGTTTGGCATATTCAAAATCTTCATGCCCGGTCAATACTACTACGTGTATATCGGGAAATTCTTCACTTAATGCCTTCGACAATTCCAATCCGTCCATAAAAGGCATGACAATATCCGTAAGCACCAGATGTATCTGATGCTTACGGCATATTTCAAGGGCTTCCAGGCCATCCTCCGCCTGGTAAATAGTTGTAAATCCAATAGAATCCCAGTCTATAATCGTACTTATTGCATTTCTCACCAGCGGTTCATCATCTACGATTAATAATGTATACATACTATACGCCTCAAATTCTGTTTATTTCTGCACCAAATCCTCTGCTGCCACGTCTTCTATCTGTCCGTACGGGTCTTCCACTGCTTCCGGCGCTTCTTCCGACGATCCGTCCGGATATTCCACTGCTTCCGGTGTTTCTTCCGTCGATCCGTCCTGGTCTTCCATTGCTTCCGGTGTTTCTTTCGTCGATCCGTCTGGGTCTCCCATTGCTTCCGGCACTTCTTCCGTCTGTTCGCTCAGGTCTTCTATCTCCTCCGGGGTTTCGGGTGCTTCTGTATTTTCCTGGGCTTCCACTTCATTCTGAAGATTTACACCGGTAAATTCATCACGGAATTTCTTCTTCAAACTGATACTCAGAACATAAATTACTGCCCCAACCAGTCCCACGCTGCCGGCATTGCCAATATTAAAAATAAAAAAAGCGATACCTGCATATCCTACAAGATCCGTTCCTGCATATTTATAATATGCTCTCTTCCGGTCTTCCGAAATCCCATCCAGCTCATGTAACAGCCTTGGCTCTACCACATCCAGCAGAACCCAGTAAATAACCAGAAAAATAGCAATTGCTCCATAAAATACGATCTGGGATACTTGCTTGCTAAATCCTACGTAGAGTAAAAATGCTACCATCGCAAGCAGCAGTACGATAGAAGCGATCGTAATTTTCTTCCTTATTTTTCTTCTTTCTTCTTTTTGCATGATTCTTCTCCTTTTTATAACATATAGAGAATATTATACATGATGTAGGAAGAAAAATATAGGACTTTTACAAAAAAGTCTGAGAAACAAAAAACATATATAAATCAAAAAGAAATCCGTCAGGAAAAACCGGATTTCTTTTTGATAACTTTTTAAGCAAACTGATTCAAGTCGGCATCGTAATAGTAATCGATGTTTTCTAATTTTTTGATCAGTTCTTCTTCTTTTAAGCTCAGGCTCTTACACATTTCTTCCAGAGACGGATAAAAGTCTCTTAGTTGTGTATTCACGTAGCTTAATAGTATAAATGGGTCATTTGGAATCATTTCGTACCTCTACTTGATTACTTCACCGGTCACTTTTACATGTGCAGCCAGCTGGTCATTTTCAACATCCAGCACGATAGTATCTTCTGCGCCTACGCTGCCGGAGAGAATTAACTTCGCTGCCAGTGTCTCTACGTTCTTCTGTAAGAATCGTTTTAATGGCCTTGCCCCGTAGATTGGGTCATAACCGCCTTCTATAATATATTCTTTGGCATCATCTGTCAACTCCAGGCGGATTTCCTGGTCTGCCAGACGTTTGTTCAGATCCGCCATCATAAGGGTTACAATGCTTCCAATATCAGCTTTTGTCAGGGGCTTAAACATAATGATCTCATCCAGCCGGTTTAAGAATTCCGGACGGAAGTGATTGCGCAGGTCATTCATTACCATCTCTTCGCTTTGCTCATTAACTTCGCCCTGTTCATTAATCCCTTCCAGAAGATAAGCCGAACCAATATTTGATGTCATTATTAATATGGTATTTTTGAAATCAACTGTTCTTCCCTGGGAATCGGTAATACGTCCATCATCCAGTACCTGGAGTAATACGTTGAACACATCTGGATGTGCCTTTTCAATTTCATCAAACAAGACTACCGAGTACGGTTTCCTGCGCACTGCTTCTGTCAGCTGCCCGCCCTCTTCGTATCCTACATATCCCGGAGGCGCTCCGATTAATCTGGAAACGGAGTATTTCTCCATATATTCACTCATATCGATTCGCACCATGTTCTGCTCATCGTCAAACAGGCTTGCCGCAAGGGCTTTTGCAAGTTCTGTCTTACCTACACCGGTAGGTCCCAGGAATAAGAAGGAACCAATCGGTTTTGTGGGATCCTTAATTCCTGCTTTTGAACGGATAATGGCATCGGTTACTTTGTTTACTCCGTCATCCTGTCCGATCACTCTGTGATGCAGTTCT
>NZ_JNGB01000015.1:0-212000 GCF_001029355.1 Robinsoniella sp. RHS
TCTCTATTCCATTGCCAAATGTGTTATATATAGAATCTACTTAAAATGTTCTGCCCAGGCTTTCAGTTCATCTATACCTGCATCTGCATGAAAACGTTTGCCATCCATAAGGTCAGCACCTTTACAGGAATCTTCCAGTTCCACATTTGTCCTTCCCATTCCACTGCTGCCGGATGTTGCAAAGGGTATAATTTTTTTCCCTTCCAGATTATAAGCTTCTAAAAATGTATTGATAATAGTCGGAGCCACATACCACCAGATGGGGAAACCCAGATAAATCATATCATACTGATCCATATTCTCTACTTTATCGGCTATAGCCGGACGGAATGATTTATCATTCATTTCCACGCTGCTGCGGCTTTTTTTATTTGTCCAATCCAAATCCTCAGCTGTGTATTTTTGTGCGGGCTGAATTTCATGCAAATCCGCGCCAATCGCTGATGCTAGTCTTTCTGCTAATCTTGCGGTTATGCCGCTCACTGAAAAATATACTACTAATGCTTTACTCATTTTAGGTTCCTCCTTTATCATATATAGCGAACTGTCTCTGATAATTCTTTACGCTGGGTATGCATAGTAAGAGGTTTCGTTCCCTCTGCGGCATAACCGATATCAAGGATCATCAGTACTTCCTCATTTTCCGGCAGTCCAAGCTCTTTTTCTGTCACTTCCGGATCAAAGAAATTAATCCAGCAGCTGTCTACACCTGCCGCCTTTGCAGCCAGCATCGCCCCGTATAAGTTAGTTTCCCATATAATCTTCTTAAATGATCTAAAAATGGCTGGATTATATGTTTTGCCCCCTATCGAATAAAATTTGTAGGTGCAAAGGACTCTTTTTCCGGAATCCCATAGGCTTCCTTTCCCAACTGAATGCTCTTGATCAAAAACGCCATATTCCTGGCCAATGTCCGCATAATCTGTAGCCCTTCAGTATCCTTCTCTGCTTCCCCTTTGTCCCTGCCATGAATCCCATTCCAGTACTGGCTGGAAGCAACCGGCATACCTGAAATGGTAAAATATTTGTTCAGTTCATCAAATGTTGAGGACAGACCGCCTCTTCTCGCCGCCACGACACTTGCACCGACCTTCATTGTCTTGTCAAAGTGCGTACTGTAAAACAGACGGTCTAGTAATGCGATCAGGGTAGCATTTGCAGAAGCATAATAAACCGGGCTTCCTACCACCAAACCATCACATGCCTCAAACTCAGGTGCGATTTCATTAACCATATCATCAAATACACACCTGCCCTTTTCCTTACACTTATAACAGGCAATACAGCCCCGAATATCTCTGTTTCCCACTTGTACAATTTCTGTTGCAATACCTGCGCCTATGAAAATCTTCTCCATTTCCCGCAGGGCTGTATATGTATTTCCATTACTGTGTGGACTGCCGTTAATCATCAATACTTTCAAGTTATCATCCTCCTCTTCTCTATGTGTGTCTATCCGTCCAGAGCGTACTGAAAATTACTTCAAACAGGCTCTGACACTCCACCGTACCAGCAACAATAGTGACATCACTGGCATTATCATTACTGGCAGTTCGGAGTGCTATCACAGACTTGACAATCTGACTTTTCATTGCTATCATTTATATTGTACTCTTCGGTAGCAGCTACCGGTCAATAGTTTTTTTATAATTTTTTGGAGGTTCTTATGTACACAATGAAACAAGCCTGCGAAATGACAGGCATGAATTATGAAGCATTGAAATTCTATTGTAATGAAGGGCTGGTTCCCAACGTAAAGCGTGACCATGCCAACCGCCGTATCTTTGATGAGTATGATATTGCATGGATCAATAGCCTGACCTGCTTAAAAAAATGCGGTATGGGCCTGAAAGAAATGAAGGAATTTCTCACACTGTGCCTCCAGGGCCAGTCATCTGTCCCTGAGAGGAAAATAATCCTGGAGAATAAGAGAAAAGACCTGCTCCTGGCTATGGATGAACTTCAAAGCTCCATTGACTACATAGACCAGAAACAAGCCTTTTATGATGATGTTATTGCCGGAAGAACGAAATATTACAGCAATCTGTTCCCCGGAGAGGATTAACTTTTACCTCTCCTTCCGATTATGCGCTTTACATATCATCTGGGTCATTGTTCCCATAGGGCTGAATGCGCACCAGGTCCGGGGTCTATACAAAAGCATTACTGTAATGCCAAGAATCGTGGATGTCAGCATAATACTATAGAATCCAAATGCAAACCGGGCGATCCAGGGAGCTGTAATGTTAGCGGAATAGGTTCAGCAGATGCCCCCTGCCGCAATCACTGCCCCATCACCTATCGTGACACCGGAAAGTATTGTTGCATTGGAACCAACCCAGACGTTTTGCCCAATATGGATTGGGGCAGGAATCATATCCCCCCTGTATCTGGGATCTAAATGGTGGTTCAGCGTTGCAAGGACCAATGTAAAGGTTCTTTCCACAGTTGGTATAGAAAGGCGGAAACAAATTGAATGTTACATCTACCGGCCTTCCTGTCAGCTATTCCATTCAGCACTCTGATTTCCTGCGGTGTATGATAACTTCCATTTAATTCTGCTGTCAGACGCAAAGCCTCCTGTGAAAACCAATGCATACACTCATGTATCTTAGATCCACAGGTTATTATTTTTCCGCTTTCCATATATTCTAAAAACTCTTTTATATCAATCATTTCTGTTCTCCTGACTTTATTAATTTATTTATCCGCTACTTTTTCATTTACAGTATATTTTGGATGCAATATAATAGCCAATACTTATATCATATTAATCAGCATAGTTGAAACCTATATATTTTCGTGTTAAAGTATTGATAAAAGTATAAATAAATTCAATTGCAAAGGAGATTTTCAGATGGAATTACGAGTGCTTAATTATTTTCTGGCAATTGCGCGAGAACAAAGTATTGTGCGGGCTGCAGAATCACTGCATCTGTCTCAGCCGACACTTTCCACACAGATTAAAAATATGGAAGAAGAACTGGGAAAGCAGCTGCTGATCCGCGGAACAAAGGGTTCTCGGAAGGTTACACTGACAGAGGAAGGGATGATACTTCGCAAACGAGCAGAAGAGATATTGGATCTTGTAAAAAAAACAGAGAAGGAAATCACGCTTTCGGACGATATCCTTATGGGAGATATCTACATTGGAACAGGCGAAACTGATGCTATACGCCTAATCGCAAAGGCTGCAAAAAACTTACAGAAATCACATCCTGGCATTCATTATCATATATCCAGCGGGAATGCAGAATTCGTTACCGAGCGGCTGGATAAAGGATTAATTGATTTCGGTCTTATCTTTTCCACCGTGGATTATACGAAATTTAATTCTTTAAAGATGCCTGCGAAAGACATCTGGGGTGTCCTGATGAGAAAAGATTCCGAGTTGGCGATAAAAGAAGTTATTACACCCGAGGATTTGTGGGAAAAACCCCTGATCTTTTCTCAGCAGGAGGACAAAGGTGGACGTATCTTACAATGGATGAATAAAAAAGCCACTGACTTAAACATTGTCGCTACTTACAATCTGATATTTAATGCTTCCATAATGGTTGATGAAGGCCTTGGATATGCGATTACTTTTAATGGAATTATTAATACAACAGGAGTTAGTAATCTTTGTTTCCGACCTCTTTCACCCTGTCTTGATAATGAAATGAATATTATCTGGAAAAAATATCAGTTGTTTTCCAAGCCTGCTGAAAAATTTTTGTCGGTCTTGCAGGATGCTTTTCGTTTGCCCGGCTCATAAGCGGCAATATCAGGTGTCTTTTCCCATCTATAAATACACCTCTATCCCATCGACCCCTTCTTCCCGTATCTCTTCCACAATGCTTCCCTGCAGCTTCTCACCGCATATCTCAATGACTTCCCTGTTCTTCCTTGTGATGATATATTTCTTTACACTATAATTACCCGGGATATAATCCTGTTGGTTCTCTAAATGATACACCACCGGGATACTTCCCAAAAACGTTGCCTGCACTTCCCTCTGTTCGTCAATCAGATATGCCGGAAGCATTGGCTGCAGTGCCAGGGTCAGTGTCCCATCTAAGACTCTAAATGGCTTTTCCCCAAACATCATGATCTGCCACATCTGCACGAACTCTGCCGTGGATCCGCTTAGCCTGGCGACAAATCCACGCCCGTGCAGTTTCGGGTCGGGATTGGCGGAACTGGCGATAAAGGAGGAATTTTCCAGGATGCTTCTGCCATACCTCTCTTCTTTTTGAAACGGAATGGCTGCTCTTTGAAAGTCCCCGGTAAATGCATCATACAATCCGGACTTTAGCAGTTCCAGCAGATATTTATACTCCATATGGAGCCAGATTGATTCATTTTCTAGCCATCCTGGGGTAAAGGCTCTTGCACGCCCGATTTCATAGGACTCCTGTTCTAAAGAGGCATTTACCTTATACATGCCCAATGCCCTGTCGTAAAGCCCACTGTCTTTTACCTGCTGATACAGGCGGTATTTCTTTTCCCGGTTCATATCCAGCTTCAGAAAACGGACCGGGCCTTCCAGAAAATAGGGCAGCATTTTGGCTTTGACTTCCGTCGGTAGAATTCCGAAAGCGTCTTCTTCATAAGCCAGCACCTCGTAAGAAAAATAAGCCGGGCTAATGCCATGTCCAATCTCCAGGGCTTTTTCGATTCCCATTATAACCGCAGTTTGAAATACTTTTAAGATACGTACTGCTTCTTCACGGATGATTATTGCTTTATTTCCAGATAAACAGCCGCAGGTGCTCTCCCAATACGCCTCCTTCGCATCGTTTACCAGATTCCAGCGGGTCAGCATATCCTCGGTAGTCTGAGCATCCACCATCTTAACAACCAGGTTCATCAGTTCCTGTGGCACGGAAAGTTTTCTATCATACTTTTCCAGTGCAGACAGCAGGAAGCTTAAATTTCTAGCCAATTCATAGGTTTCACACATGGAGGAGCCAAGCAGTCCCGGTAGTCCGTTTAAGGCATCATACCATCCAGGCTTTCCTCCCTCCATTTCGATACCCATGCCATTTAGATCAAGGGCTGCCGTCTTCACCACACAGATTAAAAAGAGCTTTTCAGCCAGGGTACTGGTAACTTTTCTGCCATTTTCCTCCTCCAGATACTCCTTCTTATCCCCTTGGGGATTTTTCTTCAGGTAATGATACTGGCGAATGCCCTGCATGGTATGTACATAGCGCTTTTTCCTTGGCAAAAGAGTAACCGCCGCCTGTTTGTACAGATACGTATTATCTTGAAACAGCAGGCTTTCTTCCTTTTCCGGATATATGGTCAGATAAGATTCAACCAGGTCTAAATTGTAAGTCCAGTGATCTGACCAATAACCTTCCATATAACTGGTTTTACAGTCACTTTCCGCCTGGGCCATCTTCTGGTGGAACATTTCCTCTATCTTCATTTCCTGTCCAGGGTATGCATCTGCCAGCTCCTGATAGAGCTGTCCCGGAGTAAAGGAGGTTTCTTCTCCCGGCATATGGTAAGTGGTTTTCTCAATGCCAAGGGGATTATAGCCGTCTATTTGAATGCAGTTGTAGAACATCTTTATATTGGCTTCCCGGACAAAGGGTGAAAACTGTACATCACTTCTTCGATTCTGATTGACATCCCTGAAGTTCCCATTTCCCTGCGTATAGAACTCAGGCAGTATCCGGAAGAAATTATAGTCCCTTTCCACGTCCCCATGTTTTCTGGAATAGAGGTAAAACAGCTTGTTTCCACCCAGAATCATGGGACAGCCGCCCCGCAGTACATTGTCCAGATAAGTCTGGCGGCAATAGAGGTCAAAGCTTTGGGAAGCAGTTTTGGTGGCAATCCGATCTGTTAGCTGCATGGTAATTTCATAGGATTTTGCTTCTTTATTCTTAAAATAGTCCGGTTGTAAGGCCTTTTCATACAGCCGCTTTAGCAATGTTTGATTTTTCGACTGCCCAAACACTTCCACAAAGGAGCAGGTTTCTCCCGGCAGAATTTCCGGCTCCAGTGCGAAGAAACAGCATGGCAGGATATTTTGCGCAATCTGCTTTCCTTCCAGCAGTTCAGACAAAGATTTTTCCTGAAAACAGAGTGGATTTTCCAGGGAATTGTCATATCCGAAAATATGCTCCTGATTGATCACAGCGGGCAGCACTTCCCCGGAAGACGCGAAAGCAAAACCAAAATTACCGCCCTCCACCTCTTTTACTTCTGCAATGTCGTCGGTACTCACACGCATTTTACAGTAGGGAATTCCGGTCTCATGATTTAATACCTCCATCCATGCCTTGGATGTCTGTCCCTCCACCTTCATACTCTGCCAGTCTATTCCGTAGGGCAGCATTTCTGCCATCCCATCCAGTACCTCAATGGATGCCCTTTGGCTGCCTTTGTTGCAGATGGAAACCTGTCGTACCAGCCCGCCCAGTTCTTCCGATGGCAAGGTGTAATATTTCACGGTAATTTCCAGGTTCAGGTCGGTATTCTCCTCCCGTATGGTCAAATCATTCATACCAATCCGCATTTCTTTATCGTAAGCGTCCCGGGTAAATGCCTCCGTGTAAACGCCGTTTACTTTCATAAAAGTGCGAAAGCCCATTCGTTTAGTCCGCTGATAAGCCTGATGTGCAGGGTAAAATTCCATTAGGGCATGATCTTTGTCTTCTAAACCAAAGCTGGTGATGCCCTGGCCGCGATTCACATAAAAGCACCAGACCGGAATCCCATGTATACCGTTAAGTCCCGGCAGAAAGCTTGCAAAAGTCGGTTTCTTATGGTAATCCTGTATGATGTATCGGTTATTATTATCAAACATAGTCTTCTCCTTCATCCGGGTCAAATCTCCCTCAAACTGTTACACACATCTGCCTCAAAGCAATTTCAAAACACGCTGTAACGGTTGTTTATCGCTGTATTCCCATTCTCCTATACTGTTCTTTCGGGCAATCATTTTTCTCCATGAGCCTAATCATCAGCGCAAGCATCTCTGCTTCCTTTTCTTCATCGTTTATGGGACTGTTCTGAAAAGGATCCAGCTTCAAATCATAAAGTCTTGTCCCAAAGTGCCGTGGAGGACCGTCACCCAGCCCTCTGACAGCTTCAAACCGCATGAGGGGCATTTCCCTGGTAAAGGAAAAAGGTGGTGAAATCTCCATGGTGCACATTTCTTCCCTGGAGAAGAAACTTCGCATATGGGTGGGCATCTGGGTATATTCATACAGTGGTTTATTATCTGGCACAGAGTCCCTCATGTATACGAAACGTCCGTCTGTCACATTGATCTGTCCCCCATGCATCCCAAACAATGCGCCCTCCCGAACCGGTGTATCTTTTAAAATGGTATCTGCCAGGGGCTTGCCCTCCATCTCTCCTGGAATCTCTGTCTGAAAATACTGAAGCAGGGTTGCGGGGATATCAATGGTCTGTACCAGTGCCTCTCTTCGGACATTGCAGATCTGGCTTCCCGGATCCCATAGAAAAAGGGGGATATGGGCAATTTCTTCATAAAATGGATGTACTGATTTTGCCCAGCAGTCATGTTCCCCCAAAAGGTAGCCATGGTCGGTATTGACAATAAGCATGGTATCTTTCCACATATCATGTTCATCCATAAAGTCCAGTATCTTGCCAAGCCAGGCATCACACATAGTAAGCAAAGCTGCGTATTCATAGCGGCAGTGCATCACTTGTTCCGGTTCTTCCGTAACCTCACCGTAAGAAGGCCAGTCAAACTGCAGACCCTTATAATCATGGGGATAGTATTCCTTGTATTTTTCCATAGCGAAGAAAGGCTCGTGGGGATCAAAGGTCTCCAGATGCAGGAACCAGTTGTCCTCTGCCTGGTTTTTTTCCAGAAATTCCAGACCCAGCTTAAACACTCTGGACTGGGGATGCTCTTTCTCGGTATGGACATAGCTGCGGTTGATAACATCCTGGACCCACGCCTGCCCTAAGTGGTCCGGAATCAGCGGTTCTTTCACAACACCTTTCCACCGGTCACCTTCCTGCCCCCGCACCATTTCCCAGGTATGATAACGGTGATGGTAAGTACAGCCGCCGTCCTCCCAATAATGCTGATGGTCACTTATCAAATGTGTATAAATGCCGTTTTGCTGCAACCGTTCCGGCATGGAATCGTCATAAGGTTCAATTGGACCCCAGCTGCGATGAAGAAAGTTGTATCTGCCTGTATGTAATTCACGCCTCGCCGGCATGCACGGGAGGCTCCCGGCGTATGCATGATCAAAAACCACTGTCTTCTCAGCCAGACGCTGAAAATTAGGCGTGTGTGTCCAGTCGCAGCCGTAGGGTGATAACAGATTCCGGTTCAGGGAATCAAACATAACCATAATTGCCCGCATAGTAATCCTCCTGTTATTTCATTGGCAGTGCAAATAAAAACTCACGGATTTCCTTTAAAGTATCCGGTGTACAGCCCGGTGGAATAATGCCTCCGGTACCCACCACCAGCCCGCGATAGCTCTCCATATCAGCCAGATATCCCGCAAGCTCTTTTTTAATCTCCGCCGCAGGTTTTAACCAGGTCAGACAGTTACTGCCTCCGATCAGTGCTTTATCCGGCAAATAACTGCGGACCTTAAAAAAATCAGTATTTCCGATGGGCGGTGTGCTAAGGGCTTCGATCCCGGTAAATGGTATGTCCCCAAGCAGCGGCAAAACCGCCTGCAGATGTCCGCACATATGGAACACAAGCCTTTTATCATACCCTCTGCACAAGTCTGCATATTCCATTAAATGTCCATGGCAATACGCATCAAACTGGCTGGGGCTAATGATTGAAGTCGATGTATTTTCGGTAAAATAAAGAACATCCGCCGGACTGTACTCACACATGATACCTGTACTTTCCACGTTTACCCGCTGCATTTGTGCAAACAGCTCCCGAAGCTCCTCCTCATAATCAAACAGAAGATACTGTCCATTTTCAATACCGGCATACCACTCCACAAAGTCCATCAGTGGTGATTCACTGATGTTGGATACACATAGGCCCCGGTCACCAAGGATTTCATATTGTTCCTGACCGGCTCTGACTGCCTCCATGTCCGGCTCTGCGGTAGTATCCTGAAAATATCTGGTCAGAATTTTAATGTCCTTTTCGTTTTCCACAATCTGCTTATGAGGATGATAGGAATCTGTGGAGGCATCATAAAGAAGAATTCCCTCTAAGGTGCCAATGGGTGTTGTAAAACTGCGGATCATCCTTCCATTCTCTACAACTTCCTGACAGGAGCAGTCATGATTACGTAATTTCACACAGGGCGGCAGATAAATCTGTATATCCGTCCCCACATAGTCATGGACTTCCCGGACTGACATGCTTTTAAAAGGTTCCTGCTGCGCTCTCATATAGCTGCCGTCAAATATCTTCGGCCAGAATACCAGGCGGTCTGTTTCCTCTAAATTCAAGGTTCTAAGCCATCGTTCCTTACTATTTAATTCCATCGTTCAGCTCTCCTTAATCTGCATAATTCCATTCCCGTTTTCCCTCTTCTTTTGACGGGCATCCTGGAAATACTGCCATATGTTTGCCAGCAGTATGGAACCAAACATGATTCCTCCACCCAGCAAAAGCCCTGTACTCAGCTTGTCATATCCAATCACAACTGACAGAATGGATCCAAACAGGGACTCTGTTGAAACGATAATGCCCACCATTGCGGGCGGTACATATTTTTGTCCAATCATCTGCACCGTCAGCCCTACACCGGTAGCCAGTACCCCCAGATAAAGCATTGCGGTTATTCCTTCTGCACTGCCAAATCCCGTTAGTCCGTTTCCCTCTATCAGCAAAAACACAAAAGACAGGACGGCGATGACCGAAAACTGCATAAATGCCAGGACACTGACATGGATATGGGGAGCGGTTTCTCCCACAGCAACAATATGTGCCGCAAATAGTACCGCTCCGATCAGGGTCAGAACATCCCCGGGTGCAAATAAGAACTGGTTACCCGGATTGACTGATAGAACGCCGATTCCCACAAAACTAAGAAGTGCACACAGGATCAGCACCGCCTTGGGACGTTTCTTCGTAACAATCCAGCAGACAAATGGGACAAATACTACATTCGCACTGGAAATAAATGCGTTATTTCCCGGTGTGGTGCTTTGCAGGCCAAGGATTTGTGCAAGATTCGCCCCAAAAAACATGGTTCCAAGTAAAACCCCTGTTTTCCATTGCCCCTTCCGATAGTTGGACTTTATTTTCCTGGCTCCAAAGATTCCCCATAACACCGCTGCTATGAAAAATCGTCCAAACATCAGGGCAGCTGCACTGATATCTGCATTGAGCGCCATTTTCTGAAAGACAAAAGAGGTGCCCCAGATGAAAGCCATAATCAGAAGCATAACACTGCCCAGCATCTGCTTATTCCCCGCTTTTTGATCTCTGTTCATGATTCCTCCCGTTTATGCTTTTGTGGCTTTCGCATCCTGTGCGCCTGCCGGTATCTGGTTTGGTGAATTGAGCATTTGGTTCAGCCTGTCAATCAGCTTATCCAAATCTCTCTGTGGTGTTTCGTACAGTCCTCGGATGGCATGAAACGGAAGCTCCATCAATTCCTCCCGCAGGTATACAGAGGTTTCATCTTCACCGCTCATAAACTGCTCCACCTTAGGTGAGGATGCCCGAAGACTTCTTTTTGTCTCTTCTGCCAATTGGGGATACTGAAAGACCGTACTCATCAGGGTATTCATCGTAATTTTCTGTGGCAGTTTTACACTGGATACAAGCTCAATTTCAGTCTCCAGCCTCATATCCCTTGAGGAAGCACCGATTTGAATTTTGTAAATCCCACTGCTGCAGTACCAGTCCTGAATATCGGTACAATACCAGGCAAAGCTGCGCTTATCCAGAACAAAGCAGACAGTCTTCGTCTCACCGGGAGAGAGGTCAATTTTTTCAAATCCTTTCAGTTCCCGCTCCGGACGCCCGAAGGTTCCTGTGGCATCGGACACATAGAGCTGAACGATTTCTTTGCCCTGACGTTTTCCCGTATTGGTGATATTCACGCTGACGGTTACGGTTTCACTGTCCTTAACCACACTTTTATCCAGATGCAGGCTGCTGTACGCAAAGGTCGTGTAAGAAAGGCCATGTCCAAAGGGATACAGTACTTCCATCTTCTTCTTGTCGTAATAGCGGTAGCCCACGTAAATGCCTTCCCGGTATTCTACTGTATTTCCGTCCCCAGGGAAATTTAAATAGGAGGGATTATCCTCTAATTTCATGGGCATAGTCTCAGCCAATTTACCACAGGGATTTCCTTTTCCGTATAACAGATTTACTGCTGCTGCTCCCACCCCCTGGCCGGCAGTATGCATCTCAAGGACTGCGCTAACGCTGTTAATCCACGGCATTTCAACAGGTGAGCCATTGTGAAGCACTACAACCACATTTTTCTGGACTTCGCAGACAGCCATAATCAGTTCATTCTGGCAATCGGGCAGTCTCATATGATGGCGGTCCCAGCATTCACTTTCATAGGAATCCGGCAGTCCTGCAAAGATTACCACAGTTTCTGCCTCTCTTGCAGCGTGAACCGCTTCTTTTAACCACTCGGGATTCTTTTCATCGCTCTCGGCGTAAAATCCGGGTGCATAAGTGATCTGTGCAAATTCCGCTGCCTCATCCAGGGCATTACTGATCTTAAATGGTTTCACACAGGCACTACCACCGCCCAGAAAACGGGGTTTTTTCGCAAACTCCCCGATAAAGGCTGTCTTTGACTCCCCGGAAAGAGGAAGGATATGATTATCATTTTTTAAAAGTACTGCTGATTCCTGAGCCATTTTCACTGCCAGATCATGATGGGCCTCCCGGTCATATGTATCGATGCCGTTTCTGCCTTTGGCATAGCGGTAAATCATCGTCAGAATCCGTTCCACTGCCTGATCCAGCACCTGCTCCTTAAGCTCATTGCTGCTTACTGCTGCTGCAATCTGTGCATCCGTGTCCTTATTGCCCCCCGGCATTTCCAGATCCAGTCCGGCTTTTAGGGCTGCTGTCCGGTCGCTTACCGCACCCCAGTCGCTCATCACCAGTCCCTCAAATCCCCATTCGCTGCGAAGCACTTCCGTTAAGAGCCAGGGATGTTCACTTGTATAAACACCATTCAGACGGTTGTAGCTGCACATAACTGCCCAGGGCTTTGCCTCCTTAATGGCACGCTCAAAGGCTGCAAGGTATATTTCCCTCAGGGTTCTGGTATCCACCTGTGAGTCCGTCCACATCCGCCAGTCTTCCTGATTGTTACAGGCAAAATGCTTCACACAGGCGCCAACATTCTGACTTTGAATTCCTTTGATCTGTGCTGCCGCCATTTCCCCCGCCAGAAATGGATCTTCCGACAGGTATTCAAAGTTCCGCCCGCAAAGGGGGCTTCTCTTGATATTAAAAGCCGGGCCCAGAACCACCGCGATATTAGATGCCTGGCACTCTTCTCCCAAAGCACTTCCCTGTTCCTTCATCAGTTCCCTGTCAAAGCTGGACGCGGCAGCACTTCCTGCCGGGTAGCACACCATCTCTTCACTGGCATTTACACCCAGATGGTTGTCTGCATCGTTCTGAAGCCGAAGTCCGCTGGGTCCATCGCACAGGCGAATCCTTGGAATGTTTAACCGTTCAATCACTTTCAGCTGCCAAATGTCCTCACCGGAACACATGCTTGCTTTTTCCTCTAATGTCATCTGTTCCAGAATGCTTTTGATATTTAGTTCCATCTATCGGTCACTCCTTTTCTTTGTTTTTCTCCATCACAGCCAAGGTTCTGGCTGCAATTTCCGAGATTTTTACCAGTCCCATTCCGTCTACACCCGATTTGATCTGATCATTAAGCGGTGCAGTCCATTTCCCAGGAAGCTTCTTTGCCCCGTTTATCATACCAATCACAGAACCTACGGTTGCTCCATTACAGTCAGTGTCAAATCCCGCAGCAACTGCAATTCCTATGGATTCTTCCAACGAACCGTTTCCATACAAAAGGGCAATGGTTACAATCACTGCATTGGATATGGTGTGGCACCAGTCAAAGCTGATATGCTTCTCATCCTGGGTGCTGTCCTCATCGTATTCCTCATGCACGGCATCAATCGCCTGTTCCCAATCGGTATATTTAATGCGGTTATCCAGTGTTTCCATAATCTTCGCGTAGAGTCTGGACCGTCTGGGTATCTGCGCCATACCGGCGCGGATAATTTCTTCTATATCATCGCTTACCGCTGCTGCAGACAGCATGGCTGCTACAAACATTTCACCATAAATTCCATTCTTAGTGTGAGAAATGGATGCATCCCTGAACGCCAGCTCTGCGCCATATGCCGGATCCCCCGGTGTCACATAGCCAAACAGGTCGGCGCGGATCTGGGCTCCAATCCATTCTCGGTAGGGATTATGATAAGATGCCGATTCCGGAGGTGCCATAACACTTACAAAGTTTCGGTAGGCGATCCGCTCTGCGGAGCAAACATGTCCATAGGGCAGGCAGTCCAACCAGATTTCCGCCACATCCTCCGGCGTAAAATCATATCCCTTTTCTTCCATCACCTTAAGGGCAATCAGCGTATAATTTGTATCATCATCCTCCGGCATGTAGTTTACATTATTGATCCAGTTTACGGTGGTGCTCCCATAGATCTTCCCTTCATCCACTATCTCATATTTCTCCCGAAGTTCCCTGGAGATATCAGAGGAAATATAGTAGGATATGGGATAATTGCCCGTATCTTTCAGCAGCCCCACAATGTAGCCCCGGTCATAGCCTTCAATGGGCTGTCCCAGCAGGCAGCCGCAGCATCTCCCAAGCCATGCACCATATATTTTGTCATAAGCTTCTTCTCTATTTGCATGATACGCCGGCAGAGTCGGTGCAGATTCGCACTCCTTACGTATTTCCGAAAGTCCGGATGGCTCCACAAATCCAAAATCTTCTTTTATGGGCAGACCCGCCAGTTCATCATGTAGTTTCAGCGCTTCTATTTCCGCCTCTTTAAAGGGAAGTCCCTGACCCTTAAGCCAAACTGCTTTTTCATAATATCCGGTGATATCTTTACCTTCTGTTTCACATTGCCGTATCTCTACGCCTAAGTTATCGGCATAGGATACCCACTGCATCTCTTTTAGCATCTAAACATCCTCCCTGTCACTTACTACCGCTTCCAGCATTGCTTCGATATTTTTAAGAGGCGTATCCGGCATGATTCCGTTTCCGGCAGCAAACATCATGCCTCCGTCAGGACGCCCAAAGGTTTCCCGCATCTGCCCTATCTCTGCCCTCACATCATCCGGTGATCCTTCCGGCATTAAATGCTGTACATCGATTCCGCACAGGAAGGTGATTTTCCCACCAAACTTTTCGGCAGTCTCTTTTCTGTCCATACAGCCTTTTTGCACCGGGTGAAAGACATCCAGTCCCGCTTCAATCAAATAGTCCATAAGAAGGCTGTTATCTCCGCAGGAGTGCAGCCAAAAGTGCATTCCTTTGCTGTGAATATGGGAAATCAGCTCTTTATAAAGAGGCAGATATAATTCTTCAAACACCTGAGGTGACATCATAGGACCGGTTTGATGACCCAGATCATCGGAAGTAAAAATGCCGTCAAACCCAAGCTCTGCGTAGCGGTCCACAATTACTTTATAGAAATCTACCAGCCTCTGGCCCAGGATCTTCAGATTGTCCATCTCTTCATAATAGTCTATCATCAGATTTTCCATGCCCCGGATCGTCCAGAAGCGTTCATGGAATACGCGCCAGAATCCGCCCAGCTTATAACGCCCGTCTACTTCACTTACATTTTGTTCCATATGATCAAAGATACCCGGCTCATGAGGATCGGGAAAGCTAGCCAGAAATTCTTCAAAATCATCCCAATCATCTAAAAGCTCCACGTCTTTTCCTATACTGTGAACAGCAGCCTCTGAATAATTTTCTTTAAATCCAAAACGGTATTCGGGATTGTCGGTGGTACTCTCTACACTTCCCGGCATGGTTACCCATGCATCAAAGATGTCATCCGGATATCTGGACGCCACTTCCTGCAGTTCCTGTCCATACTTTTCTTCGGTTCCATCTCCCCACCATTTGCATAGAAAAGTGGGAATTCCCCGGGCTGCTTCCCTGCGTTCAATCACTGCTGCTACTTCATCTCTTAATAAATGTCTTTTCATTTATATTCCTCCAAATTTTTCTGATATCTGTATGACCTTATTCTGACTAGAGCGTGTTTTAAAATTGCTTTCTGGCAGATGTGCGTCACAGTTTGTGGGAGATTTGTCCCGGATGAAGGGCGCGTAGCGGGCTACGTAACCTGAATTCGGGGCAAATATACCGCAAAGTGGGGCGTACAGATGGCGGGAATGAATTTTCAAACACGCTCTAGCCCTTTACTGCTCCTGCCGTTAATCCTTTGATAAAATATTTTGATCCGAAGATAAACATAATCACAAGCGGTATGGTTCCAAAACTCAGTGCCAGTATCTTCGCTGCATAATTTGTCTTGTGAAGCCCATTTAACATAGCAAGGCCAAGAGGTACGGTATACATATTCGGATCGTTAATGGCAATGAGCGGTACCAGGTAATTGTTCCAGGACCATAAGAACAGTAATAATAAAATGGTCACCAGAGGTGCCTTAACAAAAGGCATTGCAATGGAGAAAAAGATCCGCGGTTCGGATGCGCCGTCGATGCGGGCACTCTCCATTACTTCGTCCGGGATACCTCCATCCATACTTTGTTTCATCCAGTAAACGCCAAAAGCATTTGCGGAAAATTGAATAATCAGCGGCCATAATGTATCCAGTAAGCCAAAGGTACGCATTTCCATTATGTAGGCAATCAGGCTGATCTGCCCTGGTATCATCATGGAAAAAAGAATGATGTTCATAATTATTTTCCGGTATTTAAAATCATATTTAGAAAGTGCGAACCCTGCCATGGAGCTGGTCAATGCACCGATGCCCATGGCGGAAAAGGAAACCACCAAACTGTTTATGTAAAAGCGCAGAAACGTTCCGCTTGCAATCGTCTTAATATTATCAAGTAAATGCGTACCCGGGATCAGAGAAATGCCTCGAAAGAGTTCTTCTGTGGATTTCGTGCCCATCGTAATCATGATGTAAAATGGAAATACCGTAACAAATGACAGAAGAAACAGCACTACAGTAATGAGAATAACTTTTTTCTTATTCATATTCATCCTCCTTGCTAAATCTGTTTCTGATAAATACAATGATCATAATAAACACAAACGTTAAATATCCAATTGCCGCACCTTTGGAATAGTTCATCATACTGTTTTTTCCAAATGCGGTGTCATATAGATACCACACAGCTGTCAGGCACGAACGCTCGGGTCCTCCCACTGCATTACCTACGGTTGCCCAGCCATTGAGCAGCAGCATCGGTTCCTCCACAATCTGGGATCCGGAAATGATACTTGTAATAACGAGAAATTGTGTAATAGGCTTTAGCATGGGTATCGTAATATAGCGCAATATATGAAAGCCCCCTGCCCCATCCAGTTTTGCCGCTTCATAGAGCTCTTCGGGTATACCGGAGAGTCCGGATAGGTAAAAAATGGTGCAGTATCCAAAATAACTCCAAAACAGCATAAGTGCCGTTACAAATCGGGCAAGTCCAGGCGTTCCAAGCCAGTTAAGCCCTTCATTAATCAATCCTAACTGTAAAAGTAATTTATTTAAGATACCCGTCTGCCAGTCAAAAATCAGAGCAAACATCAGTCCAATGGCCACCGCGGTCGTTACGTGGGGCAAAAAATACGCAAGCTGAAAGTATTTTTTAAAGCGGACTCCTTTTGTAAATATTAAATTCGACAGCAGCAAGGCAACAATAATTGATGCCGGTATGTACATCACCATCAGCAATGCCGTATTAAACAAGGATTTCAAAAACCACTTATCCGTTGTCAGCAGCTCAATATAATTCTTTAGACCAACAAAGGTGCTGCCTCCCATGACCTTCCAGTCAAAAATACTGATTATAAACGAATGTACGATAGGAAATGCACTGAAGATCAAATAGATCACACAATAAGGCAGCAGGAACATCAGTGGCCAAAACCATTTCCGTTTGGTTATTTTTACTTTTGCTTTTACCATTTTAATCACCTGACTTTTCTATTTTTAGAGCAAAACCGGGCGTTGTATCACGGACCACGCCCGGTTTGTGAAATCAGTTACTTTACTGTTATTTCAGGAGCACCATTCTCCATTTCCTGCTTGTATAGTTCTGCTGCCTGTTCCGCCGTAATCGAAGTGTCCGCATTCATACTGCTGAGAACGAGTTCCACTGCCATTACATCGGGAATATCGTATTTGGTGATGGGATTGATGTGGATCGTCGGAATAACTCTGTTCATCCATACCTCACCGATATTCTGGCCTGCAAAAAATTCATCCTCACCCTCTGCAAAGTATGGGTCACTCGCTCCGTCCTTAGAAGTAGGTATTAACTGCAGTACTTTTTTTGTCTCCGTTCCTTCTTTTGTTAAGTTATAAAATTCAATCAATTTCCATGCCGCTAATTTATTTTCACTGCTCTTTGTAATGCTCATGGTAGTTCCGCCCCAGTTAAATCCGCCTGACGGAGGTACAATCAGTCCCCAGTTTCCTTTGCCCTGCTCGTCATTTGCTTTTACATAGTCAACCACGCCCCAGCATGCCGTTGGGTAGAAGATACTGTTGCCGGAACCGTAAGCTGAAAACCATGCCGGTGTCCACTGTACAATTTTATCCACAATTCCTGCATCCCGGAATTTAGCAACCTGTGCAAAGGTATCCGTCACTGCTGCCATATCAATCGTATCTCCGCTGATACGAGGTGCCTTTGACTGTCCGTTTATCATATAATAAACATCACCCAGAGATGGTATCATCGTTATCTTATTTCCGCTCTTTTCTGAAACTTCTTTTCCTTTTTCGATAAAGGAATCCCAGTCTTTCAGCATTGCTTCCAGCTCTTCCGGATCATCCGTACCCAGATATTCTTTCGCCAAATCCCTTTTGTACGCCATTCCTGCCGGACTCTGGCAGGTTTCAATGCCCAGCACCTGGTCGTTCTCGTCCGTCATCGCCGGAATAAGATAGTCAACTACCTGGGTACGGTCAAAGTTGTAAGGCTCTGCCTCCAGATTTTCCAGTATATCCATACTGAAAAGCTTCCCTCTAAAAGAAAGTTCCCCCATGAGAATATCCGGTAACTGTCCGCCGGATGCGATGGTGCTCTGCACTTTTGTAAGATAATCACCTGCATCAATCATGACCGGTTCCACCTCTACGTTTGGATACAATTTCTGAAAATCCTCAATGATTTCCATCTGATCTGCCCACCACCAAATGGTAAGCTTTCCCGAAAGCTCCTCTGCCCCCTCTGCTGTGGTATCTCCTGCAGCAGTGGCAGTACCTTTTTTTGCATCGTCTGCCTCTGGAGCTGTAGTTGCCGTAGTTTCATTCTTTTGCTGTGTTGGTCCGCATCCAACCAGCAAGGATACTGCTAGTGATACAGCTGTAAACATTTGTACGAACTTTCTCATTTTGTTACCTCCTATTAATTTGGGTTATCTGCTTTGTTTTGTAAAATAATTGTAGCATTATTAAAAAATAGATTGTAGTAGCTATTACCACTATTTTGTTTGTAATACCACTTTTTTATAATGGAAATAAAAATCCCCTCAACCATTGTAAAACGATTGGGGGGATACTGAATTATGATGCTTTGTAAATGGATGTTGTGTACGGAAGTTTGGGGGAGTGGGAAATGGCAGAGACATTTGTTGCCGATAGGTTTGCAGCTACTATAATGATGGAGGTTATGCTATAATGTCAATAGATGAGAGATTAACTATGAAAATAATTTAATAGGTTCAAAATAAAGGGAGGAATGATAATGAAGAAGGATATATCTATTTTTGAGAGACCGGGAAAACTTGCTGGATATGAAACTGAACAATACTTGACAGCCTGTGGAAATATGTCATGGTATGATTTTGTGACAGCCATGCCGTCGTTAGTATTCGTCGTTACAGGATGGAAATCCAACGGTAAGGAAAACGCCTGTCTACAATCCTGGACTAACTTTGCGGGCAGCGGAGCCGACAATTTCATCTGTATTATGGGAAAAGTCCATAAAGGCGGACATATGTATCAATCATTGAAAGAAACAAGGGTATGCGTGTTAAATTTCCCCTCAAATGACATTTACGATCAATGTATTAAAACGATTGGTAATAATCAGTTTGATACAGATGAAATCACCGCCTCCGGTTTAACGGCAGAGAAAGCCTTAAAGGTCAACGCTCCACGAATTAAAGAGTGTTTTTTGAATATCGAATGTGAATATTTATGGGAACATGAGCTTTTCGAGGGTAGTCAGGAAGTCGCAGTTGCATTGAAATCCGTCAATATTTGTATGGATAGCGAACGATACGACCAAAACAAACTCGGCAGATACGGGGTGAGCGGGTATTTGTTTCAAATTGACCAACCTACCAATCCAGAAACAGGAGAAACAACACCTTTTGGTCCCGGGATAATACAGCAAGGCAACCCAATTCCCTGGATTACAAAATAAGCATTCTCTTCAAACACGCTCTAAAAGCTAAGAGACTCAACTACTTTTGGCTTAGAGCGTATTTGAAAATTACTTTCTGACAACTGTGCGTCACAGTTTGTGGGAGATTTGTTCCGGATGAAGGGCGCGTAGCGGGCTACGCAACCTGAATTCGGGGCAAATATGCCGCAAAGTGGGGCGTGCAGATGGCGGGAATGAATTTTCAAACACGCTCTAGCCACAGATAACACTCATCATCAGCTCGGCAAACCCCTTGCTGTCTACTTCCACAGCCGCTTCTATATTCGGAATTTTTTCTTCTTCGCCAAAGTAATTCTTTTCTACAATCAGGCTGCCACGGGTAAACTCTCCCCGCAGTTCCACTTCTGCCCTGACAGCAGAATACTTTAGCAGCTTTGGATTTAACAGCTGTCCGATTACAAGAGGGTCATGGAGCATGATTCCTTTTCCGGTGGCATTTTTATAGGTTTCAATCAATGTAGACAGGTATCTGGCTTCTTCTTTGGGACTGTCCTTCAAGCGCTTTAAGTCTGCATCTTCTAAGATACATTTTGTGGTTACATCCAATCCAACCATCTTAATATTTGCCCCTGAACGCAGTACAATCCCAGCTGCTTCCGGATCACAATAGATATTCCATTCCTGGTAAGGAGACTCAAATGCCCCTCCCATAACGATGATGTCAGTCCCAATCATGACTTCCGGAGCTATTAATGCCACAGCCGCCAGATTCGTCAAAGGCCCCATTGCCAGGATGGTTGTATCCGGATACTTTCTCAGCGTCTGCACCAGAAAGTCAACTGCATGAATTTCATTTTTTACATAATTGCCATCAAGCTCTTCGCACAGGCAGGGAAGCTCATGATCGTTATCATCATGGTGGTCAACTATAAATGTACCGATTCCTTCATAGACAGGAATGAAATCCGCACCGCAGGACTTAAGTACCTTTGCGGCTAACACTGCCCTGTGGCTGGCATTCCGGCATATCGTGGTAACCCCTTCCACCTGAAGTTTCCCGGACTTAACTGCCAAAGCAATGGCAAGGGCATCATCCACATCATCTCCGATATCAGTATCAATTACTACTCTTTTCGTTAATTCCATTATAATCACCTTTTCCTTTTTATATTTGCATCATTTTATCATGTCTAGAAAAAGGATTGTAGTAGCTATTCCCACTATTCTGTTTGTAAAACCACTTTTTTAATGGAGCTGTACAGTTTTATGTACTACCCTTCTCGTTTCAAAGTCATAACAATTTCAACCACTGTACCGCCCCCGTCGCGCTGTGTAATCTGTATGGTATAATCCGTTCCATACAATAGTTCAAGACGTTTTATCACATTATACAGGCCAACGTGATTACGCCCGCTTTGTTCTGGAGGCTCATGGGTTAATATCCTGTCTGCCTGATCCTGAGTAATCCCTATCCCTTCATCTATCACGGAGATTTTCAGTCCACAGTGACAGGGAAGCTCCTCTTCCTCCAGAATCAGCCAGATTTTACCCGGCAGGCCAAGGGGGGCTATTCCATGAAATAATGCATTTTCCATTAATGGCTGAATGATGGATGCCGGAATTAACTCCTCCATCAGCTCATCAGGGCAACTGATAGACAGCAAAAATAAGTCTTTATAACGATAATTCTGAATGCACATATAGTTTTGGATAATGCGCAATTCCTGCTCAACGCTTGAGAAAATTTTATTTTGGGAAAGATGTATGCCATCCTGTAGCAGCTCAATAAACGAATTGGTGAGGGTAATAATATCTCCGTTTCGTTCTTTTCGAGCCAGATGGATAATGGTATTCAGCGTATTGTAAATAAAATGAGGGTTTATCTGGGCTATCAGAACCTCCTGCTCCAGCATATGTTTATCCTTTTCATGCTGCAAAGTCTCCTTCACCTGCCGGTCTATCTGATCCACCATATTGTTAAAGCCCCTGCCCAGATATTCAAATTCATCATGAGTAGCAATTTCTGCATGTGTCTGTAAATCACCTTCTCCAACTTTTTGCATCGCTGCGGACAGGGTCGCTACCGGCTTTGTGATATTCAGCATGACCCGTATCAATATTCCAATAATCAGAGCAACCATAATGCCAAGGACCAATACCAGCATCATTGCCCGGGGTCTGACAGAATCCGCCAGATACGAGTAATCCAGAATGGCTGTCAGGCTGCCCCCAATCTTCAGGTCATCACTTCGGCAAATCAAAGGTTCATTTTCTTTATATTCACTTTGGTCAATTAACTCCTGATCTCCTACACTTACGCTTTTGTCCCCATTTACATAGGTCATGGCATCAAAAGTTCCCTGATTGAGCCGAATAACCTGTTCTACTGTGCTCCAGTTTATATCAATAACGATCGTACCAAGTTCCTGTCCAGCCTGGTCAACAGAACGGCAGGGAAAAGCCACGCTGATTAAAGTGTTGGCTAAGTATCTGCCCTGAAAAGAATAGGGCTTACTAAAAATACCTTTGCCGCTGCCTCCCTCAATATAAGTCTGATACCATTTCTTTTGGTCCTGACTGGTGTAGGCATCATCAAAAGGTAAATAAGTCCAGATAATGTCATCTTCATCCTTTACAATGCCAATACTGTTAATATGTTCAGACAGGAAGACCAGCTCGTTGCAGCTCTGCCGAATCTTACTGTGTTCTGAAAACAATTCAAATACCGATGGATTCTTATCCTTAAGAAGATACTGTTGCACTTCTTTATTAACGGAAACATACTGCCCATATTTGTAAGCTTCCTCATATATATGATTCAGGTCCCGGACAACCAGGTCCAGCTTTGCTTCATTGTCCAGCTTCAGCTGTGTAACAATCATATCTGAAAAGTACCGGTAAATCATGGTTCCGCTGCCGGCGCTGATCAATAGGGTTATGATAATAATATAAAAAGAAATCTTCGTACTTATCTTCATGTTACTCACCTCTGCGGCTATATTCGTTTGGCATATATCCTGTTGATTTCTGGAAGATCTGGCTAAAGTACTGGGGCGAGGTATATCCGGTCATCTCCGCAATTTCATAGACTTTAAACTTACCTTCTCCTATCAGATATTTCGCAACTTCCATTCTATGCATTGTTAAATACTCCAGAAAGGTATATCCCGTTTCTTTTTTAAAGAGATTGCCAAAATATACTTCGCTTAGATCCACACTTTCCGCCACACTTTTTACTGTGATCTTTTTCATATAATTTTTATGAATATAATCAAGAGAATGAAGAATCTTTTTGTCCTTGATACTTCCAGGATTTGACCCAATCTGAATTCCAATTTTATTAAATTCACAGACAATCCAATTCCAGATTTCCCAGACACTGGAAATTCCTTCCATCTCCTCCTGGTGCAGCGCAATATATTGCATCAATGAGCTTAAATTATTATTGGCGCGAATCGCATCCAGCAAGTCTATCATCTTTCGAAACACATACCGAAAGCCTCCTAAATTAAAACGCGGTTTGCTAAAATAGGTATTCAGCTGGTCGAAGATCTGATTCATCCCCTGATAGTCTCCGCTTTGTATGGCTGCTTTGGCTTTTGCGATTTCAGCCTGGACATAGCCGTGATTGCTGTCCACATCCTCATAATATTTTTCCATACTGCGGCTGGCATAGGGCATGGCACTTTGAAAGAAGATGCTATATTTCATATACTTAAGCATATTTCGATAGGATTCTTTCATACTTTGCGGCGTAACCGCGCCATGATCATACAGGACCGCAATATCGAACTGAGATAATTCTCCAAAATATTTTTTCATTCTTCCATACAGCTCCATCAGCAAGGCTTGTCCCGGCACCTGTCCCCCGGGCAGTCCTGTGGAAAATAACAATCCCCAGCATTGCTGTCCAAAGCCGAATATCTGCTGCAGCTTCACCTCTCCGATTCCTGCAACGGCTTCCACTAACGCTGCTTTATCCAAACGAATTTCCGGCATCTGAAAGGATACCAGCTCGCTCAATAAATACGGCTCTTTTATCTTGATCAGTACCTGCAATGCTCCTTCTCTTTTCTGAATGGGCTTTAGTTCATCAAGGGGAGAAATATCTGCCATCAGATCATGATAATAATTATGCTGAATCGCCAGATTAATCTGACGGCTTTTTAAAATATCTCCAGAGAGGCGTTCCAAAAGTTCCAAAAGCTTTTCTTCAGTAATCTGATTCTTTAATAAATATTCGGTGACCCCATATCGCAAAGCTTGCTGTGCATACTCGAAGTCTTTATAGGCAGTTAACAGAACTACTTTTACATGGGGGTAGTCCTTTTGCAATTCCCGGCTGAGGTCGATTCCGTCCATAATCGGCATCCTGATATCCGTAATCACTATATCCGGATTTAGGGTTTTCATCATCCGAAGTGCTTCGGATCCATTTTTAAGACAACCTGCCAGGTGATATCCATGTGCTTCCCAATCGATTAACTCTGCCAGACTCTCCAGAGCCAGGCGTTCATCATCAATAATTATAATATTCATATCTACGTTGTATGATGTTTATAAAAGCCAAACACCATAACTTCCTTTCTTTTAATATCCTTGGTATAATTCATTCTGACAGGCTTCCCCCACAAAAGTCCGTCAGTACCGGCGGCACCAGAGCTGTTACTGCCTATTATATCGTAAGCATTAGCAAATGTGAAGTCTGCAAATTTCATGAATATCTGATCCTCTTATTCAACATTGATTTTTTGAGCAGCTTTTTGAGTCCCGGGCATAAAAAATTCAGGACATCAAATAACTTTATAAAATCTGATGTCCTGTTGTAAAACTTTTTCTTATGTAATTCTCTTTTTGATTTAATTTAAAGGTCCGGGTTTCCGTATAAAAACCATAGATTCTGAAAACGCAGCAGCTTCTTTGGCAATGGCGTTAATGATGAGAATAAGATCAGATCAAATCGCAGTGCACTATTTTCTTCCGGTTTATTGTCATAATGCTCTTCCATCCATTTCTGAATCCTGTTTTCCCATTCTCTCGTAACATTCTCCGTAGCTCCTGCCTTTATACAAACAGGCGTTTGCAGAAAGATCGGTAACTCCATAGGTGCCAGCCCATTTTGAATGATTCGGATATATTTTGCCTCCAGCTGAATTTTCATCTCCATTCCCTTACTCTCCCGGAATAATTCTTTGAAAAGTTCTTCAAAACAGTGGCTAATCGGGCATTCTTTTTCTTTCGGTTTGATATCCAGTTTCTGACTAATATCCTTGAAAGCAAAGTATGGATTTTCAAAAGCTACATTTCCGGTACTGTAAATAAATGGCTCTGCAATCTCCCGGTTCTGATCCAGGGAAGAATCCTGCATCAGACAGCTATTACGTATTACCGATATCTGAGCTAAGGCATTTTGCATTTCCAGCAAGTTCAATCCTCTCAGGCAGACCGTTCTCTCTTTTATCTTCTGACCATCTGCTGCACTCAGATACTCTTCTTCTTCTGTGTCTTTGCGTCTATAAATATAGCTTACCATTGGATCCCCCAGGAGATTTTGTGCTGTTTTCTCTGTATTTGAATAAGGAACGGCTTCATAGTATTGCGTATCCAACAAAATTTCAGGAATTATTTTGCCTTTTAATTTTTCTCCAAATAGTTTTATCATATAAACTTCTCTGCCCTCTATGTCCACGGATGTCTCTGCTATAAGAAAGGAATCGTTTTGGGCATCATCATTCCTTTTTTCAACTGTCAGGAGATGTTCGGAAGCCTGCGCTACCTCATTCAAAATAGTACTAAAAGCACTTAAAATCTTCTGAACCGGCTTGATGTCGCCTTCCGGACTTAATATGGCTGCTTCTCTGTCCATATCCTTCTTAAGATACGGATACACTTCCGTAAACTGTGCCAAAGCTTCAAAGAACAGATTCGAAACGTCACTTTTTACTATGTCTCGCTGATTCCATAATATTTTGCAATGCATCACATCCTGAGGATAATGATAACTCAGCGAATACGTAAAAGAATAGTCCCATATAAGGAGCCTGCTGTAATCTTGACTTACATTTTTTAAACAGGTATTATCACTTCCCGCAGCAGATAAATCCTCCTGCTTAATCATATAAGGAGAATCCGGATAACTTCTTAAAACCATAGGAATTGCCAGTTCTCCCATATCAGCTTTCACATTCTCTTTCGTAACAAATCCAAGCCATTTCGATGCTTCAAATTCCTTTATATTTCTCATCTCATGTACATCATGTTCCACATGGGTAATATGATATCCCAATCTTCCCTGAATATTAGATACTACTTCGCCTGATCCGGACCGCGCAAGTTCCTGAGCAGACACAGATACCGCCATATGTCCCTGTGGTTTCCCAAGCTCAATTTTTCCGTCAGAAACCATAATGTCCACATCCGATCCTTTCGTTTCGAATTCCGCCTGCCCGTAGAAACGAGGTGCTTTTCTGTCCTTTTCTACAATCCCGCCATTTACCTCTGCCTTATAATCCAGAACGGCATGCACCTGATAAAAGCTTCCAAGCTTATTTAACAGCCTTTGTCTGAGACTTTCTCTTGCCTTTTTAGAAAGTGTTCTCCCTTCATCAGCAAATACCGGCATCAGCAGATAGCTAAGATTTTTAGCAAGCTGTTCTTTCGATAATTGGATTTGTTCCAGGTAAGCCCCCTGTCCCTGTCCTGCCTGATCCGCTAAATAAATCGCAGCCGCATTTCTGGGCGTAAGCATATCATCCACCGCCAACAGGACAATTTTCAGCCAGCGGTCCGCATCTATATCCGTAAATGATTTTTCACTTACAGGCTTTTGCTCCAGTCCGCCTTCTGTGGTGTATCTCTTCATGGGTATTGGTTTTACACTACTCCATAATCGGTTAGATACAGGCCGAATGACGCCTATAACCGGTTTTTCCCTGAACTGAATACCAACCCCGTTTTTTCCAAGACGGATCACATATAAAGAAGTGTCTGCACAGTTAAAATCCGTTCCGGATGCCATCACCCGAAGCCCATATTCTTCTTTAAAAGCTTCTTCCATATGGAATGCAAATTTCTCTAAAGTCCTGGTGCCTGATTCATCTAAAATCATATGTGGCGGTATATTGCTTTTCGTCTCTAATATGCCTTCTATCTGCTCCATACCTTCCATCATAATCTGCCTTCTTCTCTTAATACCAAGATTTACTGTCAGAGGGAATAATTCTTTTGTATTTATTTTTTTATTCTGAAAAGAAAATCTGATAATTTTCTCAACCGGTACAGCTGGCCGGCCACCGGATGACACACTCTGCAAATAACCGGAAACCGAATCGTCCGCCTGAAACAACCACCCTGTTAACTGCTGCCACTCTTCCTCTTCAAATAGAATTTCCTCTCCTTCTAACAGGGAATGTTCCATACACAGATCGATTCCGTTTGAATCCATCAGTTGATCATATAAAGACTGATAAAACCGTAACGTCTGCGCTGCATTTCTCTGCCCGTCCTCTGCTTCATACCTGGAAGCATCAAACTGTAGTAAAAGAAGTAATTCCGGGTTCTCTGATATTTTCCGAACTTCCCATTGGACAGTCACTGAAGGCCAGGTGGAAATGGGATAGAGTTTATCACCATAACCAGTGTGAATTTGTGACATTTCTGCTTTTCCTGACAGGCGGTTCCCATAATAATCCAGCCATTCACTCTCTACCTGAAATACTTTACCGACACCTGCATAAGGGCTGGTTCCTTTTAACCTGCCAGGATTTTCAACTGACACAATTTCCTTTTTGGTAAAATTACTGTACGGCAGAGAGGTTTTGTAAAGCAAAGTATCTTCACCAAGCGGACCACAGGGCATTCCGTAATTACTGCCTTTGAAATCTCTGTTGTCCACTATCTTGCTGGATAACAAACTGAATTGATTGGACAGAAAATGTTTCCCATCCTCAATATTCTGAATGTCTCCTGTATCTATGGGTTTCAATCGCTGACAGCCCAGTGATAGGACTCCGGGAGCAGTCATGGGGCTTACGGTAACACGACCGTCATCAGCGCTTGCCAGGGGAAATGTTCCTTTTTCTAACAGGTATCCGCATAACAGGGTATTTATGTAGTCCCCGCCTTTATATTGCGCTGAATCATATACCAGTACAAGTGTGATACTCGCCGTCCCGTCTTCCTTAAAAGCACTCTCCGGCAGCCCTCGTTTTTTCTCTTTGTTCCAATAATAGAGATAATAGCCTCCACTGTTAGTCACACTGCCTTCCCAAAGCTGCTCCAGAAATTTCTGCATATCAGAATCTTGTTGATCTCCCAAGCCTGAAGGATGGGTCTCTGTTGATAAATTAAGCCTCAGCATTGCCATATCAACAGCATTTGGTCCGTCACATTCCATTTGATACTGATCCCCGGTGTTAGAAGTGTAACCTATCATCCGATTGCAGATTGAATATTTTTCCCTATTTTCCAATAGCTGCTCCAGTTGCTTTATCTGTGTTTGCTTCATTCCGGTCAGTTCATAAGTGCATGCACCTTCCACATTATCCGTATTTCTGCAAACAGAAAATGTAAGACTGGTGCCCCATCCATAATTCACTGCCCTTTCTTTTTTCAGAACTCCTTGGGCCTCTTCATAAGCTGCATAATACAGGCAATAGCTTCCCTGCATTCCATCCGGTAAAGGATAGGCTTGAAACTGTACCGTTTCTTCTCCCAAAACGGGCAATACCACACCTGCATCCGGCTTCCAATTCACCGGATTTGCAAAGCTTGCAGTAACCGGCTGTTCAGACTTCATATCCAAAATGTCCAGATGGCAGTTTTCCATGAATCCCCCTTCTTTTCCTGCAGCTTTTAAGAAAGACAGCCTTTTCACTGTTTCATCGTTCGGTGCTATTATTATTTCATAAGTTTTGTCACTTTTTACAGCACCACTCTTCCAGTTCTCAAATCCCAGCCACATAACATTAGCTGCGTTGAACCGGATATATAGTTCCTCTTTAAGGTCTGCCGGCACCTGGAACTGCTGCCCCGTCAGAGCATACAAGCCCGCCGTTTCCGGAAGCATCCATTTCCCCTTCTCCTGTTTTACCCACATTCCACCAGCCAACGGGGTAATCCCTTCCGTGGGAATTCGAAGGCCATTCATATGATATCTGGATACCATTCCGGCGATCTGCTCAACAGATCTGTTTCTCTTCATCCCAGCAAGAAGATGCACGAGCCGAAGCTGCTCCAAATGGGGAAGATTTAATATCGCATATTCTCCCTCACCTTTATGAAACAGGCCGCTGACAGCTTCATTTTCTGTTCTGGCAAGCATTTCTGCCTCCAGACCCTTACTTCGAATAATGGACTGCAGTGTATCTCCTTCCTTAATCTGATATGTCTCTCCTTCTGAGATTACCAATATTTTATCTTTTTCCAATGGATGTTCCATATTTCCAGCCATAATATCATAAATTGAATAATCGGTACCACTTTCACTTTTAACCCATGTTAATATTTCCTTTATTGTTTCCTTACCGGACAACCAGAACTGATAATTACGCAGCTGTTCCCTTAACGCCTGCGCCACCTGCCTTCCCAGTAAAAGAAAATAATCCGCAAATAAAAACTCTCCCATAGAACATCTATTTCCGTCCCTGATTCCCATTGTGCTTTTGGAATCTTCCTCAGCAACCTTAACCGCAAGCTCATCAAACATCCTCCGAAGAGACAATAGTTTTCCTTCCGCTACCTGATTGTAACTTCCAAACGTATAATCCATAGAAGACACTTTCGAACCCACACTGAGGGAAAGGCCACCTGGAACAGGAAAATACACTGCTTTGATTTCGCCATCTTCTTTGGGTTTTGATAGTACCGTAACCGCAAATTGTTCCTTAAGGAAACGCTCCATATGGTCCTTACTCAGAGGTGTAAGATTTTCTTGTGTAGATGCCAGACCAAAGTCAGTCATCCAATCCAGTTCCTTTTTTGAAAGAATCTTATTCTTTGCATCCCACTCAGAACAGCTTTCTTCCCTCTGAATTGCCGCCACTAGAAAACATGCAAATCTTTCAACTAATGCCGGAAAAGCCTCTAAGGATTCCAGCAGAAGCATTACCGCCAGACAGGTACGGTCATCTGTTTCTCCCCACTCATCCGCTGCCAATACCGGTGAAACCATTAAAAATCCTGAAAGAGGCGTTTTTTTATCTATTTCTTTTAAGGCATTAAATTTCCAACAATAATCCCCCGGCTCCGCCATTTTGCTCAGCCGCCTGTTCACCGGCGAAGCTATTACACCTCTGTTTTCTGTCCTTAACTCATCCCATGGTGCTTCCTGAAATTCCCCTATTTGAAAACTTTCTTTAATCTTTATGGAAAAGCTGAAATGGATTTTAATTTTAAATATCCCTAAATTAATCTGCAGAGACAATGAAGCAGACAGCGATGCCATCACGGTTAGTACTACCGGGCGATATACCTCAAAAGTAAACTGTACTCCAATCTGAATAGAGATGTCCACCTCTGCTTTGATTATGGCAAAATCAATACTTCCAAATAAATGACCTGAAATACCCGCCGTACCTGTCAGACGGAAATAATAATCTTCTGAAAGATCGGTTGTCTTTGATATTTCATCTTTTGCTTTCGTTTCTACGGCTGATTGATATGGGTTGTATTTTGCCAGTACACCTTCTAATATAGCATAAACGGTAAGCGAAAATCCTGCGCTTAGAATCCCGTAATGTACAGATTTGCCAAGGCCAACCTGCAGACCAAATCCAAAGATAATCACCGGCTGAAATCTCCCTTTTGACGTATGGGGTATTGCATCGCCTGCCGTCTCATCCGACAATTTCCCAAAATAAAATCCAGCCGCACCCATAATTGGAATACCGGGGTAAACGATTGCTTCTACTGCCATCGATCTGGTAAAATCCCCGTTCCATGGAAAACCAACATCTATCTGAAAGTCTCCATTTGTATATATGGATAAGCCAAATACCGGCAATGTCAGACTGTAAGCACCAATGGTCAGATAACGGATTTTGTCCGGCAATGTGACTTCCGCTTGAAATACACCAATGGAAGACGTCACTTTCCGATACAATACCTGCACATCCAGACCTTTAAATACTTTTGCTGCCGTTCCGTTCAGACGCAGACGCAAAGCATAAATATCAGGATCATTGAATACCACCTGGGCATCGATCATATATGCAGTTTCTCCCTTTTCTTTCAGTATGCCAAAATCAGCTGCAAACAGCCATGAGCTCTTTGCGCAATAAGATACAGGAGGAAGTTTTTCTTCCGTTGCCGGCTGAAAACTCTGTTCAACTGCTTCCATTGCTTTTTCTACCGAACCGGGGCTGTCTAATCCAGGTATCCATAAATGCTGCCCCATTGCCAGCGTCCGCAAAGTAAAGTAAGAAGTACCCGATGCAGGCGGTACGGGAGCTTGTCCGGGTTTACTGGCATCCCATCTCATGGATTCTCCCTTATCCCATATAAAAGAACCTTTTATATCTACAAACAGTCCTTTTCTCCCGGAATCATTGGAATCAGAAGCATATGTAAATCTGATGCTGTCTATCCGGGCAATCCCTAAGTCTATCAACCCAATATCCCAGAAAAATTCTACTTCTTTTGTTCTAAAATGATAGATCAGCTTCATGCCACCAAGTGGAATTTTCTCTAATAAATTCCATGGTTCCTCAAGTCCGAATGGACTTCCCGTACACCAGGTAATCATTTGCCTTATCAGATCCCCTACTGTCAATGTCGGTTCCAGCTCTATTTCCGCTTTGTGCCCACCCCCTTCATCCGGCGTCAGTGATGCACTACCGATTCCTTTACAAGTAATACCCAGACCATAGTCCTTCTGAATTCCTGAATAATTATACCATATAATTAAGTCTACATTTTCCCATGAAAACTCTGCCCATACAGAAGCAAAAAAAGGATCTTTTTCTTCCATTCCCGTTTCTTGTCCTTGTGGCGGAATTGTTCCGATTTTCACTTTAGCAGACAATTTCAAATCATTCAGCGCCTGTATTTTCCACGGCTCCTTAGACCCTGCTTCAAAACTCCACCTTTTTGATTCTGTCTCAAATACTGCCTGTATCTTACCCAGGGGGAATTGAGGGGTATTTTCGTCTGATGCCAGGGTAATCTGCTGTGGAGCATATTCTGCTATTAAATCCGAAACTTTTGCTTCTCCACCGCTCTCCAAAGTCCCCATAAATCGAAATCCTGCTCCGGTATGGTAGTTTGCCTCCAGACGCAATAAAAAGTTTGCTGTTTTCGGAAGAAACTGCATGGTTCCCTTCAGGCTGGCCATAACCTCTCCACTGGTATTAAATACACCTGCTGACAGGCCGGTAATTATAAACCCTTCCGCTACTTCCAGGTCTGTATCAATTGCTCCATATATAGAATAACTTTTCATTTCAGGCTCTATATACATCTGTAATGCACTGATTGCCAGGGAAGTACTGATTTGCGCATGAGGTAAGAACATACGCAGAAGATCCGTGAAAAATATATTATTTTTGATAAGTTGAGCCTGAATTTTAAATGGTGGGTAGCATGCTGTTACCGACAATTCCCCGGCAGCTTCCCCATCGCCAATGCGAAAAACCCCGGTAACCTTGCCGCTTATGCTTCTTGTATCAAAGCTTGTGGGATTTAAAATATTCAGCTCCACAGACGGCTTCACAGACAGGTTCGGATTTTGGTGAAAAATCCATTCTTCTTTTGCAGATAGTCCGATAATTATTTCTTGCAGTTTTTCTTCATTGGTGTCATATAGAAAACGTAATCTGTCCACACCAATTCCTGACAATTCTTTTAATCCTGGCGGGAGAGATTCTAAAAAATTCAGATTTCCGGACAGTTTAAAGAATATATCCATGGCGGTTTGTGGCGTATCAAATCTGGCCTCCAAATCCCATTTTCCGTTTCTGGTGGGATATAACAGTCGGAATTTTGTCTCGATTTCTCCAATACGACCTGTAATCGCCCCATACGGAGGCAGGCCATTTTCCGCGACAGTCATTTCGAATCCTATCTGTTGTATATGCACCCATGGAAGAAACTCCCATGTCTCCAATGATTCACAACGAAAAGTAGATTCCATTGACCATCCATCCATAGCCTGAACAAATTCCAGTTCTGCATCCATATCGATGCCATATACTTCTGTACGTGCGTTTCGAAGTATTACTTTACTCAAAATCCCTTCACAATATTCCGGAATTGCCTCCATGGAATCGCCTGTAATTCTGATTTCACCCAGAATATCCTTCAGGGAAGACTGCAGACTGGTTTCAGTAAAAACACGATCCACGTCCAGCAGCCCACTGGACGCAGCTTCTTTCAATTGCTGTAATATATCATCCAGTACCTCTGGCATGACATTTTTTTTACGATTTACAATTTCTCCTCTTACTAATCCCCAGCCTGTTATCATTCCCATAAGAAATTTATCATTTACTATATTTCTTGATTGTTGGGAAATATGCTGGAAATAGTTTTTGTATATATCATTGTAACAGTCATTTAGAAATAAGCTAAACCTCATAATACTAGTTCCCAAATCTTCTTTATTTACACTGAGTGGGATCAACATTGACGCATTCTTCTGAAGAGTTTGTGATATATCTTCAGGAACCCTAAATACATTATAGTTATTAATACCTCCATTATTCCCGCCGTTAAATTGTATAAATGGTTTTCCCGAAGAAATCATCATGCTAGATGTCCCCTGTCCCTCAAATACTGGCGGCAAATCAGCTTCGGAAAAAAATTTCTGAAATACAGGAATTGGTACATTTCCCAGGAACAGAACATGGATGGAAATGCTTGTATCCTGATTTATCTCCGTTATTAATGTTTCTGTGATGGTCGAATAAATTTTAATATTATCCAGATTGTCAAACATACTATATATTGACGTTATTGTCTCCGGAATACTATCTAGAATTGGATCTGTAAAATTAAACACATTAGCATTACTATTATCTCTAGAAACATCTCTTAAATACTTTATTTCATCAATGTATTGTTTCAAAACCTCTTTAGCTTTTTCAACATCTTTTAGTAGGAATGAGGTTAAAAACTCTATTAGCGTCACTGTATCATCTTTGAAATCACAAAGCAATACCATCAGGACTGGTTTTTTTAAGCTTCTGGCAGTAAGAAGACCACTTATTATAAACTTAAGGAGTAGCTCTGGAATAATACTGAACGCTTTCATTGCATGAATTCCATAAATAGGCCACAAGAGTTTTTCAGAAATTTTTGTTTCAAACAAACACTTTGCCAAAACAGTATTTTGCCGAAGTTTTTCCCCGGAAAACGGTCCTGTATACCAATACAGCACCTCATTCGTTAATGTATAATCTACCGGTTCATAGCTATAAACCATATCAGAAAATGGACCACTTGCCACATTTTCTGATATTTTATCAAAACTGAACGTCTGCTCTTCATAAAAAGCACTTGGACGATTCCACTTATATGGCTGTAGTTTCCAAAACATCTCTGTAATAAACTCTTCATTCATCATTATGTCATCGTAATCAAACCCACCAGTAAGACCATAATTCATCATATTAAGTTTTGTACGACCATAAACGAAAGGAATAAAACGTACTGATACCCCTTCCATATTCACCGTTTGCCTATCCGGTATTTCCTTATTAAAAAACGGAACCAGTATTTGCAGCTTTTCCCGCATACTGCCATAAAGCTGATCATTAATATGATCATCATCGTAAACTACTTCAATTTTACCTGTAGGCTTAAATTTACGCAAAAAATGCCTCATAACATGAATCGTATTCGCCTGATGGCCAAAATTTGGAGAATTACATATTAATATTCTCATTGTACGGTCAGGTTTATGCATCTCTTTTTGCATTTTCGCAAGCATCTTATTGTACAATTTTCTCTCTTCTGCATCTGCAGCTAACAGCACCTTTTCAATAAATTCCGTAATTTTTATAGGCATCACTCTACCCCCTTCCCTTTCTCCGTATGATAAAATCCATACCAGCCAACTCCCTTTTCCCTGATTTCCGCTCCGGAACCAAACAGGTAAAAACTAATATTTCCATTGGGAGGCAGTTTACCAATTCCAAAAGCCTTCACTGCGACCTCGTTGAGCATCAGAATAAATGACTGATTTTCTTTATCATATGCAAGACGTACAGAGCCAATGGAAAGCCTTAGTATATTCTGCAGAAAGAAATCTTCCGTTTTTCCGGTCCCTGGCATTTTTATTCCCATAAAAGCTTTTATACTTTCACCGTTACTCTCTGTATTCCATGCCAAAAGAAGCTGGCTCTTCAGGCCTGCTTTTCCAGCCAATTCCCCTATAGATCCAAGCTCAGCCTTCCACTCCAGACCTATCCAGGAACCCTCTCCTTCTTCCGAAAAACGTACACAGGGTATAACTTTTGCATACCCGTCCCCCTTCCACCCATTTATATTGCCATCCACCATGTCCAGTAGCTGAAGATGCAGCTGCGAACAAAGACTATGTATTCCTGGCTCGCTTTTTAATAAATCAAATTGTGTACTGCCTACAAAGAAAGTAAATTCCTGGACATTCTCTTTTAGCTTCATTTCCAGTTCCGCATGGGAAAAAATCAAACCGCTTTTGCTTTCCTCTCCAAACGAGAACAAATCAACCATAATCTCAGAATCTGAAATAACTGGGACGGTATGGAAGTGTAAACTTCCGCTTAACGCAAAGCGGGTACAGTCAAAAGTGGGGGAAATCATTTCCACATCTGTAACGCGTACTACCTTTAAAATATTGCTGTCCAATTCAAATGTACCGGTTTCTTTGTTTTGCAGTAAAAATACTTCTGCTCCATCTCTCAACTGGTAATGGCCTTCCAACAGCAATGCACGATACGGATTTCCGTCCTTCATAGCCTTAACTGATGAACCAAACAATCGGGCAAATGAAATCTGCGCTTTACAGGACTGCTTTACCACAGCCGAATCCCGAAACAGCACTTTTAATTCCAACAGACGAAATTCTTCGTTCCCAAAATCCTTTGGCAAAACTGCCTCTACCTTTCCCTGTCCCAGATTCGTATCCCGGTAACAAATCAATCCGAATAAGGAACTATTCTTATCCTGCTTTATCTGTCCATTCTCCACACTTATAGTATTCAAAGTGATTCCTAAATGATGAACACATAGCTTCTCTGCATTTGCTGCACCAGACAGAAGCCCTGCCATCTGTGCGGGCATGTTTTCTGCTTCCAGCGGAAGTCGCAAAAACAGTACTCCCTGCCAGTTTTCATCCGTTATAACATCACAAAACTGTGAAAAATATTCCTGGTCTGTTTGTTCATATGCATCTTTAAAATAATTCTCAATCCATTTCATCAGTAACGGCTGCTGTGACATATCACCCTTACTTCCTGCATTGGTTACCGGAGAAGAGAATTCACCGCGACAGGTCCATGCATCTATACAACTAATCAAGCTTCGCTTTTTCTTCTTTTCCTTCAAATCATCCGGGTCAAATAATTTTCCTTTGCATCCTTTGATGATCATTACTCCCCCATAGCTGCCATATTTGCAGTCAAACCCCACTTGTGCCCGGAATGTCCAATCCTGTATGCTGCACACATTCCGAAAACAGGCAGTATTGGCTTCATCATCCATTTCTCCCAAATACTCAGAATTTACTGCCACCAGGCACAGACTTGGAGACTGAAAAACCTGCACTAACTCCTCAGCAGGATTGCAAAAACAAATGCCATCCTCCCCTTCTCCATTTGTAAGCCTGATATTTCTAAACCGGTTTCCTTCCATAATTGCTAAGAATCCTGACGGTGTCACTATAGTGGTATTCTCCAAAGTATTCCCGTTTCCGGAAATACACCTTTCACAACCGTATTTTCCAATCTGCTTTTGACGCACATTTGTCAAAATATTATCCTCAAGCTTTTCCAGTTTCTGTTTATCACGAACTAAAGCCTGCTTATAAGGCATCACAGGAAAACAAATCCCCTCTTTTGTTTCACGCAGAAGGATAGACGGCGGCTGATGCACCAATATTTCCGACATAGAGTCCTGTTCCATGCCATAAAGTGCAAACCCAGGCGGCTCAGACACATATTTTCCTTCAGTTACACCTATCCAGGAGGTTCTAAATGCCCTTGTAAGATTCGATGCGTTTGCATCATAATCTTCTCCAACCTGAAATGCCCTTCCTTCCACGATTGGTGCATGAGCATTTTGTCCTGAAAGAAAACGGATTTTCTCCCCTGCCTGAAGCTGCAGATATTCTGTTGCGTTCCTTCCGCATAAAAGTGATACCTCTTTTGCTCCTACTGTGCCATACAGATAAAATTCTCCCTCCGGACAGAGCCTGTGATGCTTATCCTGCTTCGTCTTTGAGAATGTAAATCTTGACGGATAGTGGCTGTCTTCTTCATTTACAAAATCCAGATAAACCGTTTCTCCATAAATTGTAGTGATGTTTGTAGGAAAGGGCGTATCAGATTTTTCATTCATAACATTCAGCACCGTTCGATGATTTCTATAATCTGACATCTGTCCCGACGGCTGCCTCTGTTCATTGCAAATGTCACAAGGATCTATCATTACACAGAGGGAAAGCAGAAAATCCTTCGGTTCTATTTCATTCATTCGATAAAGGGGGGTGTATACACTTTCTTCCACTCCTTCTGTCACATAGCTGTACTCTAATCCAGGTGTCAGTTCTTTTAAAAATTCCGACATCATAATATCCATGTTAAATACAAGACAGCCGCAGCATCCTTTCTCAAATGAAATTCCACAGTTGAAAATATTATAATCACCTTTTTTTAATCCAGGTAGAAAGTCAAATACGTTGTCCCTGCTTTGTGTATTATGTAAGCTGACTATGTCTTGTGCTATTTTTATCTTTGCATAGCTCTTAATCTCAAACCGAAGATTATCGACTATCGGGAACTGACAGTTTCCATAGGTAAATGCTTCCTCATTCTTTTCTGTTATAAGACCAAGTCTGGTCATATTCTCCGCTAATGGTTCTTTTCCATCACATAGCCAGAATATAGCCCTCTTAATCGTGTTATTTGCCAAAAGAACACTTTTCATCTGCTCACGAATCTTATCTGCTTCTTCCGGTGATAGTGGGAACTGCCCCCCTGGAAACCAGAAGCTGATTCCTAAATTATCCCTGTCAAGGAATGCTTCCTCTAATGATATCTCCTCTGGCCCACACTCCTCTCCCATCAAGAACAGAAATGCTTCAGCCCTATTTTCCTCTTCGTAAGCTGTATAACAGCTCATTGTCATATTTTCTAAACCGCATGACCGTCTCCTTTCCGGCAATACTTGCCCATTATCTAATTTCAGATGGAATAAAAACCAAAACGCCAATAAAAGTATGAGATGATTACTTTTATGGCGTTTTCACTATGCCGACATATAACCTATATATCCTCCACTATCTTACTTCAGCCTTTTATTCAGCCGTGAAGGTTGTAATAGCAGCTAAACCGCTGCGGGATAAAGCACTCATTTTAACATTCCATCCGTCTGTGAAATAGCCCACTATGTAACTATGTCCAGCTACTACAGGAAAGCCATCCAACGCAATTTCCCCTGACTGAGTATTGCTTTCCACTCTGGATGCACATTTGGGTAAATCTACATATAAATCATTTAACGCATCCCATATTCCAATCCAGTTTCCATTGTCATTTGGACGATAATTTACACAAGTATCATATTTAATCATAACAGAGGTTGGTGCAACCGAATATACATCAATGCAGATAGATTTATTAATAACTTCTGCACCTGAAGTTAAGGAAGAAACATAAACCGTTGAACAAAAATTGTTCGTTTGAGAACCCGGGTTGTAAGCAGCAAGAGAATATCCTATAATATATCCTCTTTCAAATAAATTTAAATCCTCCATGGTGATTGTTCCATCTTGATAATCTGATTGCATTACATAAGTTTTTAACGGCTGCTTTCTCCATGGTATCGCAGGTCCTTTCACACTGTCATCTGCCGGCCATATCGCAAAATAGTTCTTATCTGTTCCAGGCATCGTTTCCATTAGTACATGATAATCCAGTCTCGCATGATCGCCATTGATTTTATTTAATTTAATGTTTACACTCTCTTTCTTCAAAACATTTGCCTTCATAGTAAATCCTCCTAATTTTTATAATATTTTTTTCTGCGTTTAAACGCACTTTACGCACTTTCTGTAAGTCGAACTTTATCACTCGCACATAAGCTCTTTATATATATTTTTATATTTTTTCACTGGTACAGGAATATGTGATCCGGAAATCATGATTAATTCCGAATTACGTAAAGCTTTCACATAACTTCGATTCACGATATAACTGCGATGAACTTTTACAAAGTCTTGTCCCAGGATACCATGACATTCTTTCCAGGAAATTCTAGCCTCAATACAGTTCTCCCTAACAGTGTGAAACATTGTATAATGGTTTTGGGCTTCCGCATATTCCACTTCCGACTCTTTTAAATAGTGTACACAACCATACTTATCCCTAATTTCTAATCGATGATCTTTTCCATTATCATTTTCTATCAGTTTTTTCAGATATTCGTAAGTCATTGAACCTCTTTTACATGGAAAGAGCTCATAATCCCCTAAGTACTCAAGAGGACTTGAAATATGTATATATATAATTTTCAATTCACCATTTTTTAAATGCCAGCTAAATGTCACCCTTTGCTCCTCTTGCAATAACAATTGTGTTTTCTGATCTGTAGTAACCAGATAACGTCCCATCACCAGACAAGATTTCCTGTCATGGGCAACACACCAAAACTCCTGTTGCATTAAATGGCATTTAGGATTGGCTTTGCTGGTTTCTACCAAATCCTGTACGACCATATCCTTTCCATGTTTAAATTCTTTCTTTAATGCCCCTATCCAGACAACCTCTTCGCTTAGCTGCCGAATAATGTAAGAACTGTCTTTTTGCCAAAAAAAATTAAGGCACTCCTGAGTTCTTGTAACCGCTTCCTGAATTTTCAATTTTTGCATAACACCACACTCCCAAAGCTTTTTTAAAGATCTTAGATGATAGAAACGATTAATGTCAAATTTTTTTCCCTAAGTTGTGGTGAATTGCATATTTTCGATGTGAATGTGCATATGTATGATCACACTCATAGCGCCCCAAATTATATCCGTCTGAATCCGTTCCCTCCTTATTTTCACCTCATGGAATTTTTACCCGGTCATTTTCATGTATAGATTTTACTATTTTACCAGGTTTATATTTATCTATAGTTCACATTAAATTATATCTAAATTTCATTTGTTTTCCTATGGATATGCACCAGTAACCCATACTAAGCGTGAAAAACTTTATTTTGTATATTTTAAAGACAGCCAATCAAGGAGGCATATAAATTTCCCTAAAAAATGACATATATGTCTTCGACTGTATAAGCCACAAAATAAAAGCCCTGTAACTTTTTTATAAAGTTTCAGAGCTTTTAACTTCTATATTTATTTTATCTGTCCGTTAACGGTTCAATAATGTTTGTCTCCAGAAAAAATAGGAATATATGGATTACATATAAATTTCTCCAAAGTATTTACCTCTAATTAGTTTCATGATACAAGTCTACTCTCATATTGACCTTCCTATATTCGCTGGGTGAAATCCCCTCACGCCGTTTAAAAAAAGCCGACAGGTAGTAAGCATCACAAAATTGATACTGCACAGCCAGTTCTTTGATGGTTTTATCGGTGGTTACCAGTTCCTGGCGGAGTCTGGCAGAAAGCAGGTTTTCCGAATATGTTTTGATACTGCAGCCGAAATCCTTTTGAAATGCCCGGCTGAGGGTAGCAGGATGCCAGCCATGTCTGGCTGCGATATCGCTCATCCTTAATGCAGCAGACAGATTGGCATCAATATCATCCAGAATAGCCCGATACCGCATGAACTGAATATCCGGGGATGTCCAGTTGTCCGGTAACAGATCTGATAAAATCCTTAACAAAAAAGCATCGTACCATAGCTTGTCACAGAAAGAAGCTGGCTCTAAAACAGTAAAAGACGGGTTATCTCCCAAGGTATTCCGGCTGTTGCTGCGTCTGACTACGTCCAGAATCTCTTCCCGGACAAGGGGGACAAAAGCAATGTCATTTTGAGCACCGAAAATATCCAGACCGGGAAGCAGTTCGGCGTGTAAGTCGATGTATATCTTTTCTATATAATGGATGCACTTGCAGGAAAACTGTGTATTAGGCGGGATTAGATACGCATGCTCCGGCAATAGTCTGATAATTTTGCCATCAACAAGAATTTCACCATCGCCGTCCAGAACCAGATAGAGCGTATTATAGGGATATATATTTACCGGATGGTTCCAGCTTTCGTTATTACGGTAATATACGCAGTGTACAACTTTAGTGGTGACATCGGGAAAAGTCAAAAAATCACATCCTTTCATTATAATATTACATTGCATTTTTCATGGTGTCAATCTTATAATATTGGTATGTTAAGACGAATTACTTTAAGTTTTTTAACTTCAGACACGAAAAATCAAAGGAGATGCAGCTATGTATGATACAAAACAGAAATGGTTTAAAGAAGCCAAATACGGAATGTTTATCCACTGGGGACTCTACTCCATCTTAGCAGGAGAATACAATGGAAAAGTTACAGATAATATCGCAGAATGGATCATGAATGATCTGGATATTCCTATCCCGGAATACGAAAAACTGGCAGCTCAGTTTAATCCGGTTAATTTCAATGCCGACGAATATGTCCGCCAGGCTCGTGACTGGGGAATGAAATATCTGACATTTACTGCAAAACATCATGATGGATTTGCACTTTATCACTCACACTGTTCTTCCTATAATGTTGTAGATGCAACGCCTTTTGGCAGGGATATCGTGGCAGAACTGGGTGAAGCCTGCCGTAAGTATGATGTAAAATTCTGCCTTTATTACTCACAGGCTCAGGACTGGCATCATCCTGATGGTTATATCCATAAGAAAAATAACGATGGAAAAAACTTTCGCCGTTATTTGGATGAAAAATGCCTTCCTCAGATAAAAGAACTGCTTACCGGCTACGGGGATGTACATATGCTCTGGCTGGATACGCCTATGGGCTGTACAAAAGAAGAGAGCCAGGAGATCTATGACCTGATCAAATCCATACAGCCTGCATGCATTGTCAGCGGCAGAATTGGCAACCAGATTGGTGATTATATGACAACCGGTGACAATGCAATACCGTCACTGCCATTTAACGGAGACTGGGAGGTTCCTGCGACCCTGAATGATACTTTTGCCTACAGTAAGCATGACCATAATTGGAAGACACCGGAGGAGATCATACATTTAATGCTTAGAATCAACAGCCGCGGTGGTAACTATCTGCTGAATATCGGTCCGAAAGCTGATGGAAGCATCCCAGAAGAAAGCTGCCGCATCCTTGACAGCATAGCGGAATATTTAAAAAGCTGCGGAGACAGTGTCTATGCAACAAAGCCAGTTCCCCACTATGTCTATGAAATGGACAATGTGATTTTTACCGGCAAAGACTATCGTTTATACATTCACTTGAAAAAACCAGTGAAAAAACTGTTGCTGAATAACATCGCCAATACCATTGAGAAAGCATATCTGCTTCACAGCGGTAAGCCTGTTATCGGAAACTGCGTCAAAAGCTGCGAAGGTGACTCTTGCTGGATGTTCGAAATCTCGGAAGATGAGTCAGATTTCCATCCCATCGATACCGTGATCTGTGTTGAAATGGGCGAAAAGGAACTGCTGCTTGAGACATTGAAATAGAAGTAAAATAGAAGGCTGCGAAAAATGAGATATCATTTTTTCACAGCCTCTTTTTTTCACATTCTCTTTTCATCCTTATGAAACTAGATTAGAGACCCACCTTGCCATTCGTCTGACCTGGGCTTTTTCGTCTTGACATGCCCTGCGTACAGTGGCCATATATTCTGGCTTCCAACTATTTCTCATTGCGTTCAATGCATTTGTTTTATAGCGCCAGCATTTATTCTTCGGAATATACCACAAAAGGGGATTTAACACTTCCTCCAGCCATGAATATTCAGCTTCTACGAGCTTTATAAGTGAAATCCCCGGTGCAATCATTTCCAGGCTTTTACTTTCTTTTTCTCCTGTCCATGCATGCTTGTTATAAGGACATACATCCTGACACGCATCACAGCCGTAGATCCAATCTCCCATCATTTTGTTCAGAGGCTCTTTGTCTAAATCCCAGCCACTCCATGTGGTTAGATCAGATATACAAGTATTACGGTTCATTGCATAAGGTGCACACAGAGATGCAGTTGGACAGGCTGTGGCACAAAGTGTACAGGCGTCTGAGCAAGGGCGCAGGCTGTGGGTGTTTCGATAAACCAATGGCTGGTCAATTAAAAAGGCTTCTATATGTTGCCAGGAACCTTTTTCGGTGTAAAAGAAGTTGTTCTTACGGAAGATGCCAAGTCCTGCTTCCACTGCCGCCCATCTCAGCGGAACAATTCCAAAATCACGATCAAATGCAATTTGAAAGCCCTGGCTGCATAAAAAACGCTCAAAGTCCACACTTGTCTGATACCCCTCCGTCAATGTATTTTTTCTGCTGTCCGTCAAATAATATCTGGCAATATATCCTTGCAAATTTTGCGGAATCCGGTATTTACCATAATAAAAAGAACAAACGACTACCGCTCTTGCCCAAGGAAAACTTTCTTTTGGATTCGCCAGCTGAAAAAGCTTTTGATATCTGCCCGTTGTCTCTGGAAACCTGAGAATTCGCTTTGTCAATTTCTCCGTGTATCCGCTTAATGCATCCAAAGGGATAATTCCACATTTGTCATATCCCAGATTTATAGCTTGATTTACAAGCTCTTCTGCTGTAATCATCTTCTATCCTTTCTCATTTCGTAAGCTGACACTGTCTGGAGCGGCAGTAACCTCCTCCTTGACCTTTTTATCTATCTATTTTATAATATCAGCTAGAAACAATTCAGTAAAATAGAAATAACAAAATATTAAATTCGATAATTCTGAACTATATACCCGGAGGACTTTTTATGGAACTTAAATATCTGCAAACATTACGCACCATTTTAGAAGCCGGAAGCTTTCAAAAAGCAGCCGAGCAGCTTAACTATGCCCAATCGACGGTTACTTTGCAGATACAGATTTTAGAACAAGAGTTGTCTGTCAAGTTATTTGACAAAATCGGACGCAGAATGGTTTTAACACAGGCGGGCAAGGAGTTACTTCCCTATGTGGACACTGTACTGGAAGCAGTTGAGCAGATGGAGAATTACGGAAGAAAGGATCGCGAATTAACAGGAAATCTAAATGTTGCACTTCCTGAAACTCTATTAAATTATAAAATGCAGCCTGTTATAGAGCAGTTTCGGCAGCAAGCACCTAACGTCAGACTTTCTTTGCAGCTATCGAATTGTTATTTGATTCGGGAGCAGGTATTAAGTGGCGGGGTTGATATGGGCATTCATTATGATGTAGATGGCTATGGTTCTTTTGCTGTGATAGAGCGCTTAACCTCTTATCCTCTTGTTCTTGTTGCAAGCCCCATGCTTACCGGAGATGAACTGAATTTTACAGACAGGCACCAACGCAAGAAAAGCTGTCTGCTGACCGTGGATAAAAACAGCATTTATCACAAACGTTTTGTTCACTATCTGTCTGTTATGGACATTGTTCTCAATGGTGAAATGGAGATTGGCAGCTTAGAGGCAATCAAACGGTGTATACAGAGCAATCTTGGCATTGCCTGCCTTCCCCGTTTTGCGGTTGCAACGGAATTAAAGCAGGGAATCCTGCAAGAGGTCATAACGTCCATGGAAACTCCTGAGATTACTGCTGTTTGTGCTTATCATAAGAATAAGTGGGTTACACCAGCTATGGATTTGTTGATTCGGCTGGTTAAAAAGTTTGAAAATTGATAAAAGCCCCGAGTACTGAAGGCTTGCCGATGCGTCACTGCTGTCAGTTGCGGCATCCCGGTTTACATCTCCTACTTCTGCCTGTTCCCGGCTCAGCTCTTTTAATTCTGCATTGTGCTCCAGCAGTTCTGCTGCATCCTGAGTATCAACGATGCCGTTCAGATCCACGTCACCAAGAAGGCGGGCTAATGCCCCCAAAGCACTGGCATCCTGATCCAGCACACCATACGCTCCAGCAGGCTCCAATAGAATCCTGCGTCTCTGGCAATGTGATATGAAATCCCGCTTCATCCTGGGTATATACAAGCGGTGTCTCCGTTCCACCCGCCATATATACTCCTGAAACTGTTGATTCATCTAACACATCACCCGGTGACATTATAAGCATGATGCATGGCTGACAAAATCTTCAGGTCCTCACCACGATTTGCATCTACGAAAAGTTCAGGCAAATCCAGCTTTGGACCAAGATCCACAGAATTCCAGGGTTATGTACTTTAATGATTTAGAACTTTTTTACGAGTTTAGGATTTTATTATGATACTCTGCTGGCTTTAACTAATTATCATGTATTTTGGTTGCGAACATTATTAAATTTAAAACCGCCAGCCATAGCTGACGGTAACAAAAATATATAACTGTCTATTCTCTCAAAACAGCTCCTCTAATACAAACATCCCTTCTTTTCTGTAACATTCTGATAAAAACACATCATTATGTCCGGTAGATCCCTGGTAGAGATGATAAGCCGTATCCATAAGACGCTTCATCTGTGTACCCTGCTCCAATGGTGACTGCAACTCATTAAGCCCTGGTATGAATTTTGCATATTGTGCCTTTTTTTCTTCACTGGTCAGCTCGCTGATAAACAGAATCTGAGACTCCAGAGAATCCATCGCCTGGCATTTTTCATCCCACACATCAAAAATATCAACAAGGCAGTTTGGATTTTCCGGTGTCATGTAATAAATATTATTGCATCTGCAAGGCTCCAATCCCGGCAGTTTATCAAGTGCATATGCTCTTCCGGCAAGTGCAATTCCTTCCAGCAGTACGGTCATTGCCGGCCTCCTGCCCGGATCCAGGTCACTTACGCAATGCTCCGGATCCTGAGTGATTATGATGTCAGGCCTAAAAGAACGGATCACTTTTACGATTTGCAGCTTTTCTTCCAGTGTACCACTTAATTCACCGGAATCCATACCCAGATATTCTATACTTGTATTTAAAATTTCAGAAGCCTTTTCAAGTCCTTCCCTCATCTTCTCCCCTGCGAACATAATACTTGCGTGGGAAACGCCTCCATTCTTCGCGTTTTTGCAGAGGACGCCGCCGCATTCAACCATTTCCATTCCATATACTCCTAATAATAATATCCTGTTACCCATTTATATTACCTCCATTTTTATACCCCTGCATACCGCAGACAAGTCTTCGGTATTGCACCGATAGAAAGTTTGAAACGCTTCTTGTTTTAAACTTATCCCCACCAGGGGCTTCATTTTATTTCCATTCACATGCTATAATTTTGTAAAACATAAAAAGGACTTTATAAACCATGAATACTTCTTCTGCACATTGGATATCCCTTTGGAAAGATGCGGCAAAACAATCCCTCTTTCGAAAAACCTTCACAGATGAAAGCATCTGCTGGAACGCTTCCGCCAAATATTACGACCAAACCATGGGCAGCAGTACCAGGCGTGTCACTGCCGTACTGGATCTGCTCTCTTCAAAGGGCCTCTTAAATCACGAATACAATGTTCTTGATATCGGCAGCGGCACCGGTTCCTACACGCTTCCCCTCTCCAGGTTCTGCAGCCATGTAACTGCCATGGACATCTCAGACTCCATGAACCGCATTCTTCGTCAAAAAATGCATTCTCTAGACCAGAATAATTTCGATATATTAAAGGGTGATTTCTGTTCCTATGATTTTGGTTCCCGTAAGTTTGACATCGTTCTGGCAAGCCTTGCGCCAGGACTATATCACCCGGATGCACTGCTTAAAATGATTTCTGTATGCAGCCGTTTCTGTATTTACATTGGAATTGATCCCATGCCCAATCCTGACGCCCCATCAGCGGACTCCCTTAACCACCGGCTTCTGGGTCATTCCCTTTCTCACAGTGGCAGCAATCATATCACCTATCCTCTAAACCTGCTGCGTACCATGGGATATAACCCTGAACTTACTCACGTCGTATGCTCCTGGAATCACAGAGAGCCAATTAGCGAAGCCATACTACGGCTGACCGGGTATTACATGTCTATACCAGAAGCATCAGAAACATGGCTTCCCATTATAGAATCCTATATTCATGAACATGCAGACCATGGATTTTATAATGACTCATCCAGTGTCAGGCTTGGCATTCTGTCTTTTAACTGCCAATAGCTCTCCAGGTCTGTTGCCGCAAAAAAGAGTTTTTTTGTATATGCATTTCCTGGATTCTTCCAGATAGCCTCTGTATTGCCGGACTCAATGATTTCACCGGATTTCATCACCAATATTCTGTCGCACAGATTACGGGCAAATTCAATATCATGCGTGACCAGCAAAATTGCCATTTTTCTCTCTGCTGAGACAGAATATATGGTTTCTCCCAGGCTTGCCTTTACCTGATAATCCAGCATGGATGTTGGTTCATCGAGAATCAGAACATCCGGCTGTAAAATAAGTGCCCTTGCGATACATACTCTCTGACGCTCTCCACCGCTTAATTGATGGGGATGTCTCTTTGCATAAGTTTCGTAATCCAAATGCACATCTTTCATTACTTGCCAAACTGCCGTTTTGCATTGTTCCATATTCTTTGCCAGTCCGGTAAACAGCAGGGGCTCACCAATACAGTTTTCCACAGACAGCCTTTTACAGAGTGAACTGTATGGATCCTGGGATACAAAGCCCACCCTTCCGTTTCTTCTAATAACTCCCCCTTCGGGCTTCAGGCTTTGCAGAACCAATTTTAAAAGTGTGCTCTTCCCACATCCACTGGCTCCGATAATTCCCAGCCGTTCTCCCTCAGGCAAATCGAAAGAAACGCCCCTCACCGCTTTCGTTTCCTTTTTCTTGCTTCTCTGTCTTACTTTATAAGTCTTAGAAACATCCTTCACTTCCAGTACCATGTTCAAAATTCAATCCTCCTGTCACAGAAAGCATTGGCAATCCTTGTGTCATGGCTGATAAACAGCATGGACATATTTTTTTGCATCCTCAGCTTTTTCAGCATCCATAAAATATCCGCTTCTACAAGTACATCCAGTCCTGTAGTTGCCTCATCCAGAATCAAGATCCGGGGATGTAAAAGTATGGCTAAAGCAATTGCCGCTCTCTGGCGCATACCCCCGCTCAGTTCATGGGGATAAGAATCCAGTATGTTGGGTGAAAGCCGGACAAGTTCCATTAATTCCATGCAGATATCCCTGCGCTCATTTTTTGCCTTTATCTGATTTTGAAGACACAGCATTTCATCCAAAGTTTTTCCAATTCTATACACTGGATTAAAGGATGACATGGAAGACTGGGGTACCAGCGCAATTTCTTTCCAACGGATACTATCATATTCTTTCTCCGATAAACCGATCAGTTCATTATCTCTATAACGCAGACTTCCCTGTACATAACCCCCTAAAGCCTCCATCATCCCCATAACTGCCCATACAACAGAGCTTTTACCACATCCTGACTGTCCATGCAGGCACAATGTTTCACCTTCCCCAAGCGTAAAATCAAGCCCTGCCACTGCTGGTCTGGCGTTGCTGACGTAACCAACCGTAAGGTTTTTTGCTTCTAATATTGTTTGTTCCATACTAAGCCTCCCTTCCGGGATTTACTTTTCCCTCTATACTATATCCAATCAGCATCAGGCTAAAGATCAGAGCTACAATCATGAATCCCGGTGGAAGTACAAGCCACCTCCAGCTAGCTGTCAGAAAAGCATTTTTAGCCTGTGCATAATACAGCATAGAACCCCAGCTTTTTACAACTGCAGACCCAAGTCCCAGAAAGCTTAATGATGACTCTGCCAATATGGAAGATTTGAACCGAATGATCATATGGTAAGCAATAAAGGATAAAAGTTCCGGCAAAATGTGTCTGGTCATAACATATCCATCTTTTGCCCCCATTGCCTGAATGGTCTGGATATATTCCTGCTTCTTGATCTTCAAAACCTGGGAACGCACTACCTTAGCCATTTCCGCCCAGGATGTGACTCCCAAAATGAGGGCAGTGGTAATCAATCCGCCTTTTAATAAAGCTGCAAGAAGTATCACCAGAGGCAGGTAAGGAATAGTCAGAAAAAAAGTCGTGATTTTCATCAGAATACTATCCAGCCAGCCCCCGCACCATCCTGATATAATTCCAAAAGTCAAGGCAATCACCACAGAAATTGCCATAGCCAGAAATCCAATGGCAATGGAATATCTTGCTCCATAAAGCAGCTCCGTCAATACATCCTGTCCAATATCATTTGTCCCCAGCAGATGTTCTCCATTGGGTGACTGAAAGGATTGTCCGACTATTTCATCCGGCTCATGAGGTGCCAGCACCGGAGCAAACACTGCCAGAAGCAGGAAAAATACCACAATAACTATGCCTGTTATAAATAATTTTCTATTCTTCATTTTCATTTACCATCCTGGGATCAATTCTGGAATATAAAATATCCGTCAGCAAAGAGGCTGCAATTACCATAAATGAGGAAACCAGAAAACCATACTGCATCAGCGGATAATCCCTGGACAAAACAGCATTATACAAAAGATTGCCAAGGCCCGGATATGCAAAGACACTCTCGATCACAACGGAACCGCTTAAAACGCTCCCAAGCTCCATCATAAAAACGGTAAATACAGGAATCAGTGCATTTCTCATCATATAGCAAAAACGCACTCTTTTTTTTGGAATTCCCCTTACCTTTGCCATAAATACATAATCCTGATGAATCGTCTCCAAAACGCTATATCTTGACGTGGTGAAAAAGACCGAAATGGAAACGATAGTCATTGTCGTAACCGGAAGAACCAGGTGTCCAAAAACATCTTTGGCATATGCCCACCCTTCCAGTCCGCTAAACATAGAATAGGCGCCATAGACAGGAAACCACCCAAGGCCTACACTAAAAACGGAAATGAAAATCATACCTATCCAGAAAGCAGGAAGGGAACTGCACAATATCACCAAAAGCATCAGTTTCATGTCTTTCTTCTTCTTCCTCAAAGCGGCAGATAGTGCACCTAAAAATGTTCCCAAAATAGTAGAGAGAATCAAGTTACAGCCAACCAGCAGAAGTGTCCAGGGGATTGCTGCCTTCAATAAATCAGTGATCGGTTGCTTTTTTGAAAAAGAAATCCCCCAATCCAGTGTAACAATATTCCTGATATAGGTAAAAAACTGCACTGTCAGCGGCTTATCCAAGTCATAGGCTGATAGGATCCGATCTCTTTCGCTCTGTGTCATACTGCCCACTTCTTCACCCGCCAGCTGAGCGATGGGTGACCCCGGCAGCATCCTTGGCAGAAAAAAATTCAATATGACCACTGCCGCCAGTAAAACTATGTAATGTGTTATACGATATTTCAATATTTTCTCCTGTGTGAAAAATACACAACAGCAGTCCAATGCCATTGTGTATCTTTATTTGCATTTGTTATTTTTCCTGGGGCAGGAAAGAGAATGTATTAAAAGCATAGGTTCCTTTTGCTGATACCCATCCATCATATAAGGATGTATTTACAGCACTGATTGTATCTTCAAAGAAGAGCGTTACAAAGGGAGCTTCCTCAGCCGCCAGTTTCTGCATTTCATGTGAAAGATTCAGTCTTTCATTTACATCCGCACTCTTTAGATATTGTGCCGCCAGAGTATCAAAAGCCTCACTCTTATATCCTCCCAGATTATCTCCTCCCTCTACAAAATCGCTGTAACAGGAGGTGAGAATACTGCCTGCTTTCTGAATAACAGGCGCTGACCAGCCCCACATAGCCATGTCATAATCACGGCCCTTTGATACATCGAATTCCGGCCATACCTTTTCATCCACGGTCTGAGATTCCATAGCGTTCACGGTCACTCTGACTCCAGCCTTGGCAAGCTGCGCTGCCAGAAGCTCAGCCGTTCGCATGCGAAGCGTATTACCGGACTGCACAAGCAGTTCCAGATCCATCTTCTCACCTTCTTTTGTAAGACGCATTCCATCACTGTCTTTTTCTGTATATCCCAGTTCATCCAGCATCTGTTCTGCTTTCGTAACATTGAATTCATAGTCCAGTCCTTCTGTATACTCTTTCAGACCACTCTTTATATATCCCGCTGTTCCTTTCTGCGCTCTGCCCAGACATACCTGGTCTATAATTTCGTCCAAATTTACCGCATATGTAAGTGCTTTTCTAAAATTAGCTTCGTTAAATGGCGCTCTTTCACAATTAAATAAAAGGAGGGTAGACGCATAACCTTCTGTTTCAATCAATTTAATGTTTTCTGCCGCTTCATAGGTATCAATCATTTCAGGCGTAATGCTTCCTGTATATGCCGCAATTTCACCAGAAATCAGAGACTGCTGCCTCGCAGCGCCATCTGCAATAACAGGCATCTGAATGGTCTTTACTTTTGGCGTTCCTTTAAAATAATCTTCCTGGGCTTCCAGTGTATAATACTGTTCCGGCTTATATTCAGACATTTTATAAGCACCGCTTCCCATGTTCTCCACAGTTGTGCCATCAGTTACCCCTTCATACATATGCTTGGCAACAATTCGCATATCAGCCAGCCCTGAGCGGATAAAATCAGGATTTGGATCAGATAAAGTAAATGTTATATCATTTCCATTCACTTCTATGGATTCCACCTGGGACGCAATCGTAATCCATCTTCCCAGTGTCTGCGTCAGCACATATTCAAAGGTAAACTTCACATCATCTGCTGTAACAGGTTTTCCATCATGCCACTTCTGCCCTTCCAAAAGCGTTACCTTATAGGTTTTATAATCTTCACTTACTTCGTAGGAATCATCCACCATCCAGGGTACTGCTTCATTCTCCTGATTGATTGTAAAGAGACTGTCATACATAAATCTCATGACATCAAATCCCGGTGTTCCATTAATATAAGTGAAAGGAGTAATTGTGCTCTGATCCTTTGTCATCGCCACAACCAAACTGTCTGTACCAGCACTGCTTTGTGCTGCCTCGCTTGCCGGCTGCTCACTTGCTGCTGACTCACTTGCTTCATCACTTGCTGCCTCACTTACTGACTCACTTACTGACTCATTTTCAGACTCACTTGCTGGTGCCTCACCCGTACTCTTTTCTTCGTCTTTCTGTTGCTGAGACGTAGTTTCCAGTGATGCAGTACTCTTCCCACATCCGGCTAATACCGCCATGGTCAATGCCGCACATGCCAGAATGGCTGCAATTTTTTTGCATTTCTTTTTCATCTGTAATCCTCCATTTTTATAATTCTCTCGTATGATAACATGATCTATTCTGCCCCTTCAAGCCCCCCTAGGGGTTGAAACTTTGAAAAAGTATTCCAACACAAAAATAGTTTCTCTATGCAATTTCTATGTAATAAAAAAGCACCTGGACATTTATCCAAATGCTTCATTATATTATTTAATAATTTTAGATAGTATTTTTTCATTACTAGGATTATCCACAGAACAATTTATCTTGTCTTTTTATTCATTTAAATAAAGAACAATCTGTAAGAATTTAAGATTGATTTATATTATACTATCAGGACTACCTAAACAATCTGCGTTTTGAACGTGCACGGCTGCTGCTGCTCAAAACCGATATGCGCTTAATTGATATCTGTCTTGAGAGTGGTTTTTCAGATACACATATTCAGAAATCCTGTCTGCTCCATTTTTTACAGACTTAGAAAAGGAGCTGTTTACTAATAACTTAGCACGCAGCCCCCAGCCTTCTTTTATTCTTTTGTGAGATTCAACTATACAGTTGATGTTCTATAAAGAAGTATCCTCGGTCATTATTTCTCCCGTATTCTCTGCAGACCAGTCTTCTACTGAGTCTTCTTCTGTTAGGTTCTTCTTAGTTTGGTTCTTCTCTATTGACTCCTTTTCTATTGGATCTTTCTCCGTTTGAGTATCCTCTATCAGGCTCTCTTCTGTCAGTAAACTTTCTGCCGTTATCTCTGTCTCTGTTGTTTCTAATCCGGATGTATTCGAATCATATACTTCTGGAGCAATTTCATCCAAAGCCATGTTTGTATCAGTAAATATCAGCTTGATTACTCCGAATGTTCCGCTGCCATCACGTGCTAACGCTTTAATGATCGCAGAGCCTTTCTTTAAAGGCGTTACAACACCATCTGATACTGTTGCTACAGACGTATCACTTGATGACCACTGAAGATCGGCATTTGTTAAACCGGTATTAGCAGGGATCAGACTCGTGGTCAGCATAACCTGAGTTTCCAGTGGCATTGCAGTTGCACTCATACCTTCTGGTACCGCTAAAGTAATTTTCGTTAATACCATTAGAATGTTCATTTTAACACTTACACTTTTTCCGCTGCCATCATTTGCCGTCGCCGTAATAGTCGCTGTCCCGTTGCTTCGAGCTGTCATTGATGCATAGGTGGTATTTGCCGTACCTGAGACAGTTACAACGTCCGGATTACTGCTAGACCATGTTACTCCCAGGCCCGGCATAGACGGTGTGAATTCCACCCAAATATGTTTCATTTCGCTGGGTGCATTCGACATAAGTGTATTATTGTTTCCTGCAACTCCAGGGTTTAGTACCATTTCCATATCATAGTCTGTTTTAGGATCGCCCACTGTGACTATAATACGCTGATTATATGCCATATTGTGTGCACCATTATCCTCAGCTGTTGCTATAACGTGGAAGGTATCTCCTTTTTTGGCATCCTTTGGTATTGTAAATACTGCTTTGTTCGTCTTTTTAGCATTGGACTCACTGCCATTAATAACCATCGGCGTATTCGCTGCAGAACCGGCAATTTCTTTGCCTGCTTCATAATAATGCCACCAGTTTACACTTACCCTGTCACCGTCTGGATCGGAGGTTACAGCGTTTAGTGTTACCCGCTCTCCGGGAGCTGCTGTAATATCCAGACCTTCTGCTATCGCAAGATTTGGTCTGTGGTTTGCTTTTTCATACGAGTCTGCAACGCACCAATCTGCACGTCCGGCAAAATCATTCTGAATCTGTTCCGTCCATCTGATCTGAGCATTTTCAACCTGTCCTATTGCGAGATTTGGATTGGCCCGTTCCGTTGTCACATAATCTTTTGAACTGGAATACCTTTTTGACAATGTAATTCCATTGAGTGTCGCATTCTGTTTTACATAACGTCCAGCCCATCCGCCATAATTTTCACCCTCCTGTTCTCTCAAACCATTATCCAACAAGTGGAAATAAGTCGGGGAGTCACCTTCTGATATAAAGTGGTATCTTTCTTTAGCACCGCCAAACACATTTGGATTATTCAACAGGTCTTCATTTGAACCATACTGGCTACCGTGTACCTCTCCTTCTAAACCACACCCTTATCACTTACTGTGGCTATTGCTCGATTGCTGGTGCTCCAGGTCACCTTACCTTTTCCATTGTTGGGACTTTTAACCGCCTTTAATTCTACTTTTTGACCAATCGCAAGCTGCTGCGTGGCTTTCGGTGTTATACTTATCTTTTTCACCTGTTTGCTGCTGGATGCAGCGTGTACGATACCTGTCGACATGGGTAAAAATAAATTTCCCAGTACCAAGCAAACTATTAACAATACCGTTACCATGTTTTTTGCATTTCTCTTTATCATTGACTCTCCTCCTAGTATAATCTGATTCATCAAATTATTCGGTATAATCAAATGCTGACAATTTATCTGCATTATCTTTTGTAATTGCAATACAATCTACCAATTGCTTCTCATCCAACCCTGTCGTTCCGTTTTTCAGATAAGCATCGGCCTGCTCTGCTGCCATTCTTGCAATTTTCGCTGCCTGCTGTAATGCTGTTGCGGTTGCTTTTCCCTCTTTGATCAGATCTCTTGCATTGTCAGAACCGTCTACGCCGATTACCGGAACATTCAGACCTGCTGCATCTAATGCTGCCACTGCGCCTTCCAGCATAGTATCATTTCCACAGATAACGCCGGCAATATCCGGATTAGACTGCAGGATGGTTTCCATTTTTTCAAATGCTTCTGTCTGTTCCCAGTTTGCTGACTGCTGTGCTACCATTTCCATATCCGGATACTGGTCAATTACTTCATGAAATGCATTGGAGCGAACCGCTGCATTGGTATCAGATTCCTTGCCTAAAAGCTCTACGTACTTTCCTTCTTCGTTCATTGCCTCTACGAATACTTCCGCTACTGCTTTGGCACCCTGATAATTATTAGCAACGATCTGGGAAATTGCCACACCTTCTTCATTGATTTCACGGTCGATCAAAAATGTGGGGATATTTGCATCTTTTGCTTTTTTCACTGCTTCGATCGTTGCATCTGCACCTGCATTGTCACAAATGATTGCTGCAGCCTTATCTGCAATTGCGGATTCAAAATGCTCCATCTGTTTCGTTGCATCATCATCATGTGACAAAGTCTTCACTTCGTATCCAAGTTCTTTTGCCTTTGCTTCTGCAGCAGTAGCTTCCGTACCGAAGAATGGATTGGAATGGGAAGGTGTAATGATATAAACTATGTTGGAACCGCCTCCTGTTAATGCTGTTGCATCGGCACTTTTTTCTGTCTGTGTTTCAGGTGCCTGGGTTTCCGCTGCTTTTGTTTCCGCCTGGGTTTCTGCCTTTGTCTCAGCCTGTGTCTCTGCCTTTACAGCAGCTTCTGTTGCTTCCTTTGCTTCAGTTGCAGCCGGCGTTTCTGCCGCCTGAGTTTCTTTGGTACCTCCTCCACATCCGGTGGCAATAGCCATTACCATGGCCGTACATACAATCACACTTACTACCTTTTTCTTCATCAATTTCCTCCCGTTTAGTAATTATTTTAATAATTAAATGTAAATTATTTACATCAAATTTACCAAATTAATGAAGAAAAAAATATAACGATTCTGAACACTTTCCGTATTATTCTGACTTTTTGAATGCAATATGAGTCTGGGATGAAGTCTAGCAAGATAGAATTATTACTAATCTTATTTATTAATTTTTATTCAAGTAAACCTTTATATTCTTTTTTCAATATCTTAACTATCTCTTTTTTTAAATTATTTTTTATAAATTGTTCATATACCATTATATAAACCTTCCTAATGGTCTGACATACTATCCTCTATTCTAAGTCTGTTCTTATTTATAACTTGTTAATTACTTGACTAAATATAATTTCACAGTTATCTACCTGCTTTTCACTACATTTAGTTAACAGCTGTCACGCCGATTAATATAAAGCTCAGGCTGACGTCATACAAAAATATTAAGGATAAAAGATCGAAAAAGATTGAGTATAGATAATATAAACAAGTTTTATAGAACTATAGCAATAACTGCATAACTGCTTTTTTATTGCATAAGAAAAAGAGCACTACGACAGTGCTCCAGCCTTTAAGAATACTATATCATATGCTATCCCATATCCCTCCACCATTTCTCCTGATTGTTTTGTATCTGGTAAAAGTTTACGGTTTCTCCAATCCTCAGCCATTCGCTTTGCTCCGGTAAAACCTACCGGTGAAGAATACTCACTACGTACAGGATCAATAAATACAGTCATCCCGTGAATCTGAAGCAGTGATGTGGAATGTCCAAACCACGTAACTGTTAAATCAGATATTTCTGCTTTCGGCAGCTATGTGATCTTATTTACCGGTATTTCTCCTTCAGGCGTCAGCTCTGTATTCTTATTGCTTTTATTATTATCCGTTTCTACATTCAGTTCAAACCTTTCCGGAGTATGAAAAACGCCATCATAATATGCCTCTGTCCGTTTCTCATATTCTTCTCGCTGTTCTTTCGACGGATTCTTCCCCAAAGGAAGCCAGAAAAGCAGAAACAATCCTGCATCCAGTGCTAATAGAATGAGAATCATTAACAAGGCAATCACTACTCTTTTTACTATTTTCTTTTTCACAAAATTCCTCCTGATTTGATCAAGTACAGATATTACGATTCATTACACAAAGTATTTTACCCGCCTGTGGGCCTTTATATTTAACACCGATCACATACCAACCTCTCGTAAGCTGCCACGCTGTCCTTCAGACGTCTCATGCCATCTTCCACTTGCTGTTTTGGGCTAGCCAGATTCATATGCAGGAATCCCTTTCCATTCCGGTATTCATTTCCATCTGAAAGGTATAAACCGCTGTGACTGCGGATAAAACGGCAAAGTTCCGATGAGTCTCCAAGTACAGAGTTGCAGACAATCTTGGAAAGCTATTGCCTGATCTTGGTTCCCAGGATTCCGTAACAGTTTTTTACTGCCAGAGTACGAAAGGAATCCAATCCCTGATTGCAAAGTGCGATGCATTGCAGGATAACCTGCTGCTTGCCATCTGTCTGAAAAAGTGTACGATATATCCCGCCAGGGATCTGGAAAAAATCAGGCTGGTTCCCAATGTATCAGAAGGAATCTCTTTGATCACAGGACTTGCGGAATCATATTGTGACAAAGATGAAATACGCTATAACCGTTATGTAGAAAAATTGCAGAACAATGAGCCTTTAAACCGAATATTTAACATATTTTCAGAACCCATTCTGGAATATACGTACCAGACATTGGGACTGCCCTCTTCAAATACAGATCCATATGATATTTTCTGTGAAAAGCTGAAGAACCAGGCTCATGCCATGTACCGCCAGAATCCGGTTACTTCAACAAATCTGTCTGACAGGATCAAGGAATACATACAGCTTAATTATGCCAACGATGTGAGCATTATCTCCCTGGCGGATACCTTTAATATCACGCCAACCTATTTGAGCAAAGAATTTCACGAAAAAACCGGTGTGAAACTGATCGATTATGTCAGTGATGTAAGGATACTGAATGCCAAACGTATTATGTGCGAAAATCCGGATATTCTGATCAAAGATGTTACCTTATAGCGTAATATCCACCTGTACCTTCTCTGCTGTATTTTCCAGAAATAAAACTCTGCGGAAACACGAAATAAAATGTGTACCCGCAGAGTTTTTTCTTTCGGTTTAATATACATTTTCTGACTAATATCAGGAATTTCTACTTGCATGAGGCTCCAGCCTGTACATCATATAGAGATATGTTCTCAATAGTTCCATCGTCTTCTAAGATGTACGAGATCATAAACCAGTCATTGGCTTTTTCCACACTCAAAGGATCTACCGAAATATCCCCGTCAAAGGCAATTAATCGTCCATTTCCTTTCGAAGCTACGTTTTTCAGCTTTCCTTCTACATCGCTCCATTTGTCACCCACGTGAATACCCTGATAAGTACTATACTGTTGCATGTCTATGATAAAGAGTACAGCTCTCTCCTCTCCCCCATCTTCTCGGTATAATACGTTGATGTCATCGTTATATTTCAAATAGTTGTACATTCCCGTCAGCACAAGCTTACTATTCGTTCCCACAATCTCTTCTACAGTCTCTTTCGTATCCCCGTAGTAAAACACATCATCATCTGTTGTTGTCACTGCGCGTGGATTTAGTAGCACATCCTTTGACATCGTCTTGTGCCCGCAGCCACAAAGTAGTAAAAGCATGAAAATACATGTTACGAATAATTTTTTCATTAAATGCTCTCCCTTTTTAATATTTTAATCATTTCGTTCTTCAATTTATTCGCGTCTTACTTATTTGAAAGCCTTGGTTTCTTTATATAATTTCTTTCTGCTACATTTTCAAGTTTCTTTCCTAATTGCAATTCTTGAATTACATCGACTTTGGCATGAAACCAGTTCAGCAAATTTTCCATTCTTTTGCTTTCCATGTTATCTTTTTCTAAAAGATCTATAATCAACCGGTCAGATGGAACCTTCGACAAATCAACTGCCCTGAAATCCCTTATATACTTTAGAAGCTCTGGTTCACTTTTTTTAAAGGAAGTCACCGGAACTGAAAACAGACTTGATTTTATTTTTTCTTTTTCGGGCAGAAAACGACGATTCCACAACATACTGTTGCCACTGTCAAAAATTGGTGCCATTTCTATATACTTTAAGGTATTTACATCACGAAGAACACCAAAGTTATTAAAATGCCGGTCTGTGTTCGTTATCATGAAATCAGTCAGTATTTGATATTCCAGGAAGTTACGAACATAATCCATATCAAGTCCATTTATACCACATATGGCTATAAAAGATTCATACTCCGAAAGGTCATTTCTTTTCTTAACGCTTGAAACCACATCATATGCCGGTATAAACTCAACATTTTTATTGGCAAAATTTCTGCACACGCAGCCAAGTGCCTGTTCTTCGTCTAATTCTATTTGAATAAGATCATATGTTGTATAGGACATTTTATTCTGTTTTTCATGAATCCTTGTTGCTATTACTTCATTGATGCTCTGCTGGAAAGACAAGCCATAATTTCCTTTTATCAAATATCTGTCCCCGTCATCACCAATTACCCATTTTTTCTTCAACTCCCCTTGCAACGATGCTCCCGGAACAAATGACGAACCATTATAATCAAATTGGCTGGAAGGGCGAAACTGTATCTCGCCTATGGTATCCCGGAAATCATTCTCATATGGATTTATCTGTTCCCATGATAAACTATAATCGACAGGACATATCCAGTAATGGTCTGACAAACTGATTCCAAGATTTTGAAGCAGTAAACTTTGTGTATTGATTGTACCTGATTCTTCCAGTACTTTTTTGATATTTCCACGAAGCTGTGGTACCGCCCTGCGTATCCACCAACGCCTTAATTCCTCTGTTGAAAGATTGCCCCCTGGTGGCAGCAACTCTCCATTTTCTATTTTAACCTTACGGATAGAACCATCCAATAAATCCATATGCAAAGATGCAACTATTTCATTTTCATGTTTAAGTAAAAATAAATTGTTTTCTGACATTTACTTCCCTTTCTAAAACACACATTTCCTGTAAACTATATTTTCTCTAATACTCTTTTATTGTACTATGTTTTGCATTTTGTGTATAGATATTATAATCAAAAGTATGTCAGCTCTTTCTGTGCATCCTTCATTTGACAACTATTAGTGCATGTAAATAGGTAAAACACCCTGTAAATAGCATACTTTTTCTTCAATATTGACGTTTCCAGCGAAAAGCACAATCATAGTTATGAAGATACGTTTCAAACATAAATTCAAACTGCTTAGAATTCTCTTCATCAGAACATCATTTTTTCATGCAACAGGATCAAACTTTGTAGGATTCAACTTTATATCACCCCTCTTTATTATATCAAAAGCTAAGGGATTATTCATTAAAGAAATGTGCGTTGTAGTAGTTTTAAAATTCATTCCTGCCATCTGCACGCCCCACTTTGCGGCATATTTGCCCCGAATTCAGGTTGCATAGCCCGCTACGCGACTTCATCCGGGACAAATCTACCACAAACTGTGACGCACATCTGTCAGAAAGCAATTTTCAAACACACTCAAGAACTGTGACTCCTTCTCCAATTGGTTTTCGGCATCCATCCGGCATAATGAACTCTCCAGTTAACCCTTTTGGTATATTTACCCTATACCTTCCTTCGCACTTGCAGAAGTCAAAATTTATATTGCCCCTTGGAGTTACTACACTACCTGCTATATCATCTGCATAGTCGAGATTTGGCTGGATCAAAACAGTCTCCCACCCTGGACTTCCCATCTTGATACCTGCAATACTTCTGCTAAATTCAAAAAGTGGTAAGGCGCTCCATGCATGGCATTCGCTTCGTCCGTTTTCAGGCTCTTCCGGGCAAGTTGTACAATCCCACTCAATCAGGCGTTTCCATTTCTCCATAAATCCCTGCGTTAGATAATAGTCTCCAACCCACTCAAATGCCCTGAATAATTCATAAGAGGTAGAAAAAGAACACGGAAGAATATTTGGATAATCAAGTGTTTTCTTCAGTATAATACTTCCTTCTTTTTTGGTAACCATTCTATTTAAAATGGCCCAAGCCTGTGCATGCTGGCTATATTGGTCAGTATCTGGACCTTCTTTATATAAACCATTCTTTTCATCCCAGCACAACTTCTGAACTTGGATCAATACATTCTGTTGCCGCTGTGTGTATTCTTCTGCCATACCATATCTTCCGGTAATTTCGTTAATGCGGGCACCACATTTTAATGCGTACGCATACATCAGATTGATAATCGTTGATGGTCCGGTTAAAGCAGCCGTTGGAACCCCCATATTATCTCTCCAGGCTTCCTGCCAGTCAACAAATTGCCAGTAACCAAGATGTTCCACTAATCCTTCATTCCCAATATGCAGCTCGTAGTACGATAAAATAGAATCAACATCAACCCGGTAACGCAGTAACTCTGTTATATCTTTTGTATGTAGATAATATTCTTCCAGCATATAAATAAAATGTAAGGAAAATGTCGAAATAATTTGTGGAAATGCACTTGGATATTTCCCTTGAATTAATCCATCCGGAATCATTGAATAATGGAAATCCTTGAGCGCTTTCTTTACCAGTCTCACATCACTGCTCACCGAGTAGGTAAACAGCGCCTGTAACCGGGTATCCATAATAAACTGCATTTGTTCATAAAAGGGACAGTCCATATAGGTTTCCATCATACAATTTTGCAGTGTACGAATACACATGTCCCATAATCTTTCAATCCAGATTGTCGAGGATTTAATAGTAGATTCAATCATAAGCGGGTATCCCGTTCTATACATCTGAGGAAGATAAAGCTGTACTTCTTCTTTAGCGGTCTGAACCTCGATACAAATAAATCGAAAGGTCTTCACCCAAAAAGGCTCATAAGTAAATAATTGACCGGGCAAAATTATTTGGTGCGTTTCTCCCCGGAGTTCTCCGTTCTTATAATCTGTCCTTTTTATTTCACTTCCTGCTGCACTATATTTCTCACTATATGTAATACGAACTTTTGCTCCGGTTCCCTTTGAAAACTGAAATTTAAGATAGGCATTCGTATGCTTCTCTGCATCAAGAATTATTTTCTGACAGCTGTCAGGCTTTATCAACATGCATTTTTCTCGTACCAGAAGCTCCGGATTACATTTTTCTGTAAACAACTGCTGTTCTTCATAAAGCAACGGTATCTCACGCTCCTGTATTCTGAAAGCACCATAAAGACCCACCTTTTCCATCAACCCATCCGCTTTTACCAGCCCCCATCTAAGCGGTTCTGCCCATCCTTTGCTATCAAACTGCTCCGTCTTCCATCCTAAAGGGTGTTTTCTAAAATCAATATTTTCTAAAACAGCCCCCAGATTCATTGTTATTTCATCTGATATCAAATAAAAACTACCATCTAGATATACCCGCCAGGGTGCTTTTCCCGTCGTCAGATCTACATCTTTTCCTTTACCGTAAACCTTCCCCTCTACTGCCAGTAAATGCCCTGCTGGCAGCGATGATACTGCAAATATAGGAGCACGTTCCTGATATTGGTGTGATACTGCATTAGGATCACAAAATAGCACCTGAACTGCCAGAATATTTTTACCGGTCTTCATATATCTGGTAATATCCACAGTTTCATAATACTGTCGGTTACGATCTCCTTTACAGGGACCAGATAATACTGAATGACTATTGACCCACAAGCGGTATCTGGAATTAGCGGTTATATTAATTACCGCTTTATCGATTTCTCCACTCTCAACTACGCATCGATAATATGCATAACGTCCATTCAAATCTCCATGCAGAATATTCCATCTGCGTTTCTCACTCATTGGTATCCCCAGCCACATTGCTTCTTTCCATTCTAACTTTTTATCCATCATTCTTGCTCCCATACTCTGTTGGCCTCACATTTGTATACATTTTAAAAACTCTGCTAAAATAAAATTGATCACGAAAACCTACCATTAGAGCTACATCTTTAATTAGAATATCCGGGTCTCTCATGAGAATCTGTTTTGCTTTTTCAATTCTTTTTGATGTTAGATACATATTAAACGACTGATTGGCATATTTTCTAAAAATATAACTCAAATGACTTTGTGACACATGGAATTCATTTACAATTGAATGTAATGAAACATGCTCTGCCAAGTGACTCTCCACAAAACGGCAAACAGATTCGAAATACTCAGGTGTATCCAATTTTCCTCCTTCTTTCTCTTCTTTAAACAGAAAATCACAGATATTTTGAAATAACTCCTCTATACTTAAAGAATGATACAATATCTCATTCAGGAGATATTCACTATCATTGTTATAATAACTACAGCGGCAAATTTTTTTGATCGCAGTTTCTACCTGTACTTGCACAACTCGACGTTTTTCAAAACTTAAACACAGTATTTTAAGCTCTGCTTTTGCTTTAATATATTGTTTTTTACTTAAATAAAATACAATCTTCTGTATTCTGTCCTGCTCTTCCTCATTAATATCAACCGGTTCTTGTTGTTCTCTAAGAACAATATTTTGACTGATTCCACAGATTAAACATTGTTGCAGTGTCTTATAAACTTCACCAATTAATGTCGTCATCATATCGATACCGAAAGCTCTTGGAATTTCAACAATTGTTAAAAATCCCTGTTCCTGATAAAATTTCTCGCTGCACTTCTTTATTATTAATTTCAGTTCTCTTTTTGAATTCAAGCAGCTCTTTGGTAACAGATAAAATGCTTCCTCCTCATCCCTGGCATATAGAAAGTATGAACCATAGATATTAGTCACTACTTCCGCATTTTTATTATCCCGAAACTGAGCAGGCAAATGATTTCTTCGCAACAGAAATGCATAATATTCTTCATTTCCAAAAAATCTCTTAAGTTTTTCTTTTTCCACTGCGATTCCCTGACATAAGTCCTTGAACAGCTGTTTCTTCTCGCTGAGTTCCAGATTTTCCAACATTTGAAAAAGCCTTACCATAATATTTGTAAATTCTTCCGGATCCACGGGCTTTAAGATATATTCAAAAACCTGATTGGTAATCGCTTTCTTTGCGTATTCAAATTCTGAGTAGCCACTTACAATAATGAGCTGAATATCCCGATTTCTTCTTCTTATCTCTTCAATTAGCTCCATTCCACCTATACCAGCCATCTTAATATCGGTAATTATCACATCTGCTCCCGAACGCTCAAAAACTTCAAGGCACTTTTCTCCGCTTTTCGCTGTTCCCACTACTTCAAAGCCTGTGCATTTTGACTCAATAATCCCTTGGATATATTCGATTGCTGCAACCTCATCATCCACTAGTATTACTCTATACATTATTTATCCTCCTGGCATATCTTCACAGTCACTAATGCACCGATGTCATTATTTTCTATATTAAAACTCAATCTTTCTCCATATATCAGAAAAAAGCGCAGATAAGTATTTACAATTCCCATTCCTCCAATTTCAAACCCAGGCTGGCTGCATAACAGTTCATTACGAGCTTCTTCGATTTTCATTCTAACATTCTTTAATTTCTCTTCTTGAAATCCACAGCCATCATCCTGAATAGCTAATAACCAACCATCTGTTAACTTTTCGCCCCTAACCACAACATTCATCTTAGATCCGCCAAAACCATGTTTAATGCTGTTTTCAGCGAGTTGCTGTAATCCAAGTTTGGGGATCATCATATTTTCCATATCTTTGTCAATCATAAATTCATAAGTAAAATCTTCTTTAAACCTCTCACGTATCAGAAAGAAATAATTTTTGAGATACTGTATTTCCTCACTTACAGGGGCTTCCCGTTCCCGCGTATTAGTGGAATAGCGTAAAATGGCACCAAGCTTGCTGCAGATGCGGCAAATCATGTCATCATTCGCTTTCATTCCCCGGTTTGCTATAATATTTAACACATTGAAAATAAAGTGCGGATTAACACCCGCCTGCAACGCATCAAATTGAGCCTGCATCTGCAGCTTCACTGCCCTATTTTCAAGTTCCAGTGAATGATCCAGCCGCTTCAGCAGATGATCAAATGATTTTCCGAGAGATTCAACTTCTTTAATATTTGAATGAAAAACAAAAGGGTCTCTGAGATTTTCAATATCCTTCTTTTCAATTAAATCCGATATCTCAATAATTGGTTTCGTTAAATAACGGGTTGAAAGCTGAACAAAAATCAGAATAACGATAATAAATACCAGGATAATAATTACATCCGGATACGATGCCATACGTGCCTTTGATTTAAGTATCTTACCATCAGCAAGAACAGACGCTTTGATTCCTGTCAAAGATGATGAAAAACTATTAATAATTTCCTGATCATTGCTGTTTTGAATATTATCAATCAGGGGATTCCCCTGACTATCGTGAATAATATAACTTATGTCATCTGGCAGTTCCAACTTTGTAATGTCATATTCTACCTCAATATAAGTACCTTGATATCCTTTGACTTCCTGTACCATGGATATGACATGTTTATTACTGTCATCCCAATTACTTGGATGAACCGAACGAATTATCCTGCCCTGTTTCTTATGTTCAGTCATCTCCTGATAATTTTGTTCCTTTAATTCAGATTTCACAAATTCTTCATTCAGTTTACCTGATTTCGTTATAGCTGTCCCATCTTTGTTGAATACAATTACATTAGAAAAATTACGATTAAGATACCACGCCCCCAAATTAATGCGTATACTTCTAATGGCTTCTGCCACATCATATTTCACTTCAGGACGTTTATTTTCAGATACTAGTATCTTCATGCCGTTAAGAACATCTATATCAGATAAAATAAAGCTTATTGCAAATTCCATCTGTTCCACCGCCGTATTCATCTTGTTACCAATCTGTTCCGCCTGCTTTTTTAGTACCGCCTGTTCTTCCTTTTCATATACTTGAATTTTATGGTTATAGTAAAAACTAAATGATATCACTGCAATAATAATTCCCATTGCTGCAAAGAGGAAAAATACCTTCCGGCTATATTTCATATCATAACCTCCTAATTTAACCTAAGTATATCGGAAGATTCAGCTGCCTGCAATCATCCTTTTACGGAACCTGCCACCATTCCTTCTACAATTCTTCTATTAAAAATCAGAAACAAAATAAGCATAGGAACTATAATTATAATGATATCAGCAAACAATAAATTGTATGAGCTCTGGAAAGTTCCTTTATAATTAAATAAGGTTAACTGAACCGTCGAATTTTCATAACCCGGAAGAAAATATAACGGATTTGTAAAATCATTAAATACTGTTACGGCATTTAAAATAATCACTGTTGCCGTAACAGGCTTAAGCAGCGGGAAAATAATTCTAAAAAACACTTTCCATGATGAACATCCATCTATATAAGCAGCCTCTTCAAGTTCGACCGGAATTGTTCCCACAAAACCACGATACAGCATTATTGTAAACGGAATTAATAGCGAAGTTTCAATCAAAATCATTGCAAACATTGTCTTGTAGATATGAAATATTTTAAGCAGCCAAATCGTTGGTAAGATGGATGGCGGCAGCATTAAACCAATCATAACCATCAGATTAGCTATTTTAGTCATGCCGCTTCTTCTTCTTTGTATCACGTAGCCTGCCATCGAGCAAAAGAAAATGAGTAAAGTCACTGCTCCCAGTGTTAAAATTGCACTGTTCTTAAATGCCATAACAATTTGGTAATTGTTATTTGTGAACACTTCAATATAATTCTGAAAATGCAGTTCCGTCGGCAGAGAGAAACTCAATCTGTTAGCTTCAGGTCTGCTTTTTAGAGAATTAAACAGCATAAAGAGAAAGGGGAGGACAAAAATAAACGTTGCCATGAAACATCCGATACCTTCTTTTAACCAGCATATCTTATACTTTTTCATAATTGTGCCTCCTTACGGTATAAATAGCTCTGCAGCGGTACTGCCAATACGATAATCAGCACTAGCATAATCACATTGCCTGCTGTTGAAAGTCCATAAAAACCACTGACATACTGTTTGTATACTATTGACGCTAACGTATCTGTTGCAAATCCAGGACCACCACCTGTCATAGACCATATCAGATCAAAACTTCGAATTCCCCCAATAAACGATAGAATTATTACAGAATTTCTGGCACTTGCAGATAACGGTACGGTGATATACCTCATCTTCTGCCATTTATTGGCTCCATCAATCTCAGCAGCTTCATAATAGGTACGATCGATTGACTGTATTCCAGCAATATATATAATTACTGCAACACTCAACCCTTTCCATATATCCACTAAAACAACAGAATATAATGCAATATCCGCATTTCCCAGCCAATTCACGCCAGCTAATCCAAACAACTCTATTATTTTATTAATCATACCTTTTGTTGGATGCATCAAGCTGCTAAACGTAATCCCAACTGCAATAGTACTAACAAGATTCGGAAAAAACACAGCAGATCGAATATATGTCTTGCTCTTTAATCTTCCTGTTAAAAATAAAGCGATAACAAATGCCAGCAAAACTTTTGTACCACTCGTTAGAATAGAATAAATAAGTGTGTTTTTAATTCCTATCGATAAAGATGAATCATCAAAAAACATTTTATAATTATCAAATCCACAAAATGTAGCCGTGTCAAAGTTCCAAACCGTCATACTATAGTAAATAGATATAACAGTTGGAATCATAAAGAACACCCCAAATACAATCATTGCCGGCAGTAAAAATTTATGTGAATACATTTTTTCCTGTTTCATGCTCAATTCCTTTCTGCTTTAAAACAGGCTGTGAGCCTTATTATTCAAGACACACAGCCCATATCCTTTTGCTATTCACTCCAATCCAGTCCCAGCTGTACAGCTTGTTTATAACAATCCTTATCATATTTCACAGCTGCTTCCTGACCAGTCACTTGTCCGTTAGCTACTTCAACACATATAGATTCACATCCCGGTCCCTTCACTGGTGTTTCATATTCCTGCGCCAGCGCTGTTCTCCCCTCGTCAAAATACACCTGCATATCTTCTTCTACCGCTTTAAAAGCTTCCCCTTTTGATGCATATCCAACGACGCTGTAAGGACCTGTTGGTAACTGAATTTCACTGTATGCATCCAGGGCTTCATCAGATATGTAAAACTCCAGAAATTTTACCGCTGCATCTATTTTGTCACTGTCCTTGCTTACATATACTGCATTTGGAGGCCATACAGTCATTCCGTTTTTATCTGCATCATCACCAGGAACCGCAAAAAAACCAATCTTGTCTACCACATCTTTACCGTATAATGAATAAATATTAGATAATGCCTGTGTTTGCATAAAATAATGACACCCTTCTCCTTCGGCCAGCATCACACATCCATCATCATAGGTAGCCACTGCATAATCTTCATTGTAATAAGGAATAATATCTGCATATTTTTCAAAACTGCGGACTGCTATTGGTGTAGTTGCATATTTCGCTTTTCCAGATTCAAATTCTTTTGAAAAATCCGGTTCTTCAGCAGTGATATTGTAATAATCCGCCAAAAATACCAGCTGGCTTGTCCATGAAGAGCCAAAGGTTCCTATCACTGCAGTTTCTTTTGCTTCTTTTAGTACTTCACAATTCTGTAGGAACTCATCCCATGTTTTCGGCACTTTCAATCCGTATTTCTTATACATTTCTTTGTTGTAAAGAACCCCTCCACCCATTGATGCAGACTGAGGTATTCCATATACTGCTTTATCTACTGTCACAGAACTCTTAAAAGTATCCTCGATTCGATTCATCAGGTTTTCATAGGTACTTATATCAATGAAATATTCCGAGGGATTCAAACGCTTCATAAGACTTCCAGAATTATAAAATATCAAATCGGGTGCCTCACCGCTGGCCAGCAGCGAACGCAGGGTTGTCTCATCTGCATCGGAATACGGCTGAGCCACTATTGTTATCCCCATCTGCTCTTTCGCCATCTCTGCCACTACCTCAAAAGCATCCGGTACAAAACTGGTAGGATATCCTACTGTCAATGTTACTTCTTCTTCATTTTCAGTTTCTGGTCTATCCGTTTTCTCAGTGTCTTTTCCCTTATCTGTAACCTCCGTCGTCTTAACTGTTCCCGTATTACCACCATTGTCATTTCCACAACCTGCCAATGCAGTAACTGTAATAATTACTGATGCCATAACTAATGTTACTAATTTCCTTTTCATATAATCCTCCTTTAACATGATACATCGATGTGTACTTTGTAGTGCTATTCTAGATGATTATTAAAACTTTTGCCATAGAATTTTAAAGGAAGTTGCATGTAAAATCCAAGGATAATTTTTTAATACAGAACGTACAATGGAATGTGTTTTAAAATTGCTTCTGACAGCATGCAGATGGCAGGTATGAATTTTCAACGCGTTCTATCCGCACTTAATCGAAATAAGCCAAGTATCATATTGATACCCGGCTTTATTTCTCATGTTAGAAAACATATTAATATTGCATAGCAATCCCTTTACTATTCCCCAGTCTCCCTTGCCGCCAGTATGGCAATCCCCGGTTTTCCCGGAAGTTTCACTTCAAAAATACCATTCACATGTTCAGCTGCAACTGTCCTAGTCATCTCCCATACATCGATGATCTCCACGGTATAAAGATGTTCTTCCGGTAATTGCATTTTACCATAAATCGTACACATGTCTCCAAAGTACTTCAGATACACCTCTTTCCCCACATGAATAACCGGATCTGTGAAGAACTCCAGCATATGGGTGAATTCTTCATCTGTCATGTTCGACATGCAGATATATACAGGATTATCACTGACGCCGGGTATATTCTGTTCCAGCATTTGTTTTAACTGCGCCCGGTTCTCTATTTGCAGACTGTCTTCCGGCTTAAATAAAACCGGCGTTCCCGGAAATGACTCTGTCAATTTTCTTAAGAAGCCTATCCGCTCCATACTTTGCCCTTTTAGGATTCCGCCCTTACTCCACCATAGACATTGATCATCATTCATCTCGTCCATATAAGTCTCCCCATGAGTGGCATATCCCCCATAGCAGACGATCTTCCAGAAACGGTTCACCATTTCAAACGCAGACAGATTTCCCCAGCTGTAGGGAATATTTCCTTCATAGCCAAGTTCATCATAGATAACCGGTTTACCAAATTTCCTGAACAATGCCGGTATTTTGGGGGCATCCGCATCCTGCAAGCAGACATGGGTGGTATCCGTATTGGAAAAATCCCACGGATGTACAAAATTGTGGTTGCTTAACAAATGCCCGCCCCCATCATTTCTTCCTAAAAAGGCCGCCATTTCTTCCCAGCGTTCCTTTGTAAAATCTGTCATCTGTTCGTATTCATTAGCCAGTGACCACCATACGTTTGGATATGCTGAAATCCTTCGCATCACATACTCCAGATAAGTAAGGCATTCTCCCTGATTAAGATGCATAAACCCCCAGTGATCATAGGGATGGAATAAAATTAAATCTACCTGTACCCCCATTTCATCAAACTGTGAAATGCGCAGCTCCAGTTCTTCCCAGAATTCCATGCATGGACGGTTCACATCCCAGCTGCCCTCTTCATTTTTCTCGAATGCAAAGAGCTTTGGTTCGTTATCATTAAATGCATAGTGTTTGGGGAATACGCAGAAGCGGATCTTGTTAAATGGTGAACCCTTCATGGTCTCCATAGTTTGTTCCACTACCTGATGTTCCTGGTGCAGCAAAGCATACACAGTGGTACCAAAAGGCAGGTATTTTGTCCCGTCCTGGTATCGGAAAACAGTTCCTTCAGCCTTTACCATCCCGTGCCTGCCATCGGATGCCGGTTCTACCTGTTTTTGTCCAGCCGCCTGCACAATCCCGCTCACATTATAGTGCAGAATACCCGGCTCTTCCGGCATAAACCGCACTTTGTATCTTCCCTTTCCGGCATAGAAACCTTTTCTGGTATAATGCTTTCCATTCAGTACAAATTCCGCTAAAACATTTACATGCACCCAGTCATTTCCGGGATCGCATCCTATTAAATCTATTTCTAATACATCATATTGCTTCATCTATATACCTCCTCAATAGCGCAAGCTTGCTTTCTTCTTTACCATTCAACCGTTTACTCATAATCCTCGATCTTCCATTCCTCTTTTCCATTCAGCTGCTTACTCATAATCCTCGATCTTCCATTCCTCTTTTCCATTCAGCCGCTTACTCATAATCCTCGATCTTCCATTCCTCTTTCCAATCCACATATACCATGCCGTCCGTAAACCGCAGTGGCAGCCATACATAATCAGCAATAGAAGTATTTCTGTTTACATCATGGACCAGATGCCTGTCCAGCCCTTCTGAGGATATGATTTCATCAATATCCTTCCTTTTCTCTTCATCCGGATGAAATGCCATCTCAAATACTTTCCGGTAATCTTCGTAGCCGGTGTGTACGAATTCAGGCAGCCATCTGTCGGCGCAGGCGATATACAGGTCTTTCTTTCCCTGCACTTTGAATACCGACGAAATTTGTGAATGATAAGATGTCCCTGATTCATCATTGGGATGGGGATTTCCAAGTACACGAAACGGACCGTGCCAGGTATCCGCCACAGCAACTTCTGAAGGATTGGGAAGGTAGCCGCTTGTTCCCGATGTAAGCAGGTAATGTTTGCCTTTTCTCATGAAATGTGCTGTTGCCTCCCTTACATAGGGTGGTCCACTATGGGGAAAATGCGTACTGTAATATCCGGTTACGTCCGTATAGTCAGGCGTCAGATCAGCACAGATCGTCTCACTGTGTACCCGTTCAAAATAATAATAGGCTTTTCCATCCGGTGCCACCGCTAGGTCGAAATCCCCGGCACTCATATTTAATGGTTTCAGCCCTTCCCGGACTTTTGTATATGGTCCTAATATGTGATCGGACGTCAATATCGTTTCTGTCTGGGAGCCATTTTTGTTCATTATTTTTAACCAGCAAACATACTTTTTGGTATCCGCGTTGTAAATAATATGCGGGCGGTCCATCATCGCTGTGGGATGCAGAGAAGATGCAGGAGCTTCTGTATCCGGTTTTATGATCAGCCCCTTATCCTCCCAGTTATACAGGTCTACCGATGCATAGCACCGCACTCCCCAATGCCAGATATCATCTCTGCCGGTTGTTTTTTCCTTATTTTCACCGTACCAGTAGTAAACGCCGTCCAGATATATTACGGAACCACCGTGTGCCTGTATTCTGCTGCCGTTTGTATCCAGCCAGATTTGGCAGGGACGTATTGTATGATACATTTATATTACCTCCTCAAGTCTGTCTATTGATTCATTCCTGATATCCGTTCGCTCAGGAACCGGTCTGAAATTGCATGTTCACCTTATTCTTGTTACCGGTATCATTTGAAGCCTGCGTTCCATTTGCTCAAGGTCCATAAGTTCCCGAATTTGTTCCAGGGCAGCCGGATCCATTTCCTTAAGGGCATCACTCAGTGGTTTATTAAGATCCGGTGCCAGATCCTTTGACATGATCCCAATCCTATCCGTCAGATCATATAAAACATCTGCCGCCTCGGGTACCGATATCATTTCATTCACCGAATAATCAAATGAATAGCACGCCCCTGCATCCCATTGTAAATCATAGGTTATCTGATACTCTCCTGCCGGAAGATCTGCGTACCTGTACCCGCCGCTGGCTTCCTGCAGGAGCTGACTGTCGATCCCCACAATTGTTTCCGGTTTTGGACAGGGAAGGTAAACTGCCGCCTTAGCATCAAAGGGTATCGTAATATTCATCTGCATCTTATTATCCGCCACCTCCCAGCGGCTGTGAATAGAGCCTGCCGGTGACTGATAGTCTGCCTGTGCATATTTCAGCTTTTTGCAAAGAGTGGGTTTTATCACAAACTGCTTAAATCCCGGATATTGTTCCTGAATCTGCAGTCCGCAAACGCTTTGGTACAACCACTCTACAATTGACCCATAGGCATAGTGATTCAATGAATTCATACCGGTGTCTGATATTCTGCCATCCGGTAATATGGAGTTCCATCTTTCCCAGATGGTTGTCGCTCCCATCCTGATCTCATACAGCCATCCCGGATAATCTTCCTGAAAAAAGATTCGGTATGCATGATCTGCATAGCCATGCGCAGACAATACCCGGCAGAGATACGGTGTTCCAACAAATCCTGTTGTCAGGTGCATGTTATCCTCTTCCACCCGCCTTGCTAAGTCCTCCACCACTCTTGTTTCCCACTCTTTTGGTATCAGCTCCATATATAAGGCGAGAATATATGCCGTCTGGGTTTTGATTGTCAATCTGCCGTTGGGTGAAAAGTATTCATTTAAAATCGCTTGTTTTACCCTCTCCGACAATTCCCGGTAGTATTCTTCATCATCCGTAAAACCCAGTACCTTAGCACTTTTGCTGACCAAATCCGCCGAGTAGGAATAGTAGGCAGATGCAATGTAGACTTTATCTGTGCCTCCCTGGGTTCCGCCTGCTGTCCTGCCATCCAGAGCCAGCCAGTCACCAAATTGAAATCCTGTCCTCCATAGCCAGGAACTGCCATCCGCCTCATCCTGTCGCCTGATCCAGTCTACCCAGGCCTTCATGCTCTCATACTGGCGCTTAAGAATCGTGATATCCCCATAATGCAGATACAGGCGCCAGGGTATTATAACCGCGGCATCCCCCCATGCAGCAGATCCACCCTGAATCGGATCGCTGACATCCGTTTTCCTTTTCGTAAAAGATGGAATGATATTTCCGACCATTCCATTCTGAAGTTTTTGTTCATTCCAAAGGTCCTGCAGATATTTCGTATAAAATTCGTAAGTTTCCATATTATAGGAGGCAGTTTCGCTAAAAACCTGAGCATCTCCTGTCCATCCCATCCGTTCGTCACGTTGCGGACAATCCGTCGGGACGTCCACGAAATTTCCTCTCTGACTCCATTTGGCATTTTCAAACAGTTGATTGACCTGTGGATCAGAAGTGGTAATCTGACCGGTTTCTTCTAAATCAGAATACATCGCATATCCGGTAAAATCCTCTATGACCGGCTCTTTCGTAAATCCCTCCAGTTTAACATAACGAAAACCATAGAATACGAAATGCGGCTCTGCAATACGTTCTTCCCCATTGGCAATATAGATGTACTCCTGTTTTGCACTTCGTAAATTCTCATTATAAAAGCAATCATCCTGCAATACTTCTCCAAAACTAAACTTTAACCTGGTACCATATGGCTCATGTATCCGTACAGCCAGCCCCCCTGCTAAGTTCTGTCCCATATCAAGCACCAGTTCGTTCTTCTTCGTTCTAAAAAGCGAGACAGGTTTCACCGTTTCTTTTTTGCATACCGGCAGCGACAGCCGGTCCACAATCCTGCCTAAGTTTTCCGGCTCCCACCGCCGTACTGCATCCAGGTCTGCATTGTCCGGTTCAAGTGTACCAGAACCTTTATCCAAATTGTCCGGTTCCGTTGTTCCAGAACCTTTATCCAAATTGAATTCAGACCTCTGACCGTCACGGATTTCTTTGCGGGCATCATAGATTTCTCCGTCATAAAGGCTATCTGCTATGACCGGTGCTTCTATACATTTCCAGTCAGTATCCGTCCCAATCTCCATTTCACTGCCGTCTAAAAGAGTGATACGCAGTTCCATCCGTAAAGCAAACCTGTCTGATGCCTGTGAGTGCACATCCGGACCAAAGACACCGAAACGTCCTTTTGCCCAGCCATTGCCTAAAATAGCCCCGATTACATTTTCTCCTGTTCCCAAAAACTTTGTGATATCATAGGTGTAACACTGTATTCCCTTTTCATATACGGTACAGCCCGGTGCAAAATACTCATTGCCCACTTTGGACCCATTTAACATTAGTTCATACATCCCCACGCCAACTGCATAGGCTCTGGCTGATCTGACCGGCTGTTCCAGGGTAAACTTGTGCCAAATATATGGATGAATGGCGTTATCTTCCCATGCAGGTGTAATCCAGTGAAACTTCCACGGTACATCACGACGCCCCGTCTCAAACCACGAAACCTTAGAAACCCCTTCATCGCCCCCATCTCCCCAAACTGATACCTGCCAGTAATATCTGGTAAACGGCAAAAGTTCAATGGGGATGGTCGTACCTAAGCCAGACAGTGTGTTATCCTTACCGGTGTCATATATGATCTTGTTCAATTGGGCATCCAATGCCACTACTATTCTGGCTGTTTTCTGCTTCTTATCCAAGGTTTCCGTTACTGTCCATGATATAACAGGCTGTTCAAACCAAAATCCCAACGGGTTTTTCATATGATTTGTTCTGCATCTTACAATTTTCATTATTTTCTCCATTCTGAGTCTTTCAGTCCACAAAGGTTAAATTCATGGACTATCTCTGTAATGCCGGACTTTCCCCGGCAATTAAGCTTTACTCTCTTCTCTGATCTGATGGCCATCAACAATAATCTCATTACTTTCTCCCATATTTAATGGTATTACTGCCCCTTCCCCGTCCGTATAAGATGCTTCCATACCCATAGGAACAAAGATTTCCCCGCGTATTGCCCCCTGCTTCTTTTCCATCTGAAAACGCAGAATCCCTTTTGGTGTGATCATTTCCCCTTTCAGATCACTGACAAAAGATAAATGGGGTTTTATGCTGATCTTTTTCCAGCCCGGTTCTTCTATTTGGATTCCCAGGATATGATGAATCAGCTCATAGATCGGCTGGGCACTCCATGCATGACAATCACTCCGGCTGTTTACCGGCACCTCAGGACAGGTTGTACAGCCCTTGCCCTTAAGATCCTGCCACTGTTTAAATATGCTTTTAGCCAGTTCATATTTTCCGGCAAGGGCAAGTGCTTCTAGCAGCTCGAAGCTGGTGGAAAAAGAATACGAAACCACACCGGTACCAGCTAATGCCCGTTCCATTAACTCCCCTGCCAGGCGCCCTTCCTTCATTTTATTTAAGACCGCCCATGCCTGTGCATGAACGCTGTATTGTTCAAACTCCGGTCCTTCCCGATATAGCTTCCTCTTCTCTGACCAGCAAAGTTTCTCCACTGCATCACATATGCTTCTCTGGCGGTTACGATACTCTGCTGCCACGCCGCACCGCCCGGTTTCCTCATTTATATCCGCCCCACAGGATAGTGCATAAGAATACATCAGATTAATAATCGTAGAGGCACCATAAGCCGTGGCCTCGGGGGAACCATTTTGTGCCTCCCATTCAGGCTGCCAGTCAACAAATTCCCAATAGCCCAGATTTTCAACAAGCCCGTTTTTGATCTTGCGGTCATAATAATCTAATATCAGATCCACATCCGGGCGATATCTTCTGATCGTCTCCCGGTCACCGGTCTGGATATAATATTCCTTAAGCATAAAGATGTAGTGCAGTGAAAATGTGGAAATAATCTGTGTATGGGAACAGGGGTATTTCCCCTGAACCAGCCCGTCCGGAATAATACTATAATGAAAATCTTTAATTGCCTTTTTTGCCAGCCGGGTATCATTGCTGCAAATATAGGTGTACAGTGCCTGCAGACGGGTATCCATGGGAAACTGCATCTGTTCATAATAGGGACAATCCATATAGGTCTCATTCATGCATCTCTTTAGCGTATTTACACAGATTTCCCAGACTTCCTTCACCCAGCTGTTAGAGGAATCCACCCAGGTCTGTACCTCAATGGGATATCCGGTTTCCATAAAATGCGGTTCTCGAAAATACACCTCATTGTCACCGGTTTCTATTACAATCTTAATAAAACGAAACGTGCGGTACCAGAAAGGTTCATATAGCAATTCCGTACCATCCAAAAAAATTTCATCCTGCATCCCGTCCAACGTGCCGTTTATATAATCATCCCGCCTTACATCCACCTGCCCTCCCATAAACCGTTCTGCATATGTAAAACTTACCTTTGCATCTTTTCCAGAGGAAAATGCATATTTCACAAAGGCTGTTTTTATTTCACCCGCATCCAGGATAAACTCCCTTCTGGTATTTTTCCCGATATGAATATCCCCTGGAATAACCTGCTCCAGCAGTTCTTTTTGAAAGGTATTCTCGGTTTCATAGAGCAGCGGTATCTCCCGCTCTTTCATTACAAGGGCACCGATATTACCAAAACCTGCATTCCCATCATCTGTCTGTACCGGTTCCAGCATCTCTGCCCTTTGAAATTCTATCCGGCTTTCTGCCTTCTTCCAGGAAAAAGGCACTGCTGTCTTGGGAATACGCTCTGCTATTGCCCCAAACCAAGTGAGATATGGTTCCTGAAACTCCAACTGATAGCTTCCTTCCAGACGCACCCTCCAGTCAGCGATACCTGTTGTAATATCGGCAATTTTTTCTTCCTTTGCGTTGAATATACCTCCCTGGACTGCAAGACGGTGTCCCAGGGGAAGACCTGCATAGGCAATCAAAGGCTGGGTGCCGGTTTTCATCCTGTTATTCACAATATAAGAATCGCATGCCAGCACCTGAATGGCAATTCTGTTTGTTCCTGTCCACAGGTATTTTGATACCATGATTTCATCGTAATACTGTCGATAACGGTCTCCTTTGCAGGGTCCTGATAATATAGAATGCCCGTTTACCCACATGCGGTACCTTGCTGCGGCAGATAAACATATCTTCAGCACACCGGTTTCTTTTAGCGGGATATCCAGATAAAAATAAGCAAATCTGTTGTTCTGTTCTCCCTGTAAAATATTACATCTTTGAAGCTCCTGCTTTGGAACTCCAATCCAATTTGCATTTTTAAACATTGACTAAAACTCCCTTCACTCATCATACATTTCTCTTTCTGATTATGTAGAACTCTTTATCTCCACTTTAAAATAGTCTCCCGGAAAATCCGCTTTTATCAGAGATTCCGAGAGGCTATACTTGAATCAGTTTATCTGTTTTTAATCTTCACGGTATTCTTTTGTCCTTTATTTTTCAGAAGATCTGTATAAGCTTTTAATTTTTTCCCGGGAACTATGATTTTGGCATTCCTGTTGATTCCTTTGAGCGCTTGTTTTCCCGTTTTCCTTAACACTGTGCTTTTTATTGTAATCTTCTTTAATCCTTTACAATTCTGGAATGCTTTTGCCTCAATCGTTTTCACATTTTTTCCAATGGATGCTCTGGTAGCTTTTTTGCAGTTCTTAAATGCACCAGTTCCAATGGAAGTTATCTGAAATGACTTTCCTCCGATCTTTACGGTATTCAAAACGGTGATGGATTTTAATGCTTTTGTTTTAACACCGGTTACGGTTACCGTTCCTTTTCCATTGACACTGGCATTCGTCACTTTATACCTGTAGTTGCCTATTGTGTAGCTCCTGCCTTTTTTCATATTGATTGCAAATGTGGTGGACAGGCTGCCCTGGTAATTACCCTTGCCTGTTATTACCACTTTTGCTTTACCGATATTGACATTTTTGCTGTAAGAAATTGTATAATCTTTATCTTTGGCCATTGTCTTGCCATTGCATGTTAATCGAACCTCTGGTGTAATGGCTTTTCCGGTAAATACCTGTGAGGCAATTTTACTTAAAACAGACTTGGAGATATCAATTTTAGCATTTTCTGGTCCTTTTTCAGTCTCTTGTTCTGTCTCTGGTTTTGTTTCTGGTTTCGTTTCTGGTTTCGTTTCTGGTTCCGTTTCTTCCGGATCCGGTTCCTGGGCTTTTACAACAACACGTGCACGTCCCAGATTCTCTACCCTTGCAAATGGTGTGTCTGAATCCCCTTCACGCTGAGAGGCTACCCGCACCTGGGGATAAAAAGTACCAGGCTGGGTATATACTGCAGAGCCCCTGACGATTACACTACCGTCAGACAGCGTTTCATAATCTGTATCAACGAAGTTACCATCACCATATAAATCCCACTTGGCACTTACAATAGAACCGGTTCCGGGCGGTACCTGAACTGCTGCTTCTAACGTAACGGTATCGCCCGCTGCGATGTCTGCCCTCTTGGCACCATCTGCATACAGATCAACTACCGGCTGTATTCCCCAGCGTGACGCAGCATCATCCGGCAATACAAACTGACTGTCAACTACTTCATAACTGGATGACTGAGGAGGTTCCACACCTTCCTCCACCCAAGCCGACAGATCACGCAGCGCCTGTTCCAGACTGCCCACATAATTGATTAAACGCTCCGGAAGATCTTCCAGGGGATATGGATGATCTAAATGCATATATTTGTTCTCCTGATGATCCGCATACTGGTTAACCCAGATTCTAAAATCTGATTCAAGTCCCTGTTCCCTTACCCTTTGCCTGTACCAGTCCCCGTCCGTTGGAAAGGAATCAACGTCCATCAGATTCTGAATCATAATAACCTTCATGCCAATCATCCCGGAGTAAGAGGCGCCGCCTGACATCATAGACGCTGTTCCAACGCCTGAATGCTGTCCTCCGATCTGTGCATAGTAAGGTGTCCCCTCAGCATCTTTTAAATGATCCCAGGTATGATAGGTCATCCCTGGATCTATATGCCTGTGATATGCAATATTCGAAAGTCCGTCCTGGTTGATACCCGAATCTCTTAATTTTCTAAAAAGCCTGCCAAGCTCTGAATCTTCCGTCCCCAGGTACCCCGGCTCAGTCCAGAATTTTTCATTATATGAATTGGTCGTAATACCTTCTGCATCAGCCAGGGCATCTTGCAAAGTTTTATGATTATTCATCAAAAGCAAATATTCATAATTCTCCCATGCCTGCAAAGGCAAGCCTAACTTCGTAACTTCACGCAGAACTTCGCTTTCCATATCATTTAGCACCGCGTAAGGGTCACCGCTGCCTCCGGGACTCACCGCATCCTTAATAAGCGGCGCTTTCTCTTCCAGAACAGCACGGGCAAATAATCTGATATTAAAATTGCCAAGTGAAACCGGAGAGGCTGTAATATACGGTACCGCTCCATCCCATATATTCTGCAGTTTGGTGTTGGTGGTTTCCATTGCCCCGACTACTTGCATGGAACCGCCGCTGCCACCATAAATATAGCCATAAATCTTATCCTCATAACCATAGTAATTTTTCGCAATCGTTCTGGATATATGCGCTGCAGCCGCGTCAAGATTAATTCCAACCTTAACAAAGCCGCTTCCGCTTGTCTGCAGGGTATATGCCCCGCTGTCATAAGCAAGCGCTATATTATGATCGGACACATTCCGGTCCAGAAATGTTGGGTGCACCAATTGGTAAAAGCGTCCCTCAAATTTATCTTTCGGAGGAAGATGCACATCAAATCCGCCTAAGCTGCCAATTGTAACCATAACTTTAAGATGCGGTACCGGTGCAGTAAGTTCTTCTATAGACGTAATGGTGGGGCTGTCAGCCTGGTCTATACCCGTCGTATTGGCATAGCCCTCCAACAGACCCTCAGCAGTTACTTCTCCTTCTGCCACACCCTTCTGTTCTGCTGCCATAAGGTCTGATTGCGCTTCCACTTCTATTCCCGTTTTACTTTCTGCCTCCCTTTCCAGAATGATATCTGATTCTTTAGCCAATGCCGGCAATCCGGCATTCATCACCATTGCAAAAGCCATAAAACCCGCTAACACTTTTTTCATAAGATTTAATCTTCTCAATTTCCTTCCTCCCAATATTCCTCTTTCATTTTCAAGTAAAAAAATCTTCTATCCCAATAAACTCATCCCGTCACTTCTAATCTATCCCTCCACCTTTGCATAAAATCCCCGCTCATTCCCCTCAATAAAAAGGCTATCCGTTATTACAAAACAATCCTCTAAATGAATATCTTCTGAGGAACTGCCTATCATTACTTTGAATTCACCTGCTTCAATCTTCCATTTCATATCTTTATCCAGAAACGCCAGCTGTCCGGGCTCCACTATAAATTTCACCTGCTTCTTTTCTCCCGCCATCAGAGTCACCCTGGCAAATCCCGCCAGTTCCTTAACGGGTCTTTGTAAACTGGCATAGCTGTCGGAAAAATACAGCTGTACCACTTCTGTTCCATCCACAGATCCGGTATTTTTAACTTCGCAGGTTATCATAATGGTTTCATCCGGAGAAACCTCTTTCGCTTGGATATGCAAAGCGGAGTACTCAAACTGCGTATACGACATGCCATAGCCAAAACAATAGCGTGGTGAATGAGGTAAATCCACATAATCCTGAAAACCTATGCTGCGTCCCGTATGCCATGCTGATCCCCAGGGATGATTATAATATACAGGCAGCTGTCCGGTGTGGTAAGCGACTGACACGGGTAACTTTCCGCATGGATTAAATGCTCCCAGCAGCACTTCGGAAATTGCTCTGGCACCGCCCTCAGCTGGTGCCCAGGCTTCCAGTATTGCGTCCAGGCATTCATCTGCTGCATCACTGGATATGGGACGGCCGTTAAAATGTATACCCACCATGGGCTTTCCAAGCTTTGCTGCCTCTCTGATAAAATGTTCCTGACACGACGGAAGATTAATATCTGAACTGTCTACACCTTCCCCCATAGTCGCAATGGAACAGCTGCAATACCTGCCGCCAAGGGTCATAATTACCAGGTCGGCTGCTGCTGCAACCTCCAATGCTTTCCCATATCCGGATTCATCGCTGCCCGCTGCGGGATAACCGTATGCACTGCTAATTTCCACATTTGGCAGATCTTTTTTCAGTTGATCCAGTAAACTCAGAACATTTGGTTTCTGAAGCTTTAATAACTCCATAAATTCTTCTGTCTCATCACTTTGAACCTGGGTGCCCGATATCAGAACCGCGTCTTTATTCCCCGCAGTTCCTGATTCACCAATTCCTGCTATGGAGTTTGCCACTGCCAGCACTGCTGAAGACATACTCAAATGGGTATAGTCACCAAAGAAGACCCTGGCATTCTCAGCATGACAACCAATAACGGCAATCTTTTTTATACCTCCTTTGAGCGGAAGTATTCCATTATTTTTAAGGAGGATCAGAGACTCCCTGGCTGCCTGTAAAGCAATTTCCTCTTCATCCCCTGCCAGAAATGTCTGCTTTAATTCCTGACCGGCAAGTGCATAAGGATTTTCAAATAATCCCATTCTGAACTTCGCAGTCAGCACACCCAGAACTGCCTGATCTAAACGCTTTATGCCCTTCTCACTATTTTGCAGCCTGATCATTAGTTCATCGTTAAAAGCCATACGGTTTGGCGTCTCCACGTCCATTCCTGCCAGCAATGACAGCTCGCCTGCATCTGTATAGCTTTCACAGACATGCTGCACTTCGTGAATATTGCTGATTGCACTGTAATCCGAAACGGTCACGCCATCGAACTTCATTTCATCCCGCAGCAGCCCGGTCAGAAGTTTTGCCGATGCTGATGCCGGTTCTCCGTCTATGCCGCAATAACAAGGCATAATTCCCTTTAGCCCGCTTTCGCTGATTGCAGCCTGAAACGGCTTTGCGTGCACTTCACGCAGCAGACGATCCGGAATTTCCAGGTGAGTGCCATGAATTCCTCCCTGCGTATGATGGGATCCCAAAAAATGTTTCGCCACTGCTTCAGACTTTCTTCCTGCAGTTTCTCCCTGCTGAATCCCCCTCGTATAGGCTGCTCCCATTGCGGATACCAATGCTGCATCTTCCCCGTAGGACTCACCTTGCCTTCCCATGCGGGGATCTCTTGCCACATCCAGTACCGGAGCTAACGTATGGGTAATCCCCACTGCCCGTTCCTGCCTCGACACAACATCTGCAATTTTTTCCTCCAATTCAACATCCCAGGATGAGCCTCGTGCAATTCCAGCCGGGAAACTGGCTGCTTCCTGTATAAACGCACCGCATAAACCTTCCATATGAAAAATTGCCGGGATGTGATGGCGGCTCTGTTCCATAATGATTTTCTGAACATCCCGCTGAAAATCAGCCACTGCTTCCAGACTTTCAATATTTCTCATTTCCAGCGTACTGATCTCACCAATACCATTCCTGCACTTCTCCTTTACTTCCGCCATCCGATCCTTTGCAGGCAGGAAACAGGTCAGCTGTGCAAGCTTTTCTTCTGTGTTCATTTCCTGTAAAAGCAATTCTGCCCGCTTTTCACTGCTCAGTTGCGTATCCCTATATGATTGATTCATAAGCTTTATTTCTCCATTCATTTTTTACATATTATCCCGTTCGTTACGGGATACTCCATTCTGTGCAAACAATGCCAGCTTGCAATAAAAGTCTTCCAGCAGAAGCCGATGGTCAATTTGATCATACACCCGGATGGGACGGCTGACTCCATGATGTACATAGGTCATATCAGAAGCTATCCGCGGTGCCTGCCGCCACTCATAACTGGCGCTGTCTCCATACAAAAGCACGCCAACCGCTGGAGAGTCACCCAGAATATACCTTTCTCCGGTAAAATAATCCATCTTACGAACACCTTCGCATTGGTTGAATTCATCCAATTGCTCAAACAGATATTTTCCGATTTCACCCTGAGGACGAACCCGGTATTCCAGTTCGGCAAGCGTAACCGCTGCCTGCTTATATACATTTTGTGGAATCTGCCACAATTCAATTGGCGAGGAAAACACAACATTTGCTGCATTGATATCATTCCAGAGATTAAATTCATTCCCTCCGAGGGGATATGGCCCTCCTCCAATCCAGACAGCGGTTAAACGCTTTGCAATTCCAGGCTCCATCAGATAGGCACTTGCCAGATCGGTTATGCCGCCCAGGAACAGTACAAACAAAGGTCGTTCATCCTCTTTTAGTGCTTCTTTTATAATAAATTCTGCCCCCTCAGAAATCTCTGGGGTAAGCTCATCCCTTAACGCACTCTGCGCCCCATGATACAACATATCCTCTTTCTTTAAGCCCATCAAATCAAATATTTTCTCCAGTTCAGCATAACTTCTGTCCACACTGTCCTCTAAGCATCCATAACGTGCGGCAATGAATCCTACATTGTCCAGCTTCGGACTCAGTAAAGCCTGTACAATGGCATACTGGTCATCTGCTTCATTCTTAGCATCCGTATCAATAATAACCCGGACCTGCTTTTCCTGCGGGATTGTAAATGAATAATTACTGTAAATCATCGGTTTCTTCCTCCTGTATTTCATACCGTGTAATAAATAACGCTGCTACTCCTTTACACCTCCAAGTGTAATTCCTTTTACTAAATATCTCTGGAAAAATGGATAAATGGCCACTATGGGGATGATACCAATCACAGCAATAGACATCCGAATTGTTGTGGATGGCAATTTTACATTCGTCGCCATTGCCGCACTGCTCGTTGCTGCAGCGGAAATCGCACGAATATCATTGCTGATATTATTCAATACAATCTGAATGGTATAATACTCCGAACCACCTCTTGCTGATAAATAGTACAGACCATTCAGCCAGTCGTTCCAGTAGCTTAGAGCAGTCATCAGTCCGATGGTTGCAATGATCGGTTTACTAAGTGGAATCACGATAGATATTAAGATCCGCACCGCACCGGCTCCGTCTATTCTCGCTGCTTCTTCCAAACTGATGGGAATACTGTTGATAAAATAATTCCGGATCAGTATGATATTAAATGCATTCATCATCATATTCGGGACAATTAATGCCCATATGGTGTCCTTAATATTCCAGATCTTGTTATAACAGTAGTAAGTGGACACCAGACCTCCATTGAACAGCATGGTAAAAATCAACAGAAAGCTTACAATTTTCATACCCGGAACCCACTGCTTGCTGATGCCATAAGCAAATAAGACGCTGATGAAAAGGCATGCCACTGTGCCTGCTGCAGTTACAATAATGGTCATCAAATAAGCATGGCCAATCGTCTGCCATTTCATAGCAATGTACTCATATGCTGATAAGCTCCATTCCTTTGGAAAAAAAGTAAATCCGTTGACGGATGCCCAGCTATTATCTGTAAATGAGGCAATAATCAAAAGAATGAATGGTAAGAGTGCAACGGCAGTCGCAATGATACAGATTGCATTCGTGATGATTTGTGTCCTCATATTTTCTCTTGTTTTCATTTATGCCTCCTTTAGAACAGCGCACTGCCTGCCTGATACTTTTTCACAATCTTATTTGCGATTAAAATTAGGATGAAACCACAGATAGACTGGTACACACTTGCTGCTCCTGCCATTCCGTAATCCGCATTCTTCATCAATGCCTGATATACATATACATCTATTGTTCTGGTGAATTCATACAGCGGCCCGCTGTTTCTTGTCACCTGATAAAACAACCCGAAATCAGAACGGAATACCTGGCCTACACTTAAGATAAACAGCGTAATTACAGTAGGTTTTAATAAGGGCAGCGTGATATATCTGATTTGTTTCCATTTCGATGCTCCGTCAATCCGTGCTGCTTCAAAAAAATCCTGACTGATTCCCACGATACTGGAATAATAGATAATCATACTGTATCCTGCATTTTTCCATGTATTTACAAATATCAGAATCAGCGGCCAATAAGTCTTATCCTGATACCAATTAACCGGTTTCAGCCCCATCGCCGGAAACAATGTCTTGTTCAAGAATCCGCTTTCACTGGATAAAAATGCATATCCCAGATAACTGACAACAACCCAACTCATGAGATAAGGCAGTAAAATAAATATCTGGTACAATTTAGAAGTATGCTTTGAGCGAATTTCATTGATCGAAATCGCCAGCAGTACTGCACAAACAGTTCCAATGACAAAAAAGGCTATATTGTAACAAATTGTATTTCTGGTGATGGACCAGGCATCCTTTGATGCAAACAGAAACCGAAAGTTATCCAGGCCACTCCAGTCACTTCCAAAAATACCTTTGGTATAATTCATTTTCTTAAATGCTATGACAATACCAAACATCGGCAAATAGTTATTAATCAATAAGTAAATTAATCCAGGCAAAACCATCAGATAAAATGGCAGTACCTTTTTCAGTCCTATTCTCTTCTTTGCTGCCGGTAATTTTCTTTTTCCGATCATGTTAATCTCCTATAATATTTCAGGCTGCCGCTAACTTTTGTAAGTAACAGCAGCCCTTTGTCATGATAGATTATTTACTTGCTGCCCATGCATCAAGCTGCTTTTGGTTTTCTGCAATTATTTTATCAATGCCTGCTGATTTTAGCGCGGCATTAAATTCCGGCAAAGCTTTTTCAGGATCCAGTGCTCCTGCATTAAAGCTATAGCAATACTGTTCCATCACGGTCTCAACTGCAGCAATTTCGGTGGTTACGCTGCTGGCATTAAAGCTGTAACCCATCGCCGGTGAATAACGGCTTTTGGGCAATGCATTTTCATAATCAAGCCATTTTTTACTCAGATCGATATCAGCAGGATATACAGCCGGCAGAGTCAGGCGATTTCCCCAAAGACCGTATACATTGCTGTAAGGAAGCTGTGTAATGTCATCAGCCAGATACTTAATTACCTGATATTCTCCATTATCCTCCACTACTTCATACTCTTCCCCTTCAAATCCGTATTGAATTAAAGTACCTGCTTCATTATTTGTAAGTACATATGCGATTGCTTCTACTGCTTTCCCCGGATTTGCAGAGGTAATAGGTACATTCCAGTTAACATTAGACCCGCCATTCAGCCTGATAAATCCATCAACTGTACGGAACTGGACTACATCCTGTCCCCAGGTGGAGTTTGTTGTCAGCATACTGCTCTCCGGCTCACAATAACCAAAGCTTCCCAAATAATTTTCTTCCATAGCACGGTTTGAAAAGTCTGTATCCACTGCTGCATCAGGTGCAATATATCCCTTTGCTGCCCAGTCGTACATCATTTCACAATATTTCTTATATTCCTCTGTTTCAAAATAATTATAAATGGTCGTATCCTCAAAACTTCTGTTTAACATCAATACGCCGGCTGAAAAACTTCCCGATAACATATCGTATTCCTGATAGCTGTAGTTCAAAGGCTCATATGTATTATTCCAGGGAGTCATCATATAGAAATCCTTGCCTTCTCCTTCTTTTACAATTTCGAACATCTTTTCAATTTCTTCTAACGTATAAATTTTATTGTCATCCTGTTCAAATCCATACTTATCACAATATTCTTTTTTCATATTGAATCCATAAGTCTGATACAGTTTGTTTACGCAAGATGGAAGGGAATACAGCTTGCCATCATAATAATTTCCACTGATCCAGTTTGGCTCAATCTTACTGCCATACTCCTCCATGTATTCATCCAGAGGTAAAATCAGACCATCTTCAACCAGATTTCCCACACTTGTGAAGGCTGTCAGTGAAACATCCAGCTGTTCTCCGGATGATATCATCAATGTAGCATCCTGCTGGGAAGTCATAAGATCTGTGGGTACAAAGGTTACGTGAACACCGATGTCTTTTTCCATCATCTCGTTCAGCGCGTCTTCCATCCGGTAAAATCCTTCCGTCACCTCGCTGGTTGCCGGATACTGCCAGAAAATTTCTACAATATCTCCATCTGCTTTCGACTCGGTACCAGCAGCTTCCTCTTTCCCTGTCTCTGAACTGCTTTTCGCTGTATCATCCTGCGATGTCACAGCTTCCGTCTTTGTTTCATTATTTGATTCCTCATTTGTTTCTTTATTTGTATCTTTATTTGTTTCCGCTTTTGTCTCGTTCCCGTTCGTCTCCTTTTGTTGTCCGCATCCTCCTAAAATACTTACCGCCAGGCTGCTGCATACTAATAAAGCAACTACTTTCCTCTTCATAAATTTCCTCCTTAATAGGTATTTGTTTCTATGCTTTATTTATACTTTTTTTTGACTCTAAATACCATACTATTTTCAAACTGGAATCTCTCGAAAACGAACTACTTTTTTTATTGCATATGAAAAACGGCTCTACTTATCCTTTAATCTTCTCCACTATATTGGGATGGTGAACACCCAAATGATTTCTTAAACATAGAATTAAAATTAGCATAACTCTTATAGCCAACCAGCTCTGACACAGCATTTGCGCTAAGATTCCTGGTCTTTAGCAGCTCTGCTGCCATCTTCATCCGCTCCGTAATTATATACTGGCCAACGGTTATATTCTTTTCCTTTTTAAAAATCCGATTTAAATATGCCGGATGTATGAACAGCTTTTCAGCTATTTCATTTAAAGAAAGCGTCTCACTGGACAGGTTCTCTACAATATAGCTTATCGCTGCATCCACCGATTTTTCCGTTTTCTTCTGTCCGAAATTTTCTGTTGCCAGTTCCACTTTTTCCTTAACCGCCTGCCTGCCGTATTCCTGAAAACGGGCAGACTCCCGTTTGTCTTTAATCCGGTTAACCACCTTAAGAACAGCCGCTCCGATATCCTCGTACATGGCTGGCATCAGCAAATAGTCCTGGCAGCCCAGCTGAATCGCTTCCTTTGCGTATTCAAAGCTGGCATGGCAGGTTAAAAAAATACATTCAATCTCCTTTTTGTTCTCCCTGACCCAGCGCAGTACTGCTATCCCGTTTTCACCAGGCATCTCAATATCACAGAGCATCAGATCAATGGGATTTTTCTGGATACAAAGCTTGGCGGCTTCTGCATCATAAGCGGTAAATACCTCTTCCACCCCATACTGCTCCCATGGAATATCTGTTTTCATTGTCTCAACTGTTAAAATAGCATCATTAATCAATAGTAACTTCATTTTCTACCTCCAAATTGTATGGGAATTGTATGATCACAGAGGTCATTTCCCCCTGTACTGACATTATTTCAATCTTTGCTTCCGGACCATAAAAATGCCTTAATCTCCGTATGGAATTGGATAATCCGATGCCAGAGGTAAAATTCTCCGGCTCTGTGTCTCCCTGCAGCAGCTTCCTGCATTTCTCCAGGGACTCCCCGCTCATGCCATTGCCGTCATCCGTAATCTGAAAGATCACTTTTTTATCCGCATATCGTCCTGTAACCGTTATATGGAGCATGGTTCCCTGCTTCACTCCATGCTTAACTGCATTCTCAATAAAATTATGTATCAGCAGCGGCGGAACCCGGACATATTGAACCTCCGGTTCTATATGATACTCTGCTTCCACGTTTCCTGAATAATTGATGCAAACCATCTTTACGTAACCCTGAATCAGCTTAAGCTCCTTGGGAAAAAGCTCTAATTCCTTCTCACTTCGGAAAATATACCGAAAATATTCTGAGAGGTATATGATAATCTGCTGAACCGCAGTCATCTCTTTGCGCTGTGACAAGGTATATATCAGGTTAAACGTATTCAGAAGGAAATGTGGACGAATCTGCAGCTGCAGATTGCGAAGTTCTATTTTCTGCCTTGCAATTTCCTTTTCATAGCCTTCAATCCGCAGGGCCTTGATGTTATCCGCCATCTGGTTAAAAGACTGGTATGCTTCCATATACTCCACAGAATTAGCTTTATCACTGATTCTGTAGTCCTGATTGCCTTTTTTTATCTGGCGGTGTGCATGATTTACTATTTTCAACGGCTTTATTAAAATGATTTTCAAAAATAAAAACAAAAGCGGTATCAATGCCAAATATAAGAATGCCATGGTCTGCAATGCCGTGACATATTTAGATATTCCGCCTACAATTTCACTTTTCTTTACACTAATCACTAAATTAAGCTTCTTCAAATTCGCTGAAACAACAATGCGATCGCTGGTATTCGGAGGGCTCATACCCTCTGACAAATCAATTGAATAATCAGTATAGCTCAATCTGTGTTCCAGTTTCTTCATAAGTGCATCCAGATTAAACCACCCTCCATAGACCATACTTTTTTGCTCCACTATTAAAAACAAGTATTTATACGAATTGAATTCATAAATATGCCACCCGCCTGTAATTCCGTCATCCAGCTGTTTCTCTATAAATTCATTCATCGTATGGTACAGGTTATTACTATCCTTAGGGTTTTCATCATAAACAACCACATCTTTCATCTTCTTCATATAATAAAAATAGCCGTCTCCACCATCCGTCATGCTTCCCATAGATTTCAGGCTGAAAAACAATTTTTGCTTCGAGCTTTGATATGTATAATTATCTTCTTCCTGAAGTTTCATTTGGATACAATCCGGATTCTTGGTTAAAAAATAATATAATAAGGTATGGGTATTCGTCATCTGGGTTTCGATTTCTGACGTAAAAGTATCCGCCAGAGTCTGGGCGGACATTTTATTTTGGTTTACCATGGTATCAATCACCTTCTCATTTGCGATGATGGCAATCAGATTCAGCGGCAGCACCATTACCAGCATAATCAAAATAACCTTGGTTGATATGGAGTTAAACAAATGGCAGACTCTCTTCTTCATAAATAATTCCTCCCTTTTCAGGTTAATTACAGCAACCTTGAAACCAGTTATACATACTTTGAGTTCCTGATTTGCATTAACCTTAGTTTATCATATCTTGACCAAAAAACCGAGTAATAATCTCTTTTGAAATTAAAATATCATACATTATAAGGTAACAAAGAAAAAAATAAACCCTCTTTTAAAAGACTAATCTATAGTCAGATAAAAGAGGGTTTATTTTTCTATATTTTTCTATATTTTTTATTATCTTTGCAGGAGACGTAAGTCCTCCTGTGAAATGTCTGTTATTTCTACCCAGTCATCCTGTGTGTTATGGTAGTAATAAGCCTTGCAGGATTTTGGGAACGTGACATTCCCCTTTGCATTAAGGCTGCAATATCTGCCCACCAAATCACACGCATTTAATTTATCAACTAAAAAGGAATTGTCACACTGCAATAAACACTGCAGTGCGCAATCCCTTAGTCCCTTTATTTCAACCGTATCATGTCTTTCCGAGCTCAGAATGACTTGATTTTCTCTGATGCATACTGGAGGATGACAGCTGTATCGCTTCCGTCTGCCAATCCATCCCTATTTACATCTGCTGTCTGGATTTGTACTTTTGAGAGTTGTTCCAGTTCCGCGCTGTATCTAAGCAGCTTTGCCGCATCCCGGGTATTCACCATACCGTTCTGGTCCACATCACCCATGAGGCGTACCTCCAGGATTTCTCCAACAAGTTTCTTCAAAATTTTCCCTATTTCATCTGCATCTGCGTTCTGATTCTCATACACAGCATGTGCACTGTCTGCCACTTCCCGGAGACCTTCCATACTGCTTTCCAGATATTTTCCGAACTCTTTCAGAATCTCATCCGCTTTATCCAGTGCGGCCTTCAACTCTTCTTTGTTTCCTTTTCTCACAAGGGAAGTCATTGCCTCTGACAGGTTCCTATATGATTCATTGATGTCTGCTTCTTCTGCCTGTCCACTCTCCGCAATTTCCCTGGACGCTTCCAGTGCGTCTCGAAGCTTCTGTACGCTTGCAGGTGTGTACTGATCTTCTTTCTCCAGAATCTCTTCTGCCGTCTGTATAAGGATGCCAAGTCTTGTGTCATCTTCTTTCACCAGCATAGACGTTACCGCAGTGAGCAGATTTTTGGTCACATTGTTGATCGTTCCCTGGTCGGAACCGCTGTTTTCAAATATCTGCTGCGCTGCCAGAAGGGCTGTTCTGACCGCCTCCACACTTTTTTCTGTGTACTTTGACAAACTCTCTGTGTCTGCAAGTATCGCCTCTGTGCCTTCTATAGCTGCTTTCAATCCCACCTTCTGTGTCCCGTTTTCCAGCATATTACATGCAGTTATGAGTGCCAGAAAAGCTTCGTCAGCCTGTTTCTGATTGATATCCTGGTTTTCCATAAGTTCCTTGGCTGCGTATAATGCCTGCTCCACCGAAGCCCAGCTTTCCTCTGTGTAACATTTGTTTTCTTCCTGCTCTGCCGCCATACTTTCCGCCATAACAACCGCAAGTTTCAGGCTTGTCAGATCTGTATCTTCGGAAGGTTCCGGCATTTCTTCGCTGCTGCCGGTAAGCATATAGGTGCTTCCTGCTTCTGTGATGAAGGAAAACCTTCCCTCTTTTTCTCCGGTAGTTTCCACTTTTACCGGAGTTCCGTTCTGATCCGTAATAGAGACACTCTTCCATCCTTTTCCCTGGACCGTACATTCACCTCCGTTATTGGATATGATTTGTGCTGTCTTCAATTCACCGTTCTCCCAGCTTTCACTGATTTCAAAGTTTCCTCTTGCAACCAGACCACTCACCGATCCGGAAACCCATTGATTCTCAGGAAGTGCAGGAAGCAGATTGATATATCCCGCATTCGACTGCATAAGCATCTCAGCGACCCCACTGGTATATCCAAAGTTTCCGTCAATCTGAAAGGGTGGGTGAGCATCCCACAAATTGGTATAAACGCTGTTGTTAAAGTAGGAATTGATAATCTGGTAAGCACGGTTTCCGTCTCCGACTCTTGCCCATGTGTTCAGCCGCTGTGCCACACCCCATCCTGTTGCATCGTCACCTCTGTCGTTTAAGGATACTTTTGCCGCTTCCATATACTCCTCATTTTCCACTGTAATCAGATCTCCCGGATACAGTCCCAGAAGATGGGACATATGTCGGTGTCCCCCTGAATGATTAGGAATAGTGCCTGATGTGTTCTGTCCAAAGCTTGTCTCGTCATACCATTCTTTAATCTGTCCGCTGTCTCCGATTTCTATTGGTTTTAGTCCATCCATAAATTCTTTCCAGGTATCAATCTGTTCCTGCGATACTGTTCCCGGTTCTGTTTCGTTCAATATTTCTGCTGCCTCTATGCAATCGTTAAATAACTGCCATACTAATGTATTTTCATATGTATTTCCCGCCGTATATGGACCATGTTCCGGGGAAAAAGCAGGTATTGTAACATAGCGCTCAGTTCCGTCTGGATCCACTGCTTTTTTCAGAATGGACTGATAGAATTTTGCCTCCTCTTCCATCATAGGAAAGATTTCATTCTTCAGTTTGTTAACATCTCCTGAGTATTCATATGCCTCATAAACATTCTGGAGCATCCAGGGAACACCTGCCGGTGACCACCCCCAGGAAAATGTCCAGCCCGGACAGGTCCAGCCAAAAGGCGTATTCTGGGTATTTGCTGTGAATCCATTCTGCTGTCCCTCTGAATTATCAACTCCGAAGTATACCTGGGCCGTCTGCCGTCCCGGTTCCCGCAGTCCCTCCATGTACCGGATCATTGGTTCAGCACATTCTGCCATATTGGTCACATAAGTAGGCCAGTAATTCATCTGCATATTTACATTCAGGTGGTAATCTGATCCCCACATTACCGGATCGTTGGCAGCACCGGAATTGTTCAGCCATACCCCCTGGAGATTGGCCGGTAGTTTATCCCCTTCTCTGGAGGATGCAATCTGCAGATAACGCCCGAACTGGAACATCAGGGTTTCCAGATAACTGCGTGCAGCGGCATCGGCGCTACCCTCCTTATAAGACGCCATTAACTGGTCCGCGGTCATACCTGTTTCCTGTTGACCCAGATCAATTTTTACTCTGTCATAGATTTCTTTATAATCAGCAACTGCATCTTTCTTTACTGTTTCATATCCTTTTTGACATGCTCCCTCCAGAATCCCCTCCACACGCTGTGACAATTCCTCTGATGTTTCCCCTGTACGGTAAACCGGATAATTGGTGTCATAATCCGTTCCCGCTGACACGAAAATGTAAGCTTCCCTTGCACCTGTCACCGCAAGTGTGTCTGTGGTACCTGCCAGCGGTTCCACCTTTCCCTGTCCATCCGGCAAAACGACCTTCAGTCTTCCATTGAACTGCATTCCATTATCCCTGAGTTTACCGGAAACGATAATACTGTCCCCTGATGCTTCATAAAGAACATCCTTACCCAGGCTTTCCGCATTTTTTTCGGGCTGATCTATGGGGAAATTAACCTCAAATTCCAGTGGACGCATCTGCGTATCCTCCCCAGCGCCTTCTGCCTTTTCTGCAGTCAGCTTCATCGCAATGACCCCATCGGGATAGCTGGCAAGATATTCTCTGTGATAATGTGTGTTATCCCTGTCAAATGAGACCTCTGCGATGGAGTTGTCCAGATTTAGCTCCCTGCTGTAATTCGTTACTTCCGTATGCTCAGGACGGGGGAGCTCCGCCTCCATATCGTAAGGGTTGACTGCAATACCGTCAAAGGATACCTTACTTCCCTCCACACCCCTGATTTTCAGAGTATGCTTTGTGTTCTCCAGGTTGTTCACCTGCAGCTGGCATCTGCGGCTGTAGTAATCAGAGTAGGTATTGACTGCCGTGTATTCCTCTGAGTCATCCAATGCATATTCAAATGTACCTACCTGAAAACTCATAGCGCCAAACAGCTTAAATCCCGTTCCCGTAAATGTGTAGGTCAGTGAAGCATCCTTCGCTTTATCGCCATCCACATAGACTTCGTCTGTTCCAAACCAGGAATTCCCGTCAGATTCCTCTGTACGGTCCCATCGTTTCCATTCTCCTGTAAATTCCAGACCTTCTTCGGGTGCTTCCACATTCCAGTTTACATTTGTCTCTCCAAACAAAACCTTCAGGTAATCAAAAGATGTTTTCTGTGCTCCACTTTCATGTTTCAGAGACTCAAATGTGAGAACATGCTTCCCGTATTCCAAATCACATATTTCAAAAAGTACCTGATTTTCCATTTTTTCAGAAGCATTCATAGTTCCTGAATCTACCACTTCTCCGTCCACGGTTACCCTGTAGTCTCCCATATTGGAAGCCTTTACCCCAATCATCTGCATTCCGGTTCCCTGAAAGTTCACTGTAAAAGTACCCGGTGCCTCATTGTAATGCTCTGAACCTGCCTCCCAGGAGCCCTGGTCCCATCTTTTCCAGCCATCTCCATATCGAATACGGTCGCTGGTATCGCTGATAACACCATCAGAAGATTCTGGTTCATACATATAATCTCTGTTAAAATCCAGATATATATCTCCCCATGCCTGATAAGCACCGTATTCCCTGCTCTCTTTTCCAACCAGGGAATCACACATGGAAGCCGCATTTCCATCTCCGTTTAGAAATGCATTCTGCACAGACTGCATATATTCAGCCATAGGCTGACCGTTTACTTCCTCAATGTTCCCACCGGTATAAGGCTCTGTCTCTGAGGGTCCTCCATTCCACATTTCCTTGTGATTGAAAGTAAGATGTTCTTTCTCAATCTCTCCATAGACATTTGCACCCATGTAAGAATTTCCTATAGGAAACGATAACTGCTGCCACCGTTCCGTATCACTATCCCCACCACTTACATGCCCCTGTGATACCGGTTCATCAAATACAATACTCATCGGAGCCTGATTAACCTTTTGATACGCAGCCTGCACAGATACACTGCCGCTAAAAGGAATTGATGCAACTGTCAATACAATTGCCATACCCTTGCTAATCCCTCTTTCTCTACTCTTCATAATTTCCTCCATTCTACTATAATTTATTTATGATTATTAATGCTATCATATGGGCAATAAACAATTCTAATCTTATAGTAGCGCGGTATTAGAAATTTCTTTAGTACTTTCTTGACCAAATTTTTCAATTTTTTAATGTGATTGTTGAGTTTTAGAATTTATTTATGAATTTAGTATTTTGTTAAGGATGCTAATCACAAAAAACTATTTCATAAGCTATAAGAGGGACAGCCCAGATTCTTCCCAGTCTCTGGTTCGGTTGGTGATTGCTCCACCTCCTATTGCTGCCCTGCATCCGCTCCTTCGTCTGCCCCGGCAGGCCCTGTGGCTATGTATTATTGATTCTTTAGTTCTCATGCTGTATGCACTTGAAAAGCTATTCCAAAACCAACTCTGGATTTTCCGCAAAGTGTTTTAGAATTACAATGTTTTCCGTGGATGACTCATTGATAATTTCTACTCCTACTTTTGCAGCACGTTCTGTCACGAAAAATTCATCATTTGTCAATTCGCCCAGATGAATCAGAGACGGTGTTTCCAATTTCCACTGTCCAAATGTTCCATGTCCCTCCAAACAGATAATACCGTAGGCAGCCGCATCTTTGATTACCACTTTCTGTTCCGGAAATACAGTTAAGCGCTTTGCAGAAACGGTACTGCATTTATAGCAGATCCACTCCTCTATATACCCTTCTGACAGCATATCTTCTACCACCCTCACCGGTTTTGGCCTCATATAATGTTTCTTATGGAAATCTGCATCTGTATTTTCCTCCCAGTCAATTACGTCCAGCAAATATTCATAGTTTCCGACTTCTTCTTCCGGAGTGTTCTTCCACAGCAAATCTTCTCCGATTACCTGACCGTTTAGCAGCACTGACTGATACATGGCATACACGTCTGAGGCAAACTGCGGTTCATAGGTACAGAGACTTCCGGGAGCATGCATCACTCCGGGGGGAACATCAAATCCTGTATCCAGTTCTAATTTATAAGCTCTGGATAAACCAAGAATATTATTGTCTCCTTTGGTGAAATTTTTGAGTACATCTAATACTTCTTCTTTTTCTGTTTCCGGATTAAATCCAAAGAAAGTAAAAGGAAACTCTCCACCATGGTTATTAACCTGGGATGGAAAAAAATACATCTCTGGCTTGCCGGAAGCCCCTACCCTGGCTGCGTGTTCTGCCCGGTGATGAATATGGTGAGAAAGAGGCCCTGCATTGTCAAAGAATTTGGAAAACATGGGCCACCCCCTATACTTCTCCCACAGATAATCGCCCACGATTTCTGCTCCCAAAAGCTCTATTGCGTCCTTCAGAAGGATTTTTTCTTTGCCTTCCTGATCCACCACAATATAACTCATGCCTTCATCTTCTGGTGTCCCTTCTCCGTTTTCCGCCCAGGTTGTGGATGCAAACCATCTTTCATCGATACCGCCCCTCTCTGCCCCCAGTGCATAGTAATCATCCGGATGCAGCTTAATCCTCTTTCCTGGTCTGCAAAATGACCTGGGAACCCAGGTAGGTGCCAACCGGAATATACCTTTTCCTTTCTGTAATGCTTTTACTGCTAATTCCTTTTTCTCCATCAATATCCTTCCTTTCTAGAGTACTCTGCCCTTTCCTTGTACAAGGCAATCTTTTCTTCCTCTTCTAAAATTTCCGCCGTAAATGTAAACGCCTTTGTTTCTTTTGGTTTTCCCATATAGGCAGAAAGCTTCTCCCGATCAGATAACTTCATGTCTTAACTCCGTTGCCCTTAACACACCATATTTCTGAAAAACATGCCGGTATATGACGCTCATCATATAAGAAATACCTGCCACACCTATAAAAAGCAGCAGCAGCGCCGCTGGAAGTGGATAGCACAGTGTGACAGCAATCAAAATACCACTTCCTAAGAGAAGCACTCCCGTCCAGGGTAGTGCCGCCACACCAAGGAAGGCTGATTTCTTCAGCAAACTCCCAAGTTTCCTGTCACCAGTCCATGCCAGAAGGGGAAAGGCAAAAACCGTACAGGCCAGGAAAAATACCTCTCCAATCATACTCCCTGCTACAATTACACTACTTCCCACCTGAAAGCCACTTGCAAAGAGCGCACAGAGCAGTGTCTGTACAGTCAGAAATAATAACCAGAGCTTTGTACTCTCTTTTTGATTTTTGGCAAAGTATCGGATATACGTTCTGACTACATAAGCTTCCTTATCCTCTGTCATTTCGATCAGGACATCAAATAATGCTGTAGTGGATGCCCCGATTGTAATAATCGGCAGGGAACAAATCATCCACATGAGATTCAACAGCAGAAGGTCTGCTGCCTTTGACATAAATTGATTGAACTTCCCATCCAGTGCAAATAATTTTTCCATAAGCATCCTCCTTCACAACTTTTTACCACTGAATCTGTAACATGGCAAAAACAGATATTTTATCCAGATGTATTTTTAAACATCCGTCTTCATAGCAGTAAGCTATTTCTTTTTTCTCCGGCAGCATGCATACATTTGCCGGTTTCACAGGTGTATTGAGTGCAATGTCTATATCATGGGTGTCTGCAATGGTATAACCGTTTCTGGTTTCAATCAGCCCCACTAACAGGGATTTAGCCAGTTTATCTTCGAAGATTATAATCTCTACTGTTTCACTTGCTTCTACCTGAATGGAAAACGCACCACCGGCAAGCATTTTCATTATATTTATAAATACCTCTCCATGCTGGAACCTCTCAGCTCTTTCAAGAGGCAGGGCAGACCATATGACCTTTCCTTTCCCGCAGATGGTATACAGCATACCCGGCATCTCTGTCTCTATTCCAGGAGGATTTGCGTGTATGGTAGAAAATGGATATGCATCTGAATTTACGTCCACATATTCCTTCTCATGAACATCCGTAGGGAACATAGACCAGTGAATGCCTGGTTTTGTATAGGGGAACGTCAATGTTGCCATTTTAGTTCCCATGTATCCTGGTTTTAATTTTACTGCCGGTTCAAACATCACAAGCGGATATTTTCTGGTACTATATCCTTCCATAATCCCCGATTCCCCGCAGGGTGCCAGATATGTCATTCTTCCATCTGTATACCCATCCATTTCTGTATGAAAGAATTTCTGCAGGAGCCTGTTATCTGTGTAACCGCTTAAATACAGATTTCCTCCATCACGCACATAAGATATCACATCCGATATTTCTTCTTCAGAAAGCCCTGGCGCATCCATAATTGCCAGAACCGGATGTTTCTGTATTTCCTCATGCCTCCAGTTATTTACTATCCCATAGGGAATATGATGGGCTGCCAGGATATCAGAAGCTCCCATCAATGCATCGAAATGAGGCATGGTACCTGCGCTGCCTTTATCCCTGTCCAGGCGGTGATCCATTACATGAATTCCCTCTTGTCTGGGGTCATATTTTCCGTTTAAATTGAAATATAAGCTGATATCAAAGGATAGTTCTCCTTCTGTCATGTAAGGCTCATATTCTTTCATTTCCCCGTAGATTTTTCCAATCAGTTCGTATACCCGCTCATCCATGGTTCCCACTGGGTCAATGGCATCAATCAACAGGCTCGCTCCGTGATGAAGATATGTCATGGCTACACATTGCCGAAGCTGGTCATAGGATTTCATAGAAGTATGTTCCGCGAGGGTTGGATAGCATCTGCTTGTCATATACTGGAAAGGTCTGTTCTTGGTAAGATGGTACCAGGCTTTACAAGCAAAGGACTGCTGCCTGATTCCTCCGTATAAGTCCGTGCCAATATAATCACTTGCCATAGATACATTTTCGTTATTTCCAAATCTCCAAAATGCAATGGAGTTTCCATACTGATGCTCTACGGTTGCTTCGGGAGAATACTTATGTACTTCATCGGTACAGAGGAATGCAAATTCCTTTATCCACTCATGGCGCTCCTGGTCAAAGGCCAGCCATTTCTCATCGTTCCAGTCCACTATTTCGGGCATTGGCTCCTGATGTTTTTCTCTCCAGCGCTTCTGGCATGATTTGCAATAACATACCTCCGGCCAAAAGGTCATATCAAAGAATACACCTTCAAACTGGAAATACTGGGAGAATTCCCGAATCTGTGCTTTCACAAACTCCCGGTATTCTTCATTGTTGGGACAGCACAACCCATACCGCCCTCCATTCGATCTGGAATCCTGTCCATTTGCATCCTTCATTCTCCACTCCGGATGGCGTTCATATTCCCGGTTATTGAAAATGATGCTATAATACAGAACCGTTGGCATTTCTGCCTCCCGGCACATATCAAAAACCTGCTTTACCATGTCTTCTTTTCCATGGAATGCTTTGTGCATGATGCCAGTCTTTGTAGGCCAGTAACAGAGCCCCACATGAGACTGCACGTATATCATCGGTGCTGTAATTTCAGCTTTTTTCAATAGTTCAAAATACTTCTTGGGGTCATATTGGGACAGGAATTCTTCATTCCAATCTTCAATATGCATGTCCAGTAATGTTCTTCGGTAATGCTTCTTATACCATTTATCCATAATTACCTCCATTTTCTGTAAGTGACTCTATGTAATCTTTTCCTGCATTCTTCCAATGCTTCATACTTATTGGGCCAAACCCGCGGAAAATCCACTCTGGTACAGTCAAGGGCACTGCTATAAATGCCTTCCAGCACCTCAAATCCATGATATGCTAATTTTACATCGCAGTCGTGGCGCTCTCTTTTTCCCAACATCCACTCCCCAAACTCCTTCGTATAGCGGACTTGTGCTTCAAATTGCTCCCGCTGGAAAAAATCCTGATAATCTCCATGCCTTATCTCAGGGGATGTTTCTGGAGAAAAGACCGCATATTTCCCATTGCAGGAAGCCCAGGCATATCCTTTTGATCCATAGACCGTCAGCCTGTCATCTGTCCAGTAAGCAGGCTCCCCGCTGCCATGGCTAAAGCAAGCCTGATACTTTTCCGTCTGCTTCGCCAAATACCCACATTCTAAAAATCCCCGTACACCATTTTCAAAAATTAACTGTCCCATAACATAATCGGGTGAAGGATGGCTGTCCTCTAAATAAAAACTGCCATGAATATGTCCCACTCCGCTTACAATCTGTTTTCCTCCATTAGCCCATATCATGTAGTCTAAATAGTGGGTTCCAAGCTGGGAAGCCTGGGGCTGGCAGCTTGCACGGATATCTGTAATCTGCCCCAGTTCCCCGCTGTCCAGAGCTTTCCTTAATTCCAGGAAAGAATTGAGGTATTTATGCTGGTGGCAAACGATGGTTTTAATTTCATGTGCCTCACACAAGCGTACAATCTCATCTGCTTCTTCCAGTGAAACTGCCATTGGCTTTTCAAAAAGCAAACCTTTCACCTGATATTTAACTGCCAGTTTCACCAAGGGCAGACGAATATGAGGCATGGTCACAAAAGCCATCACATCGGGTTTAACCGTTTTCAGCATTTCCTCTGCATCTGTGTAGCAGATATCAGGGCTGATGCCATACTGCCTGACAGACTCCTGAAGATGCGCTTCTCTCCTGTCACAGATTCCTTTCACTTCAAACATATCTCTATTTTTAAGGAATCCGTGGAGATGTACCTTTCCCCGTTCTCCCATTCCCACTATGACGGTAGATAAACACTTCATTTCTACACCTTCCTCTCCAACAAGACCTTGCCGGTTTTTCCCTCAAAAAACATCTTACATGCCAATGGGGCTTCGGCAAGGTTCCAGATATGGCTGACTGCTTTCCCCGGTTCAAATCCTCTCCTGTACAATTCACAGAGACTATAGAAATCCTGTCCTGTAAAATAAAAAGCTCCGGTCAAAGTAATCTCCTTATGTATAATATCCTCGGAAGGTACAATCGTCAGCCCTTTGTAGTTCTCTCCGCAGAAAACTACGGTACCTTCCGGCCTCACTGCATGAAGTGCATTTTTCTGTCCCACCGGATTTCCGGAACATTCCAATACCACATCCGCCCCCAGGCGATTCGTCAATTCTTTTATTCTCTGTTCTGAATTTAAATCTACAGAATCCATTGCTTCATCGGCTCCGGTCAGAAGTGCATATTTCCTCCGTACCGGATTCATTTCCCAGACCACAACATAATATCCGTAATATTTTAGTAGTGACACGGCACCCAGACCAATTGGCCCAGCCCCAATTACCAATGCCACCCTCCCCATCCCTGCCGGTAATTTCTGTACTGCACGATATGCAACCCCCAGGGTATCACCACCCAGCAATACCGCAGCCCGATCCTCTACATCTTCCGGTATCTCCAGACAGCATTCCTCTGGTACACAGACATATTCCGCATGCCCTCCCTGACAGATTATCATGGACTCACAGAATTGGGATTTTCCCATTCTGCAGTAATAGCACTTCCCACAGCCTTTTATTACATTTACAGCTACCCGGTTACCGGGCTTTGACTCTCTGCAATTCTTTGCTTCCCTTACAATTCCCACAAACTCATGACCTGACACGAAGGAACAGCCTTGTTCATAATCATTTCTTTCACTGCCGCAGAGTGCAGATAAGGTTACCTCTATTAATACTTCCTTCAGTTTTGGCCTGGGAATCTCCATCTCCATGATCTTGACCTGTCTATTTCCTACATAATGTAAACCCTTCATAACATCATCCTACCTAACCCTTCACTGCTCCTCCAGCCAGACCTGCTACAATATATTTCTGTAAGAACACATACATTACCGTCAGTGGAATAGATGACAATACTATGGCCGCAAACAGCAGGTTATACTCAATGGAATACTGTCCTTTAAAACTGTAGATGAATAATGGCAGCGTCTGTGTCTTCTTGTCCGCCCCCAGAATCATCAGTGAAATAAGGAACTCATTCCACATCCACAAAAAATTAGTGATAATGATGGTGGCTGTCATCGGTTTCATGATTGGATATACTATAGAAAAAAAGGTTTTCCAGGTGCCTGCACCTTCCACATAGGCGGATTCCGCAAGTTCTTTTGGCACTGTCTTCAGATAGCCGTTGCACAGATACACCCCCTGTATCAATGGATAAGTGATAAATATAATAACAATACTGAGCCGGTTTCCTAAACCCAGAGCTTTCATAAACATGGATAAAGGTAATGCTACAATCTGGAAAGGAACAAACATCGCTGCTGTTATATAGTATAAAGAAAATTTTCCCGTTTTAAGATGGATCATCTGGTTCACCGCATAGGACACTGCTGGCACGAAAACGGCTACTATGATAATAGAAATCAATGTAAAAAAGATGGTATTGCCCACTGCCTGTACAAATCCGCTTCTCTGGAATACAGCAATATAATTATCGAGCTGAAATGCCTCCGGAAGTGTCAGAAAGCTTTTGCTGGATTCTACCTGTGTCTTAAAAGAATTGACTATCGTTACATATAACACCAGAGCAATACATAAAAACCAGAATACCAGAAAGAAGTAAGTCAAAATATTTGTAATTCTTTTCTTCGTCCGCATATTGTTCATTGTTGCTCAATACCTCCTCTCCCGATTACCTTCATGATGATAAATGATACCAGGGCAATGATAAAAAATAAAACAATTGCCGTGGCACATCCCTGGGAGAACTTCATGTCTGTACTTCCCATCAGATAAATCTTATATCCCATAGAGGTGGTTGCTTTAGCAGGTCCCCCCTGTGTCAGCGATATAATATAATCAAAGACTACCAGGGCATCCCGGATTCCTTTTACGAAACAGATCACCAGGGTAGATGCCAGAAACGGAAATGTCACGACGCGAAATCTGGCCATCACACCTGCCCCGTCTATCTTCGCCGCTTCTGTCAGCTCCTGGGGTACACTCTGCAGTGCAGCAATCAGCAAAACGGTAGGAATGGATAAATTCTGCCAGAACCCCAACAGGATTACGGCTATCACTGCCCCAGTCTTTGTAGATAACAAACTGGTCTGCAAAAATCCAATTCCCAAACCATCCCCAATCATAGGAAGCATCCGGCGAAAGATTTCATTAAAAATCAAGCCTAGAGATAACATGGAAATAATGGCCGGATAAAAAAACACAGAACGGAAGAAATTAACACCTTTTAATTTCTTTGTCAGAAAAACACCTAAAATCACCGAACAGGGTATCGTTGTGGCATTGATAACTACTGTATAGATAACCGTAAATTTCACAGAATTAAAAAGGTCTTTATCCTGAAATACTTTCACAAAATTTTTTAAGCCAACGAAATTGTATTCCAGAGAAAAACCATTCCAGTCTGTCAGGCTAAAATAGAAGCTGTAAACAGCCGGAACAATAAAAAATACGGTATATAAAAGTAACGCTATAGCGATGACAGGCATATAAGAAACATTTCTTTTGTGGCTGATACTGTTCTTTCTCATATAGGCCTCCTTTCTGTTTTAGAAAAGGCGGGAATTCATCCCGCTTTTTCCTTATTCCTTACGCAGTACAATTTCTTCCTCACCTGTTAAGAAAGTATCCAAATCACCATCCATTAAAAATGCCTGTGCCAAATCTGCTTCATCACTGACTACACCAGTACTGATATAATCACGCCACCAGGGAATTGCTTTCCCTTCTTCAATATAACTCAGCATCAGATCAATGGTAGGATTGTCCGTCTTTACCCCTTTAATCGGGCTTGGGGACTTATCATAATCTGTATAAATTTGTGCATTTTCTGTTCTGGTCACAAACTCCAGGAATTTTGCTGCATACTCTTCTTTCCCGGTTCCTGTCATGGCTGCAATACCAGGGTCAATTCCGGAAATCAACATATTAACTCCATCATCTGCCGGCATTGCAAACATGCCCATCTGAATCTCCGGGTTGTTCTTTTCAATGTCTGACTGTGCCCAGGTTCCGGCAATCATCATTGCTCCCTCACCATTTGCGAACATCTGCATTGCCAGATCATAATTAGTGCTCATAGGGTCTGGCTGTGCATATTCACTGGAAAGAAGATACAGACGTTCAGCAGCCTTCTTCGAGTACTCATTGTCTGCAAATTTTGCTCCACTTCCCTCATACATTCCCACATAGAAATCATATGGATTCCACTTGTCATCTGCAACCGCTGCGGTCATAATATGGAATTTCTGAGAACAGTTTTCTTTATCACCATTACTGAAAATAAATGGAGTAACTCCTGCTGCTTTCAAAGTATCCGCTGCCTTAACCAACTCAGCCCAGGTCTTGGGAACTTCCAGATTGTTTGCCTCAAAAATTTCTTTATTATACGCTACAACGCCTGCGTTAATAGAAAGGGGCACAGAATATAACTTTCCGTCTACGGTAGACATGTCATAATAGGTATCAATAATATTGTCATTCCATGCATAATCAGACAAATCCACCATTCTGCCTTCCTTGCACATAGCCCTGAATTCAGCCTGTGATGGCCAATGCTGCACTAAATCCATGGGTTCGTTGGTGGCCATTCTGGTCTGGAAAATCTGCTTTCCCGTATCCGAGGAAGTTGCTGTCAATTCAATTTTTATATTGGGATTTTCCGCCTCGAATTTGTCAATAATCTCCTGAATAACATTGGTATTTGATTTTTGCCAGAACAGCTCCAAAGTGACCACGTCCTCTGAAGAACTTTCACTTGATGTTTTTTCAGCCCCTTTCGTATTTGCTTCCGTGTCCTTAGCCGTTGTCTCTTTTTGTTCCGGCACCTTTGTCGTTTCTGTTGTCTGAGTCTGTCCACTCACACATCCAGTCAAAAGCCCAGCTGTCATCAGTGCAGTAAGTCCCATTGCTAAACCTCTTTTTCTCATTCCTTTTCCTCCTTTGTTTCATTTGGTAACTTAATTTTACCTTTTATTTGTTTCCGCTTACAGAGGACAAAAATTCGATTATGTGCAATTTTTTACGATATCTTACATTCTCCGGTTTTAACATATTCACTGGGCGAACACCCGCATTGCTTTTTAAATACCTTGGTAAAATACTTATAGTCTGAAAATCCAGTCTTCTCTGACACCTCATAAATAACTGCGTCCGGCACACGTAGCAGTTCCTTTGCCTTTCTGATTCGCACTTGATTCAAATATTCATTAAAATTCACACCCATTTCTTTTTTAAATATGCAGCTAAAATAACTGGTAGATTTATTGACATTCTCTGCCAATCGTACCAGAGACAATTCTTCTGAATAGTGCTGATTAATGTAATCCACCGCCTTTGAAATAACTGCACTGTATCTCTTCCCCGACAAATCTTCAAATCCCTTTAACAGAAGATAACAATAATCGGATATCCAGGCTTCGTAATCTGTAATAGAAGAAAAGGACATCTGCCCGGAAAACAACTCCTGATTTTGATTCAAAATTCCTGCAATGTCCACCCCTCTCTCCATCATGCTCTCAAATAAAATATTCTGTATCCCCAGACACAGTTCCTGAACAACCCTTTCTTCCATGCATCTTTCTTTCCTGAGAAACTCAAATTGCCTGTGAATCTGATCATGCAGCAAATCTATCTGAAACAACGAAACACTTTCCGAAATAGCCTTTTTATCTAAGTTCAATAAAGGGTAAAATTTTGTCTCATTCTCCTCTACTTCTTCATGAAATATACAGTTTTCGTTTCCTTTATAAAAGCGGTGTTTCAATGCCTCCTGTGCCTGTCGGTACAACCGGCAGATATCCTTAAGCTGCCCTCTTTCACTGACCCCTATGGAACAGCTGCACCCGGTATTCTGCCTTCGGTTTATTGCATGTAGTTCCTGATAGAATACATTATGATACTCTGTACGATCATCTTTTCCCTTTATTTGAAAAAGAAGAACCACTTCATTCTCCATCTTTGTCAGAATTTGCATATATTCTGTCTGTATTTCTAAAACGGAAAAGCATCTGCCATAAGGAACATCTCTCTCTAATACAGCCAGAAGTACTTCTCCCTGGTTCTCTCCAAATAATGTTCGCAGAATTCCGGGAGATTTTGTTCCCCGTATCACTTCCCATACCATTTCCTGGTTCTGTAATTCCTTCTGCCTGGACTCCAGACGGATTTCTTCTACCATTCTTTTCAAAAGAACTGATAATTCTTCCAGCTTCACTGGCTTAAGAAGATAATCCACCACTCCCAGACGGATCGCTGTTTTGGCATATTCAAACTCAGAAAAACCGCTTAGTATCACCACTTTTTTCACTTTGGCCTTATCAATTGCTGCCTGTGCCAATGTAAGTCCATCCATTCCAGGCATCCGGATATCCGTAATTAGAATCTCCGGCTTTTCCTTTAGACAGACTGCCAGTGCTTCCCTGCCATCTTCTGCGGTAAATATCTGTTCAATTCCAAGTTCTCTCCACTTTACACTTTTCTGCAATCCATTTCGGATATGCATCTCATCATCTACAATCAACGCTTTCATCATTAGTCCTCCATTAATGCCCTGGGAATCTGAACCACTACCTCTGTTCCTTCTCCTACTTTGGATTGAAAAGTTACCCCATACGCTTCTCCATACTTAAGTTTAATCCTATCATTTACATTTTTCAGTGCGTATATCTTTCCTGTCTGTTTTTCTGTCCTCAATATCTCCCGTATTTTTACCGCATCCACTCCTACCCCATTGTCAGTAACCCGGTAAACAATTGCTCCCTTCTCCCCTGTCACAGAAACCGAAATCTTTCCTCCCCCAATTTTTTCTTCCAACCCATGAACAAACGAATTTTCCACCAGCGGCTGAAGAATCAGCTTCAATACCCGACATGAATATAGCTGTTCATCCACATTCATCTCTACCTGTATCTTTTCCCCAAAACGGCAGTGCTGTACTTCCAGATAATTTTTCAGATGTGCAACCTCTTCCTCTACTGTGGTCACTTCTTTACCGTTATTTAAAACGTGGCGGAACATACTTGATAATGCTTCTATCTGACATGCCAGCAACTCCTCTTGATGCTCTATGGCTATCCATCTCATGGTATCTAAAGTATTATACAGAAAATGAGGGTTAATCTGAGCCTGAAGAGACAGGATTTCCGCTTCTCTCATATGAATCTGCCCTTTGTAGACAGTCTCAATCAAATCCCGGATACGGGAAGTCATCTGAATGACACTTTGATTTAACATTCCAATCTCATCTTGGTTTCCAGTATGAAGTTTAATGTCATAATTCCCCTCATCCACCTTTTCTACGTCACTTGCCAATCTAACTACCGGATCAATGACAGAGTGTTTCTGTACTATTGAAAACACAAAACCAAAGAAAATTGCCAGCGTCAGACACATCCAGATAATATTGTTGATCATGCGAATCTGTTCCTGCAAAACACTCATACTTTTGGTCCGAACTACCGTCCAGCCTGTAATCGGAACCTTGTAATAAAAAACTGCCTGTCCGTGTTTTTCTTCCACGAAATATCCATCCTGTCCATTCACTCTCTCTACAATCTCTTCTGATACATTCCCTGTTAGCAGCTCTTTTTCTCTGGCAGAAACAATTCTTCCATCTTCATCAAATATGTATGACTGATCTTCTTCCGATGACTCCGCAGACGCATATAATGAGCAAAGGTATTCTTCACTGATACTGATTCTTTCTGCTCCCACGGGAGTCAGACGATACAGATGATTGATAATACGGTATACAGACACCATGGGGCAGTTTTCTTTTCCAGCTATATATCCCCTATGCATTCTGGCAGAATCCCACATGGGTTTTCCATTCAGTTCGCCCAGCTCCTTTTCCAGCTCCGGCAAATCAAAGATATCTTCGCTCTTATAATATCCTCCATATTGATACAGAGTCTTTCCCTTGCTGAATAGGGACAGGGAGGAAATATAACGTTTCATATAGATCATTTCTTCAATGTATATTTTAGCTCTGCTCAATGTCTCCTCATTCACCATACCTGACTTCTCATATTCCTCCAACAGTGCCTGAACTTCTTTGTTTCCCACAATATTTCTGGATAAAGTCTGGGTATCCTCCAGCACATTTTCCAGGCTGGGCTTCGACTGTTTTAATACTTCCAGTTCCTTTTCATATTGCTTCTCCATAAATTCACTGGCGATTACACTGTTCATGATACTAAAAAGAAGTACCAGCGGCAGTATCAGGCTGAATAATATTGTGACAGAAAACTTCCTGGCAAGTCCCATATTCTTTAGTTTTTTCATCCACTTCTCCTTTCGCTGAAGATTGGTTCATTCCTTTTAAATTTCTGTGTATTACTGCAACGGCCACAAAGCAGGCATTTTGTATATCCCCGCTGCATACATTTCTATTCTATTATCATTATAGCAACCAGCGTTTCTTATTGAAGTGGAAAAATATTCTAATTTGTGCTATTTTTTATGATTTACTAACTGATTTAATCCTGCCCTGACGCAGTTTTGAATCACTTACCATGTCGTTTTTTGTAATCTACCTTTTTATTGACAATATGTTTAGAATATATTATTATTACTATACTTATTATGTGACAGCGTCATTGAAATGGATCACGGAAAAGTGATTAACACATATAGCCAATCAAATTCAATAGAATGAAGGTAGATGTCAAGCCATTGCGTACCAGGTCAAGGGATTCAAATTTAAATCCGACTCTTATTCACATCAGTGTCATCGACATTGATGACGGGCTGATTAGGATACCACAGTTCATGTCGGCAAAACTTTCATTCGAGTTTTCAAAGCTTCAAATCTTTGTTGAAGGACAACAGAACCTGCTCCTGTTATTTCACAGGAGTTGCAATAAACCCAATCTGACTTACTGCCTGCCAGGTTCTGCAACTCCTGAATTCTCATTTTCCCACTTATTTCATAATAATCTCACCCAATCCCAAGCAGCCTTACCACCGATGTAAACACAAAACACACCACGATCCCCACAACTGCTGGTACCACCACCGAGACCAGCGTCCACTTTATGCTCTGCGTCTCTTTGTGTATGGTTAAACACGTTGTGGAACAGGGCCAGTGCATCAGCGTAAACAGCATGGTGCTGACTGCCGTTACCCAGGTCCATCCATTTTGTACCAGCAGCTGTTTTAGTACATCCAGGTCATTAATTTCCATCAGACTGCCCTGTGCCATATACGTCATGATCATAATCGGGATCACGATTTCATTTGCAGGCAGACCCAGTATAAACGCCATCAGTATAACGCCATCCATACCCAGCATCTTTGCAAAGGGATCCAGTGCCTGGGTGCAGTGGGTTAATATGGTCATATCTCCAATTGACAGATTTGCCATCAGCCAGATAACCAGTCCTGCAGGTGCTGCAATCACTACTGCACGGGCTAATACAAAGAGTGTACGGTCAAAGATGGATCGCACAATCACTTTTCCGATCTGCGGTCTTCGGTAAGGCGGCAATTCTAGAGTGAAGGATGATGGCATTCCTTTTAATATTGTTTTGGACAGTATTTTGGATACTACCAGGGTCATTATTACGCCAAGTACAATAATTCCTGCTAAAATGACTGCTGACAACAGGGAGGAAAACACTCCGGTTACCTTTCCTACAAAAAACATGGAAATTACTGATATTAAGATTGGCAGTCTTCCATTGCAGGGGACAAAATTATTGGTGATGATTGCTATGAAACGTTCCCTTGGAGAATCTATGATGCGGCAGCCGATGATGCCGGCTGCGTTACAGCCAAACCCCATGCACATAGTCAAAGCCTGTTTCCCGCACGCCTGGCATTTTTTAAAACACCTGTCCAGATTAAATGCGACTCTCGGCAAATATCCAAAGTCCTCTAACAGTGTAAACAAAGGGAAGAAAATTGCCATTGGCGGCAGCATGACGGACACTACCCATGCCAGTACCCGGTATATTCCAAATACCAGAATTTCATATAATATTGTGGGGGCACCTATTTTTTGAAAGAGTAATACTAATTGGTCTTCCAACATGAATAAGCCCTTGCTCAAAAGCTGTGACGGATAATTTGCCCCGGTGATTGTAAGCCAGAAGACAAACAGCAGGACCAGGAACATTATCGGAAACCCGCTTACCTTACTTGTGAATAAACGGTCTAGCCGGCGGTCTTTTCGGTTATAGGATTTATCTTCGAAAGCAACCGTATCTCTGCATAGATCTTCTGCTTTCTTTACAAAGGCAGAGGCGATATCATCACTCAATTGTTCTCTGGAAATTTCTGAGTCTGACAAATTGGATTTAATATCGGAAAGGATATTATGTATCTCTTCATTTTCCAGAAGATCATTTCCGATATGCAGCCGCATTGATTTACGCAGGCAGTCATCTGCATCCAGCAGTCTGGCACACAGCCATCTGGAATTTGGTACTCCTTTGCATAATTTTTCTACGGCTGGCTCCAGTTGGTGAATGGCATCTTCAATATAATCAGGATAGGTCACCAGTGGTTCCTTGTTCTCTGTTTGGCCCCAGATTTGATTCAGACCTTCAAAGATCTGATCCAGACCTTTTTTGCTTCTTGCTGTTATTCCGATTACCGGAACCTTTGTCTTTTCAGATAATGATTCTAATTGTATCTTAATCTGCTTTTTCTTTGCTTCATCCATAAGATTGACACAAACTACTACATTGGCACAAGCTTCCAGTATCTGCAATACCAGATTCAGATTACGTTCGAGACAGGTTGCATCACAAACTACCACGACTGCATCCGGATGTTCAAAACAGATAAAGTCTCTTGCCACTTCTTCTTCAATGGAATGTGCCATCAGGGAATAGCATCCCGGAATATCCACCATTACATAACCCTGATTCCCATAAGAGCAATATCCCTGGGCATTGGCAACCGTTTTCCCCGGCCAGTTACCGGTATGCTGCTTCATGCCCGTCAGCTGATTAAAAACAGTACTTTTCCCTACATTGGGATTTCCGGCAAGTGCAATAACCTTATCTTCTTCTCTTTCTTTTTGAATTACGAGTTCTTTGTCAACAGAATTCATTCCTGATGATGTCCTGTTTAGTCCCATAAGCACCTCCTATTAATCACTGCATTCTACCATTACACTTCCCGCATCCTCTTTTCGAAGAGCAATTACTGCACCTCTTATTAAAAAAGCACAAGGGTCGCCCAAAGGACTTTTTCCCACACATTCTACTGTTGTCCCCTCTATCATTCCCATATCCTGAAGCCTGCGCCTCATTTCTTTAAAAGAGATCAGCTCTGTAATCACTGCTTTTTCTCCCCTTTTTAATTCAGTAAGTTGTACAATATGCGTCATATATTTCTCTCCTCCGGAATATAATTAGAATAGAGCAGTATGATACTATATTCTAATGTATGCTGCCGGAGGCCATATGGTTACATGAATACTAATATTTTTGAATGATTGGAGATGTATATATGACTGTAAACGAAAATATTGCCTTATTTTTAGACTACCGCTTCTTTCAAAAATTATTTGAATACTATTACCGTAAAAAAATAAATACTCCCTGCTTTTTAATGAAACAAAATGAAAAATGGACGATTGTAACATATAATGTTTAAATAAAAGGGTAAAAAAAATAAGGCAGTTATATCCGCCTTATTTTTCCATACCCGCATTATTTAAAATCTTGGCCAGTTCATTTTCGGTCTGCACAAAGCTGTCCACCTCTGATAACAGAGAACGAAATGGCATCTCTGCCGTATCATCACCATAGATCACATACTGGTCTTTTCCTGCATTTTTGGAACAATATAATGCCTGATCAGCCCGGCTGAGCAGTTCTTCATAAGTCTTTCCGGCTTCGGGGAATACCGCAATTCCGATGCTGACGGAATAGTTATATCCCTTAAATCCTTTTCCGAGAGTATGACAAAGCTGTGATGCTTTTTCCATCATATCCCGAACCGATTTTATATTGCGAAGTAGTACAATAAATTCATCTCCGCCTATTCTGCCGGTAATATCTGTACTTCTGACACAGCCTTTCAATTGTCTGGCAATTTCAATTAATAATTCATCTCCGTAAGGATGTCCATAACCATCATTTACCTGTTTGAAATCATCCAAATCTATAAAACAAAGTGCTGACTGCTGTGCATGCTCGTTGACCAGCACCTCACTGATCTTCTCTTCCAATGCCTTTCTATTATACAGACCTGTTAATGCATCGGTATTGGCTACTTTCTTCCATTGCTCCAGTTCTTTGTAACGCTGGTCTACGTTGACCATCTTGCCCATCAGGGTCAGGCACTCACCGGTTTCCTGATTCCAGATGGAATGGACATAGACGTCAAACCATTCATAAGTATCTTGAGTTACCATCAGACGCACCTGAACTTTACAGGTTACATTCTGACTGGTAAGAATCATCAGATGCTTTATAAACTTGCTTTTGTCCTGCTCATACAAAAAACCACTGTTCTGCATCCAGTGCCGGGCATCTTCTATTATGATATTTCTTCCAAAAACTTCCCTGAATTTCTCTGAGAAGCTTAGCAGATCTCTCTGCGTGTCATAGTCAAACACGATATCACCTGACAGTTCCGTTATAATTCTATATTTTTCCCGCTCAAGCTCCAATAGCTGTAAGGTGCGGTCGGAAATATTTGTCATATTGGCCGTAGTTTTTTGCTCGTATTCGTCCTCATAACCGAAGGTACTTGCATTTTCATCCGTCAAATTTAAAAGATACTGATACATCTCATCTGCATTTTCCATGAAACATTTCAAAAGCCGGGGATTAAATATACCGCATTCACCATTCTGAATCATATATAAGGCTTCCTGATGGCTGTAAGCCCGCTTATACACCCGTTCGCTTGTGAGCGCATCATAGACATCTGCAAGAGATACTACCTGTGCCCATATGGAGATCTCATCCTCTTTCAGACCGTCAGGATACCCTTTGCCGTCCCAGCGCTCGTGGTGGTGGCGGCAAATGTCCAGGCAGTATCCCATAAAGTCCTGGTTTTGTATATATTTTAATTTTCTTGCTACCTCACATCCTTTTACCGTATGAGTTTTCATAATCTCAAATTCTTCAGCGGTAAGCTTTCCCGGTTTATTTAAAATTGAATTGGAAATAGCGATTTTTCCGATATCATGCATTGCAGCAGCTTCTGATATGGTATCTATCTGCTTTGCGGTAAGATCATATCCCGGAAATTTCTTAGATAATTTTTGTAGTAAAAACTTTGTTATGATACGAATTCTGAGTATGTGCTGACCCGATTCCATATTTTTAAACTCTATAATACTGCTAAGGGCATCCAGAAGCTGTCTGGTCTGATTGCGCAGCGCCTGTGTCTGTTGTTCAACCAGTTCTTCCAGGCTCTCCTGCCTGCTGTATAAAGCAAGTACATTTTTTACACGCCTTCTTACAATGTCTGGATTAAAAGGTTTCGTTATAATATCCGTAACTCCCATTGCATAGCCTTTTTTCATAACGCTTTCCGAATTCTCTGCCGTAATCATAACCACCGGCAGGCGCTCCATCAGATTCTGCCTCTGCAGACTTTCCAATACTCCAAATCCATCTATTACAGGCATTACAATATCCAGCAGTATAATATCAATCTCATGCTTTTTCTGAGAAATTAACTGCAGTGCCTGCTCACCGTCACAGGCTTCCAGTACATTGTAATTCTGATAAAACATCTCATTGAGGATTGCTCTGTTCAGCTCCATATCGTCGACTATTAAAATGGTTCTTCTTTTTTGTTCCATAGTCCACCCTCTGCCCTAATCCAGTTTTTTGATTACTTGTATGATATTCGTATAGGTGCTTTTTACACGCTCAAATAACTCCGGAATCTGCTCATTATTATCTAATCTGATACAGCCAACCAGTTCCGCACATTCTGACTGCAGGCTGCAAAATCCCAGATTACCGGCAACCCCCTTTAATGTGTGGGCATTTATCTCTATACCCTGCCGGTCTCCTGCGCTGACAGACTCTTCCAGTTTTTCATACGTAGGATCCAGAAGAAATTTTTTCACAAATTTCTCTAACAATTTTTCATTGCCACAAAAACGATCTTTAACGGCGGAATAATTTTCCTGCCCTAATTCCTCATATACGTTTTTTATTTCCATAACCTTCTCCTATCCTGTTCACTTTATATCTATTATAAAGGTGTAAACCTGAATAGTCAATGATATTTGGGCTCAGAGCAGGTTTTTAAAATGCCTGTTTATTCCAGTACAGCGCCTGTACTCCCGGAAGTTACACTTCTTGCATATCTCGCCAGATATCCTTTATTAATCCGTGGTTTACGTGGCATCCAGGCTTTATCAAAAATATTTTGTTGTCCCTATGACAATTCGAACATACCATTATAAAGCTGATAATATTTACCTTCTTGTTCCAATAATTCCTCATGGCTTCCACGCTCAATAATACAGCCATTTTCCAAAACCATAATGGCATTGGCATTTCGAACGGTGGACAGACGGTGAGCTATGACGAATACAGTTCTTCCCTGCATCAGTTTATCCATGCCTTTTTCGATCAGCTTTTCTGTACGGGTATCGATGGAACTGGTTGCCTCATCCAGTATCAGTACCAGGGGATCAGCAATTGCCGCACGGGCAATGGACAATAACTGGCGCTGTCCCTGGGAAAGATTGGTTCCGTCACTGTGCAGCATGGTCTGATATCCATTTGGCAGCCTCCGGATAAAGGAATGGGCATTGGCAAGCTTTGCTGCCGCAACCACCTCTTCATGATCCGCATCCAGTTTTCCATACCGGATATTTTCTTCAATTGTTCCGGTAAAAAGATGGGTATCCTGTAAAACCATTGATAATGAATGGCGCAGGTCATCCTTTTTGATCTGCTTTATATCAATTCCATCATAGGTGATGACGCCTTGATTAATTTCATAAAAACGGTTGATCAGATTTGTAATGGTAGTCTTTCCGGCTCCTGTTGAACCCACAAAAGCAATCTTCTGCCCTGGCTTGGCATAGAGATTTAATTTGTGCAGAATTTCATGATTTTCTTCATAAGAGAAGGATACATCATGAAAACGTACATCTCCTCTCATGGGAACCAGAACTTCTTTTCCATCTTTGTCAGGACAACTCCATGCCCAGTGATGATCCCGCTCCCTGCATGGCACCAGGCTTCCATCTGCGCCTTCAACCACCGGCGTCAGTGTAGTCTTTCCAGCATCTGCCTCTTCTGCTTCTTCAATAACTTCAAATATCCGCTCCGCACCTGCGACTGCCGCCAGTATAAAATTCATCTGCTGAGTAAATTGATTAATCGGCATTGCTGTCTGCCGTACATATACCAGATAACTGGATAAGCTGCCAAGATCCATCAGCCCGCTGATTGCAAACAAACCGCCAATGCACGCTGAAATCGCATAATTCAGATAAGAAATGCTGACAATTACCGGCACCATTCGTCCCCCATGAGTGAGCGCTTCTGTTGCAGATGCCCGGAGTTTTTCATTTCTCCTCTCAAATTCCCGGATATTTTCTTCTTCATGGTTGAACACCTTGACCACTTTAGCGCCTTCCACCATTTCTTCTACAAACCCATTCAGGCTTCCCAGATATTTTTGCTGCTGTGCGAAATACTTCTGGCTTTTTTTGCTGCTGTAACGGATGAATGCAAACATACAGATAAAAGATACAAAAACAACGAGACTCAGCCTGGCATTTAAAACCACAATCATTACAATTGTTCCCACAGTGACAATAAAGCTTTGTATTACCATGGTGAAACTATTATTCAACCCTTCCTGTACCGTATCCATATCATTGGTAAACCGTGACATTAACTCGCCGTGGGTCTTTGCATCAAAGTAAGACAGCGGCAGATTCTGGGTCTTACTAAACAGATCACTTCGGATTTCCTTTACCATTGCCTGTGCCGTTCTCACCATCAACTGGGTATAACCAAAGGTACATAAAACTCCGGTCAGATACATGGTTCCCATAAAGAGCAGCATTTTAATCAGCCCGGGTATATCTCCGGGAACGATATAATCGTTTACAATAGGCTTTAAAAGATAAGTGCCGTAAATATTGGCTCCCGCTGATATTATAACCATAACCGTCACCAGGCATAGCGCAAAGATATGGCGTTTAAAATAGCGCAGCATAGTTTTTAAGGTTTTCTTGATGTTTCTGGGCTTCTTATATCCTATTACTTTTGCCATTATTTATCAGCTCCTTCCTGTCCCGAAGTATATACTTCCTGATAAATGGGGTTTGTCTCCACTAACGTTTCATGGGTCCCTATCGCATTGATATGCCCGTCATCCAATACAATAATCTGGTCTGCATTTTTGACAGAACTGATTCTCTGGGCGATTATTATCTTTGTGGTATCTCCCATGTACTGTTCCAGTCCGTCCCGGATCTTCTTTTCCGTTGCGGTATCCACCGCACTTGTAGAATCATCCAGGATCAGTATTTTAGGACGTTTTAACAATGCCCTGGCAATGCAGAGACGCTGCTTCTGTCCACCGGATACGTTGACACCCCCCTGACCCAGATCAAAATCCAGACCCTGGGGAATCTTTTTCAGAAATTCGTCAGCACATGCAATATGACATGCCCAGTTAATTTCACTGTCATCCGCCTTTTCATTTCCCCAGAGCAGATTTTCCCGGATCGTTCCCGAAAATAATGTATTTCTCTGTAATACCATACCGATTGCTTCTCTCAAATGCTTCATCGGATACTCTTTTACATCGATACCGTCAATCTTAACGGTTCCTTCCGTCACATCGTACAGCCGCGGAATCAACTGCACCAGCGATGTCTTGGCAGATCCTGTGCCGCCTATGATACCAATGGTCTGCCCTGCTTCGATGTGAAATGTAATATCGCTGAGTACATATTCTTCTGCTTCCTCTTTGTATTTGAAATTGACATGTTCAAAATCGATGCTCCCACTTCCTACTTCTATATCTTTTGCCATGTCATCTTTGATTTCGCTTTGTTCTTCCATGACTTCCTGGATACGTCCTGCACTCGCAACACTTCTGGTAAGCATCATAAATACATTGGAAAGCATCATCAGGGAATTCAATATCTGCAGTACATAACTTAAGAAACCGGTCAGTTCCCCAACCTTCATACTGCCCACAAATATCAGATTGCCGCCAAACCAGAGAATAGCCACAATGGTAAAATACATCACAAACTGAAAACATGGCATATTAAGCACTGCCGTATGAAAAGCTTTTTCGCTGGTAAACTGTAGATTATCATTTACTTCTTTAAACTTTTCCTTTTCATAATTTCCCCGGACAAATGATTTCACAACCCGGATTGCGATAAGGTTTTCCTGGGTCACCCGGTTCACCATATCAACAGCTTTTTGCATTTTTCCATACATGGGACGCAGTTTCCTTATAATGCAAATAAGTGCAACAGCCAAAATCGGTACTGCTGCTACAAAGACAAGTGCCAGCCTGGCATTAATCACAAATGACATCGTGATTGCCATCACCAGCATGACAGGTGCCCGAACAGCCGGCCGTATTCCTCCGCTGATGGCATTTTGCAGAACAGCTACATCACTGGTAAGCCTGGTGATCAGTGAGGAAGTAGAAAACCGGTCCATATTCCCAAAGGAAAACTCCGAAAGCCGGCGAAATTCTTCCCCCCGAAGCTCTGCCCCAAATCCCTGTCCCGCCAGTGCCGCAAAACGGGCATATAAGATTCCCAGAAACAGTGATAAAAGAGCACACAATGCCATCAGAGAACCTTTCAGAAAGATATACGGAACATCTTTATTCACCACGCCTACGTCAATGATATCTGCCATAATCATGGGAATAATTAATTCAAACATGGTTTCCAGCACTACACAAATGCAGCTGATGTAAAGATATTTTTTATAATTATGAAAATATCTCATGAATTTCTGAATCATTGCACATTCTCCTTCCCGCTATTTGCCGTTTATATTTTCATACATCCGGTTTAAAAAATTCCGATACTGCTCCCGTTCTTCTTCTGTAAATCCCTGCAGGCTTTTTTCATCTGCCTCTTCACAGATTTTTTCCCACTCTCCAAGGGAAACAAGCCCTGCATCCGTCAGTACAATGTGAAATGCCCGGCGGTTTCCCGCTACATCCATTCGTTTTATCAATCCGTTCTTTTCCATCGTATCCAGCATCTTCGACATGGTAGCCGGCTCCACATTGCAAAACGAAGCCAGTTCCTTCTGCATACATGCTCCATGATCATAGAGATAATGCAGAACCTTAGGCTGCCCCACACAAAGTCCCGCTTCCAGAAGTTTGGGGCGGATCATATTTCTCTGGGCATGAAATGTCCTTGAGATAAGCAGGTGGAGGGAATCTTTTTTAATATTTATATTCATTTGTAATACCTCCTATCATTAGTCAACTAACTATTAGTATACTAACTATATCGCTATATGTGACGGGAGTCAATACCTCTTTTGATAATGGAGGGAGATATCTGTTGTTTTTGGATTGGAATTCATTTTTCGGAAAATATATGCTTTAGATTATCGATTTCTGTTACGGATAGATTTATGATAATTTACAATTGATCTGGGTTTGAAGATTTCATAAATTAGATGAATAGATTTTTTAATACTTCAGCGAATAATTTCATTTTAAATTTGGGTTTCGCTGAGTAATGACGCTTTGTGATGTAGGTAGTGTACGAAAAGATGGGTGTGGGAAACTGGCATGGGCTCCGTCAGCTGGCCGCAGAACTGGTATTTTCTAACCTTTCCGAAGCGCTTTTTGGCGGCACGCGGGCATTCGCTCCGAAATCCTGATGCATTTCGCAGCTCACTGCCCGCTTAGTATCCGATGGGAGCCAGTCGAATACTATCCGCCAAAAAACACTTCGGAAAGGTAAGTAAAATACTCAGCTCTGCTCTACGCTTCCTCCGCCCATACCAGTTTCCCACACCCATCTTTCCGAGATAGCATTCGTTGATACAAAGCTGGTTTTCTCAGCAGGTTGGAACCCCTGGGCTGTGGCAGGCTGTTCGTTATTGGATAAACACACAATTCATAGCAATACCCACCGGTGTCACCAAAAACGGATTTTCCGGCTTTATTGTTTTAATTCCTGTCTTCTTCTCGAAGATCTCCTCTATTCCTGTAAGGCAGCAAGTTCCTCCGCACAGATAGATTCCTTTGATTTTCTGATCGTGGATATATTTGTTGACAATGGATGCCATTTTTTCGAAAACCGGTTTTACAACCGGGTATATTTCTTTATGATTGCTGTAATCCTGTTTCATTACCTCGGCTTCTTCAAAAGATATGTGATATCTTCCGGAAAGAACCAGGGTCACATGGGTTCCTCCTGTTGCCTCGTCCTGAATTTCTTCTACTTTGCCGTTTTTGATGATTGCCAGCCCTGTAGTACCGCCTCCGATATCAACAATTACTCCATCTTTAATCTCATAGACTGAGTTGGCGGCAGATGGCTCATCCAGGATATTGATTACCTCGAACCCCGCCCCTTCGGCTACATAAGTATGGGTCTTTAAACTGCTTTGCGTACCTGCCGGCATTGCAATTGCACATTGTGACAATTCGCATTTCAAACGTTCTTCCAGCTTTGCCTTTAATTTTTTAACAATCTCAAGTGCGCCCAGATAATCTACCACAACACCGTCTCTCAATACTCTGGCACTTTGCTTTTCACATGCCACGGGCTGATTATTTTCATCTAATACAGCAATTACAATATATGCCGTACCCAGGTCCAATCCTACCTTTAACTTGCCTTTATAGGGGAAAGTTTTTGTCTCAGCTTCTGTGACCTTTTTCATGTACTCATTTACTTTTTCTATATTCATTCAAAAAACTCTCCCGTAATTACAATATTTTATTGATCTGCTCGCCCTTTAACCACTGGTCGATATTTCGGAACACAATTTCAGCTCTGATTTCCATAGATTCTTTTGTAGCAAATGCCACATGGGGAGTTACAATGGTATTTTTCGCATGAAGCAGCGGATGATCGGTATTAAGCGGAGGTTCCACTTCGAATACATCGATGCCTGCTCCTGCAATGCGTCCTTCATTCAGTGCCTTTGCCAGAGCATCTGAATCCACTACGGGTCCTCTTGCAGCATTTATCAGGATCGCAGATTTTTTCATATATCCAATGGTCTCCTGGTTGATCAGATGGCGGGACTGTTCCGTTAACGGGCAGTGGAGTGCTACAATATCTGCTTCTTCCAACAAGTCTTTTAACGGCATATAAGTGATCAGTTCACTGTTCTCCTTCTTTGAAAATCCATTATAGGCAATGACTTTACAGCCGAATGCACTGCAAAGCTGTGCGGTACGCATTCCGATTGCTCCTGTACCTATGATTCCCACAGTTTTTCCTTTTAATTCAAAACCAACAAGACCATCCTTCGTTTTTCCATCCCTGCAGCGTGCTTCCACCTGAGGAACGTTTCGAAGAAGTGAGAGTATCATGCCCAGCGTAAGCTCTGCTACTGATTCATTTGAATATCCGGAAGCGTTACTAAGGGCAGCTCCCATTTCTTTTGCGGCCTCCAGATCTACATGATCTACACCGGTAAATGCCACATCTATAAATTTTAAATGGCTGCAATTGCGAATTACTTCCTGTCTCAGCGGCATATTTGCCAGTATCAGGATATCCGCATCTTTGCTTTCTTCCTTTAATACTTCCTCATCACTGCTCTTTTCATATGCGTGGAAGGTATGTCCTGCTTCTTCCAGCGGTTTTATATAGCTTTTTAATATATCCTCGCTGACTGCAAGGGATTCTAACATTACAATATTCATGAAATTACTCCTTTATTCTTTGGTAAATTTAAAAAATTCAAATAGAGTATACATCAGCCGTCCGCAGAAATCAATAGCCCTCAACATCATAATAAAAAGCATACTGCTGCAGAATTCCGGCAAATCCCTGATACTTTGAAAATGGGAAACCCTCCGGATAATGACGGTCTAATACCTTCTGAATATGGGTATCTATGGGAAATGCATCGATATGATGCAGTGCAAACAGACATATGCATTCTGCCACCTTTATTCCAACTCCGCATAACTTTAAGAGTTCTCTTCTGGCATCCTCATAATTTAAATCATAGAGACGGTATAAATCAAAACCTCCGCTTACGACCATATCTGCGGTCTTTCTGATATACTTATTCCGGTACCCCAGGCTGCAGGAACACAGATCCTCTTCACCCAGACCTGCAAGCGCCTCCGGTTTGGGGAACGTATAATATGTTTCATTCCGGAAATTTGTTCTTTTTTCTCCATAGGCTCTGCAAAGAGACTCTACGCATTTTTTAATCCTCGGAATGTTGTTTTGCTGGGATATGATAAAAGTAATTACCATTTCCCAAAGCTCCTGGCGCAGGATGCGGATCCCTCTGCCATATGCACAAGCGTTTTGCATGTACAGATCCTTACTTTCAATCTGTGCCTTAAATGCTCCATAATCTGTCGTAAGATCAAAGTAAGAATCCCAGATCTCACGAAATTCATTCTCTTCACAGAAAAAAGTGATTTCTTCCTCCTGCTGCACTATCTCCAGATACCGCTCCCGGGCTATCAGGGAATAGCTGCCGTCTTCCCTTTTGTTCAAGCGGAAACACTGCCCGGAATCAGCAATCTGTGCTATATCAAAGTCCTTAATGATCTTTATTGTCTTTTCTGTCATGTATTTTCCTTACTGTCTTTTGTGTAAATGTATTATATATAAATTTCTTATCTCCGGTATCTGTATCTTTGTTTAAAGCAATTGATTAGTACCTCATACTTCTAATCATTCGACTTTAAATGTACAATTTTATTTTTCGTTCGGTTTTCAATTATTTCTAACTGCCCAATACTCTGTACAAATTTTGCAAAAGTTGCATAACCGTAATCCTTCACTTTAAAGTTATCAAATTTCCGGTGAATCCGATTGCCTAAGAATGCCAGTTCCATGCCTTCCCTGCCGCTGCTTCGTACCAGGTTAATGGCATATTCCGACAGCTGCTCTTTCTTAATATTGTTATCTTTCATACGAACCATGATGGCATTATTGTTCTTGGTAAGTTCAAAGCTTTCCATTTCTTCCAAAAACTTTGACAGGGAACTGTATCCATAATTACGGACATCAAAATCCGAATATTTCTTCACCAGCCGGCTTCCGATTTCCCCAAGGCCGGTCATTCTGTCCTTGTCATCATTTTCTGTTATAATGGATACGATGTCATTCTCAATGACACGTTTGCTGATAATACTGCTGTCTTCCATCCCCGGCTGGCTGTCTCCCAGGCGGCTTCTGCTGCCGATAGAGCTGTCACTTAACCGGCTCTTATGAACAAAGACTTCTTCCTGTGTTTCTTCATCCTGCTCCAGCAAAATCTCCAGATTCGTAAATACCGTACAGGCGGCACGGAAAGATCTTGGAGTCTTTTCCTCTCCCATTCCGATTACATCTTTGCCGGATTCCCGCAGCCTCCCCGCTAACCGTGTAAAGTCGCTGTCGCTGGAAACGATACAGAAACCATCTACATTATTGGTATACAATATATCCATGGCATCAATAATCAATGCGGAATCGGTTGCATTTTTCCCTACGGTATTGCTGAACTGCTGGATTGGCATAATAGAATTCTCAAGGAGTGCCTGTTTCCATCTCGTCGTCTGCGCACTGGTCCAATCTCCATAAATCCTCTTGTATGTGATGACTCCGTACTTGGTCATTTCATTCAGAATACAAGATATATATTTTGAAGAAATATTGTCTGAATCGATCAATACTGCAAATGTTTTTTCTCTCATTTTTTTGTTGCCCTCTTTTCATTTCATATCATGTGAATTAATACAATAGACTCCGAAGCAGTTCTTTCAAGAGCTGTTCCAGATCCGCTACTGCACATCCGCCCTCATTTCGGTCATCTTCAAACCCGCTATAATAGCCATACAGAAGTTCCAATTGCAGCCAGCGTCCCTCTTTTACCGCCTTTATTACTATATCTGCTGCAGAATTATTTTTGTAAACATAACGGGACAGCGCTCTTGCAACCCCGTCAATATTTCTCTTATCTAACAACCTTTCTTTGGAAGCCCGGTTCAGCTTTTCTGCCAGTTCCGGATAGTCCTTCATTATTTCGTCGTAGTCTTTCCCTTTTTCCAATCTCCCGATCTTCTCCTTCATTTGGCACTTATTGCGTAATTTTTCTTATTTTATTATAATTTAAATGAACGCAAATAGCAATGTTATCTGAGGGATTCTTTGATAAAGTTATTATTTCCTACTCCGGACGCGTATACTTTCCTTAACTTTCAGAATCAATCTTAACCTTTTCATAAGTTTATCTTCACTTTTTATAAATGATTGCACATACATTTTTTATTGTTTTCTACATCAGGTATGGTATACTCTTTTAATATAATTTGAAACTTATACATAATATAAATATACAGAGCGGCTAACAAAATCTCTTAGATTGCTCCCGAAAAGGATGTGATAGCAAGATGTTAATAACAAAGAAATTTATATTGTCGGAACAGAATGCGGATATGGTTGCAGATCTCATAGAAGAAACATTGCAGCAGCTTTCTGCAGCACCGGAAGAAATATTAAAGATACGTCTCTCTTTGGAAAAGGCACTGGATAGCTGGATGGAAAAAGGATTGGCACCCAATTCCGGGGAATTAATTATCCAGACACGTCTGAAAAAAATACAGATAACACTGAAGGTACAGGGCAAAGAGGCAAACCCTTACGAGCAGAATGATGATGACCAGTTTGGAGATGCATTTTTCAGCCAGCCGTTTCTTGCGGCTATTGGCAGCGGGTGCGGCTATGTGTACTCCAAGGGAATGAATATTGTTTCAGTTAGTATCAAGCTCAAGGCTTCCAACCCATTTTTGCCTATCGCAATTGCGATCATCCTGGCACTGGCCGCAGGTGTGGTAACCCATTACCTGCCTATAGAAGCCTCTGATTTTCTGCTGAACCAGGCAGCAATCCCTCTATTTGACACATTTGCCGGTATTCTGACAACGGTGGTCTGTCCTATGCTGTTTTTTGCCGTTGTATGGGGAATTTACCATATCGGAGCACCGAACCGGCTGGGAAGTGTGGGCAAAAAAGTACTGCAGCACTTTAGCGCAATTCTCATAACAATGACCATATTAGGAGGGATTGCGGCAGCCTTGTTCACAAAGGTGCATTTTCCCTCAACAGGTGCAGACGGCATTCAGGCAGAATCCATTTTTCAACTGCTACTTGATGCCATTCCGGAAAATGTCATCGACCCGTTCCAGACCGGAAATGCCATACAGATCATTGTTCTGGCTGTACTTGTGGGAATGGCAATGGTACTGCTGCAACACCGGATCAGCATTGCCGGACAGTTAGTTGAACAATGCAATGCTATATCGCAAAGTATTTTAGGATTTATTTCCGCCGTTTCACCGGCTTTCGTTTTTTTAAGTATTTACCGGCTTATCGTAGGCAATTACATACCTCTTCTTTTATATATGCTGCAAATGGCAGGTGTCTATCTGCTATGCATGGCAATTGTATTCCTCCTGTATCTGGTATCGGTAAAGGTAAAAGAGGGAATTTCGCCAATCCGTATATTGAAGAAAATTATGCCTTCCTCCTTTCTTGCCTTAGTAAATGCTTCCTCATCCGCAGCTTATTCTGATATGCGAAACAACTGCGATAAGAAACTGGGTATTGACCACCGCCTTTCTAAATTTACCATTTCCTTTGGAAGTGTGGTATTTAAACCTGCTACCGTGGTGCATTTAATACTGCTTACTGTTTTTGCTGCACAGGCATTCGAGATCAAAATAACCATTGCTATGCTGGTTATTACCATGATTGTGTCATTTACACTGGCTGCGGCAGCTCCATCTATTCCCGGTGGATTTCTTGCAGGTTATGCCGTTCTTTTTATACAGGCCGGAATTCCCGCAGAAGCACTTGGATTGGCGGTCATTGCTGATATTGTTATGAATGCCTTAAATGCTGCAATTAATGTAATAATTTTACAATTTGAAGTTTTACATTGTGCGAAAAGGTCAGATTTGCTGAATACTGAAGTCTTAAACGATAATACACTCTCATAAGAAATTGCCTGCTGTGCATACTAAGTAATATGGCAGGCGATTGCCATAACACTTATGCAAAGTATATGCATGAAAAGAGAGGAGATTTGAATATGGAAAACAAAGGTTATAATAATTATGATGTTACCGAACTTCCCCAGTCCTGTAAATCCGTTATGGAACACATGGTAAACGAACTGGACAAAGAGGAAGAAGAAGCAGCAGCACAATCCAGTACAAAAAGTAAAAGTAAAAGTAAAAAGAAGAAGAAAAAGAATTCATAGCCGCAAAAGCATCCGGATTATTTTAAATCCGGGTGCTTTTCTATTATCCGGCACATTTTTATTTTCTGTCACTTTTGAATTACTCTACTCTCATTTTTCATTTCTTTGCAATGATTTCATAACAATTTTTTTCTTGTACCATATATTATCTTAAAACGAATATTTGACAAAGGAGGGTTTATGCTCAAGAAAATTTTAGCCATTCTCTTATCTACGTTACTGCTGTTTTCTTTTTTTCCTGTATTTATTGTTTGTGCGATTCCTCCTTCCTCACATCCCCTCTACCTTGGTATTGACGTGAGCTTTTATCAGGAAGATATTGATTTTGAACAGGTTGCTGACTCTGGAATTCAGGTTGTTTATATACGTTCCAGCCTAGGTGGCGATTATATTGATCCAAAATTTGAAGACAATTACGCCAAGGCCTCTGCTGCCGGGCTGTCCATTGGCTTTTACCATTATGTAACCGCAAGAAGCATCTCCCAGGCACAGTATCAGGCACAATTTTTTGTAAACACTATCCAAGACAAGGACTTCGACTGCAGGCTGGCTATGGATTTTGAAGATCTGCAATATCTGACAGATACAGAAATAAATGCCATTGGATTGGCATTTATCCAGACTGTAGAACAGTTAAGCGGCAAGAAAGCTGTGGTCTATAGTGATTCCTATAATGCAGGTTACACATTTAGCGGAGCGATTACTGCCTACCCACTGTGGGTAGCCGAATATGGCGCAGCTTCCCCATCCGATAATTCAAATTGGAATTTCTGGGTTGGCTGGCAGCATTCGGACACAGGCAGGATTCCGGGAATCAGTACAAATGTCGATCTGGACTATTTTACCGATGGCATCTTTCTGGACAACAGCGGCCCGGTAAATCCTGTTCCTCCCCCACCGGAACCCTCTACTTCATATGTGGAATACCGGGTTAAATCCGGTGATACACTTTGGAATATTGCCCAGCTCTATCACACCAGTATTACCGCAATTGCAAACGAAAATGCTCTTGCAAACCCCAATCTTATTTATCCCGGTCAGATACTGCGCATTCCCATACCGGATAATACACCGTCTGAAGATACGTACCTGACCTATACGGTAAAACCAGGGGATACACTCTGGGCAATTTCACGAAATTACCATACCAGTATTGCAGACCTTGTAAAACTGAATCAGATTCACAATGAGAATCTGATTTATCCTGGCCAAAAACTCAGAATTCCCTGTACGCCGGATTCCGGTTCTTCAAAACCGGTTCAATGGTATACGGTAAAATCCGGCGACACCCTCTGGGCTATAGCCGCTAAATACAACACTACAATCAGCGCTCTTGTATCTGTTAACCATATTTCAAATCCAAACTTTATTTTAATCGGGCAGAAACTGCAGATTCCAAGCTAAGTAAAATGTGCTGATAACATGAATGAATTTTCAAACACGTTCTGTGGCGGATGAAAAATAGAATTCAGGGCATATCTGATTGCAATTAAAACTACCCTGCATTATTGTTATACAATACTGCAGGGCATCTTAAATTATCTTTTCATTTAATTACCTTTCCCATTCAATACATATACGAATTTATTTACGCTTTAACTACTCTTTCATTAACACTCATAACAAAATCTTCGATTTTCTTTTTGTCAGGTGCATCCGGCAGACCGGTATTTCTCGCCGCATTATCCAATCGTTTTTCATAACCCGACAATATTTCATAAAACTCATCCCGGTACATGCCGTCTTCTCTTTGAAATGCTCCATTTCTGACACTCATCAACAAATCATGCTCTTCTTCCCGGTAAGTACAAATCTCTTCTTTTTCCAGAATATCAATGGCCATCATAAAAAGCCGCAACAGATGCATCGCATGTTTATTCAGATGATTTTCATCTTTCTTATGATTGCGTTTACCAATTTTGTCATACTCTTTTACCACATTGTTTATCTCACACCAGATATTGCGGTAATCTCTCAATGGATAATGGGACAAATCTGCATCCATAAAAATCTCCTGCTCAAATTCAGGGTTTACAGCTTGGTCCAGATAAATATTGATACTTCCATTTCCAAACTGTGCGTAACGCTCCTGAAAATTGTACATGGCATTTTCTACAGACCGCAATATATGCTGTTCCTTCTCTGCCTGGGGCATTGTATCCCTTGCCAGAGCATTTTGCAGTCTTCGCAGCTGCTGACCGGCATAACCGCCGAAGGAGTGAATAGCGCGCTTTGATAAAAATAATTTCTTTTGATCCAGCAGTTCCTGGCCCACCGGGGATAAATACAGATAATGTTCCTGTTTTAGTCCCAGCATTTCACAGGTATTGGGATTACAGTCCATTAACAGCTTTATAATCTTGTTAAAAGTGTAAATTGTAGTGTCTGTTTTATCATCTGCATATTGATCATAGCTGCTCAGTCCGATCAGATCCGACTTGCGGTTGAGGGTAATCCCACGGACATCATAATCGCTGAATTCGTTATTTGTTCCATACGCATAGCTTCCTGCAACAGAAAGGAGAATCAGGTTCTTTCCCAGATGCTCATCCTGCCAGAGGAAATTATACTCCGGTGTATGTATCAGGTTTTTAAAGTTCATGGTTCTACCCTGTGGTATATCGCAGATAAATCTGCGATATACTCACAAACTTTCCTCTCTAGTTAGAAAACACTTTAATCCACGAATCTCTCCGCTCATGATCAAAGAAAGATTCTTCTTTATTTTTTCACTCGTCCAATCCCACCATTTTAATTCCAGCAGGTCTTCCACTGTCTGCCTGTCAAAGCGCATTTTAATCTTCTTTGCGGGAACTCCGCCTACAATGGTATAGGGCGGCACATCCTTTGTTACTACCGCTCTGGTTCCGATTACAGCCCCATCTCCGATATGCACGCCTGCCATAATTACGGCTTCATATCCGATCCAGACATCATTTCCAATCATGATATCACCCTTGTTATCCCATGCATCAGTTACATGTTCTTTCTTTAAATCCCACTCTTCAAAAAAAATGGGAAATGTATAGTTAGAAAGAGATCCCATAGCATGATTGGCGCTGGTGAACATGAACTTTGCTCCACAGGCAATGGAACAGAATTTCCCAATGACCAGCTTGTCTTTATTCACGGGATAATGGTACAGAACATTATTTTTTTCGAAATCTGCAGGGTTTTTTACAAAATCATTATAGATGGTGTATTTTCCTACTTTGATATTTGGGTTTGTTACTACCTGGTCTAAATATACGGTCTCTTTATCATTACTTCTTGGATATATTTTATTTACTGGAATAGTCATTTCAAATCCTCCTGTTTTTATGCTGATTTTCTTTTATACTATTCCAGTTTATGCAATACAGCGTTTCACCTGGGTCCGCCTCCTATTTATATCTCCTGTTCATAATTCCCCTGTTCACGGGGTGTCAGTATTTCGATTATTTTTACACATTATATTATATTCTTACTGTTTTGCCAAGCGTTTCTTTTATTTCATTTTTCAAAGAAAATCATTCCCTATACATAAGATATCTATTTAAGGCAAAAATAAACAGGGTAATATATAAGAATTGGAGGAATCAACATGCATTTAGAACCAAAATTTATTATTGATAGAGAAAACCATCTCGTCCTTGAAGTGATCAGTCCCGGCAACCCAACAGCATCCTGTACCTGTCAGGATTTTACCGAACTGAAACCCAATACATCTGAGGGTGCTTCGGAAAAACATCTTCCCATTATTGAAATCAGCGGTAATCAGGTTACTGTTAAAGTCGGCAGTATCTATCACCCAATGACAGAAGAGCACAGCATTGCATGGGTGTATCTGCAGACAAAAATGGGCTGTCAGAGAATAAATCTCTGTCCAACCTGTGAGCCGGTAGCAAATTTTGTATTAACTGACGGAGATGAAGCAATTGCAGCTTATGCTTACTGCAATCTGCATGGTTTCTGGAAAACAGAAGTCTAAAGAAATATAAAAACAGCCGGATCAAATCTGATTTTAATAAAAAATCATTTTTGTTTCCGGCTGCTTTTTATAATCATATACTTTTATTTCTTATAATATAACCTTGTCTCATATGGACGCAGAACCGTCACTTTCTCAGGAACCTGACTATCATAACCTTTCATAAGGCCCTGGCTATCATAACTTTTCATAAGGCCCTGCCCATCATAATTTCCCAGAAGACATTGATAATCCCCCAGATCCATTCCCGGATCCCACCCTGCTTCTTTTCCATAGAAGTTACTTGCTGCCACTAGTACTTCACCTTTATAGGTGCGCTTGTAAACCATTACAGATGGGTTATTTATATCCAGCGCTTCGAAATCCCCATAGGCGATCACTTCATAATCTTTACGCAGGCTGACCAATTTCTTATAGTAATAGAAGATCGAATCCGGATCATCCAACTGCTCTCTGGCATTAATTTTCTTATAATTAGGATTTACCTCTATCCATGGTTCTCCTTTTGTAAATCCTGCCTGGGTTTCCTCACTCCACTGCATGGGAGTACGGCTGTTATCCCTGGAATGTGCCATAAGAATCTGATATGCCTGTTCTTCGCTTAATCCTTTTTCCTGAAGGATCTGAAAATGGTTCAGGCTTTCCACATCCCGATACTGGGAGATATCTTCGAATTCTGCATTAGTCATTCCCAATTCTTCTCCCTGGTATATATAAGGGGTTCCTCTCAGACAATGAATCACCGTTGCCAGCATCTTCGCAGATTCTTTCCAGTACTTTTTCGTATCCCCAAAACGGGAAACCACTCTTGGCTGGTCATGATTACACCAAAACACCGCATTCCATGCATGATTTTTTGCCATATTCGTCTGCCAGTCAAATAGGATCTGCTTTAATTTTGCAAAATCATAAGGTATCAGTACCCATTTTTCGTTCCCCATAAAATCCACCTTAAGGTGATGAAAACTAAAAACCATGGAAAACTCTTTTCCATCTTCTCCAGCATATTGATAACAGTTTTCCATAGAAGTACTGGACATTTCCCCTACAGTAATTATTCCTTTTTCTTTTCCAAATGTCTTTTCATTAAGCTCTCTTAAATACTTATGAATATTGGGACCATCGGTGTAAAACCTTCTGCCGTCCCCTTCATAATCATCTTCAAATGCTTCCTTGCTGATCAGATTCACTACATCAAACCGGAATCCTTTCACACCTTTCCCCATCCAGAATTGAACTATTTCCTGCATTTCTTTTCGTACATCCTCGTTATCCCAGTTCAGGTCTGGCTGGGATACATCAAATAAATGCAGGTAATACTCGTCAAATGCCTCTACATACTCCCAGGCATTACCACCGAACTTGCTTTCCCAGTTCGTTGGTGGAATTCCAGATCCTTTTCCCTTTTTTAAAATGTAATAATTTTTATATTTCGCATCACCTGTTAATGCTTTTTGAAACCATTCATGACGGTTTGAGGTATGGTTAAATACCATATCCAGCATAAGTGATATTTCCCTTTTCGCCGCTTCTTTTACCAGATTTTCGAAATCCTCCATTGTCCCGTAAGAAGGATCAATCTGATAATAATCTGCAACGTCATAACCGTTATCCTTCTGGGGTGATAGAAAAAAAGGAGTCAGCCAGATGTAATCTATCCCCAATTCTTTCAAATAATCCAGTTTGCTGATTATGCCCCTCAGATCACCGGTTCCGTTTCCTTTACTGTCAGCAAAGGATTTTGGATAAATTTGATAAACTGTGCTTTTCTTAAAATCTGTCATGGTGCCATCCTCCTCTATTCATATGCCGCAATAACAGTTTCTCCTGCTTCTGCCTGCAAGTTAGACAGGAAGCGTATATTAGATGCATTCCCTTCATCGGTTACAATAAATACCGTAGTTGCCGGATGACCGGCTTTTTTAATTTTCTCTTTTGAGAAGCGAATCAATGGATCGCCGCAGCGAACGGTATCTCCTTCTTTTACAAAGAGTTCAAATCCTTCTCCATTCATATCTACAGTATCAATCCCTACATGAATCAGGATCTCCATTCCATTTTCCAGTACAAGACCGCAGGCATGTCCGGAATCTTCCATTACAACACTTACGGATCCGTCCGCAGGTGCAACTACTGTCTCGCTCTCCGGTTCTATTCCAACACCTTCTCCCATAATTTTCTGTGAAAACACATCATCCGGTACTTCCTCAATCGGAATAATTTTACCGGTTAAAACAGACATCAGAACCTGTTCTTTTTTGGAAGGAGCAGCGGCATCCATTTCTTTAGCTGTATCCACCTCTGCTGCCGCGATCCCTCTCTCCTGTAAAGTAAGTTTCTTTTTCCCCATAATCCATGTCAGAACAAATGGTACTACCAGTACGATCAGCATACAAATGGCAAACACCGCCATAAACTCTGTTTTAATGGAAAGAATGCCGGGAATACCTCCAACGCCTACTGCATTAGCCATTACCCCGGTACTTACCGCCAGTGCGCCTGCTATACCGGAACCGATCATTCCGCTGATAAACGGAAAACCTGCTTTTAAATTGACACCGAATATTGCCGGCTCGGTAACACCTAAGTAACAGGAAATGCATGCCGGTATTGCTACCTGCTGAGCACGTTCATTCTTCTTCTGTAATACAATCATAGCTAAAACGGCGGAGCCCTGTGCAATATTGGAAAGGGCTATCATAGGCCACAGAATTGTGCCCTGGTAATCCGCAATCAGCTGTAAATCTATTGCATTGGTCATATGATGCAGCCCCGTAATTACTAAAGGTGCATAAATAAATCCAAAGAATGCTCCAAACAATCCCCGGAAGCTTGAAGTAAGCCCTGCATAAACGCCTGCCGAAATCCAGGAACCCAGCTGCCATCCAATCGGACCTAAAATACCATGGGCAACGATAACGGAAAGCAGCAATGACATAAACGGAACCACAATCATGCTGATAGCCGCAGGTGTGATTTTCTTAAAAAACCGCTCCAGATATACCAGGGTAAATCCGGCAAGTATCGCAGGTATAACCTGTCCCTGATATCCCGCCATCTGCATTTGAAAGAAGCCAAAATCCCAGTACTTCATTGCCGCCTGCCCTACCTCGTAGGCATTGAGCAGCTGCGGAGAGACCAACGTAATTCCCAGCACAATACCAAGAATCTGCGTAGTTCCCATTTTTTTCGTGACAGACCATACGATTCCAACCGGAAGAAAATGAAATACCGCTTCTCCAATCAGCCAGAGAAAACTGTATATCCCGCTCCAGAACACGGAAACATCGGTCAGTGTCTTGGTCCCGCCTTCCAGAAATTTAACATCACCAATAATATTACGGAATCCGAGAATTAAACCGCCTACAATAATTGCAGGTATCAGCGGCGCAAAAATTTCAGCCAGATTTGATACTCCTTTTTGCAGCGGATTCTGCTTTTTCTTTGCTTCCTGTTTCACCTGGTCTTTACTTTCCTGCTTCATTTACCTGTCTGAGAAAATTAAAAAATCACAAAAAGGATACCTCTTCCATTTTTCTGCAAAAATTTGCACCCATTCATTCAGCGTAGTTTCCCATTACTGCATCTGCTTCTGAAACTCCTCAGCGGTATTTGAAACCATCGCTAACCTAATCCACTTTGTCAGTACATCCACATCTTTTTCTGTGACAATTCTTTGCTTTAAATCAGCTGATATCATTCCCTTAATATTTAAAATTTCCAGAACGGCTTCTGCCTTTCCCTGAGACATTCCCTGGATTATTCCCTGGGTTAAGCCCTGCGCTATACCATCATTTACTAACATCTGTCCTAACCTTGTCATATTTATCACCCCCTTTATTTCATCCATTTCTTCATACTTCAAAAATTTCTCAGCCAATGCATAAATTACAGCCTGGATTTTTTGTGATTCTTCATCCTTCATGCACCTCTCTTTTTCCAATATCTGAAAAGCGTTTTTTATGCGGTCTTTGATGGGTATTTTTCCCTGCATCAGTGGTGTTAATACCAGAGAGACCAAATCCTCCCGTGAAATAGGCCTGCCTTTTTTCTGCTTTTTCAATAATCTTTTGATAATATGATCCGCATTCTTATTTTGCATTACAATCGGGATTACACGATATGTATTGATGCCTTCCGTAAACTGATATTTGGGATTTTTAATTTTCCCCGAAAATAAAACATAGGTAACTACAGCAACTTTGTTTTGCTGGCTGGTAATTGCTTCATAGACGCGAAATCTCTTTAAATCCGTAATTCCGCCATTTGTTGACTGAAACTCAAAATGTTTCCAGGTTCCATCTTCCATTACCAGATTCATATCCTCATACAGCCTTTTTATTTCCATATGAATTTCTTCTGTTGGAGCAATCCGTTTCACCTTGCCCTGGATTCCCAAATAGGGAAGCATCTCATCTGCAAAAAAACGAACCATCGTTTTCATTGCCGAGTCTTCAATTTGATTGGCACTATTCTGCTTTTGTTTCTCTTCCTGCATACAACCTCTCTTTCTATTTACTTATGCAGAATTTACCTATTTCAAATACAGGGCGCAATTAAACAGAAACGCTCCGGCATTACAGATAATGGTTTTCCTTTTATATTGTTTTATAAGTGAATTTTGCTTTGATATAAAGCTTAGAATTGAATCTGAAATCAGAAGTTAAATCTTAAATTATTAATAGGAATTAATGAATGCAGCCAAAATAGATAAACTTTTGCACGAAACCAATATCTTACAAAAATAATAGCAAATTATCTGTTTGCTGTCAATTACTTTATTCTTCTGAGAAGGATTATAAATACGCAAATACCATCTCATTCGATGCAATGGAGCCGAGTGCAGCACTCTTTGGTAAGACAGCCTTCTCCAGCAACCGCGGATACGATGATAACAAGATGATTTTGAAAATGGATGAGTTTTTTCCTTGACATTCTCCTGACCCGATTTATAATAGTATAAAGATGTTTAAACAAGAATAGAAAGGGTGTTAATATGCCAAAAGCAAAATACGACATCATTTATCAGGATATTAAACGAAAAATAGAATCCGGGGAATTTGCATTCCAAGAACTGCTTCCATCGGAAAATACCATGGTAACCACTTATAACTGTTCCCGCAATACAATACGCAGAGCAGTCAGCAGCCTTGTTACAGAGGGCTATGTCCAGACGCTGCATGGCAAAGGTGTCCGCAATATCTTCAAACCTGTGGAACAGAATTCCTTCACTCTGGCGGGGATTGAATCTTTTAAAGAATCTGCACTTCGTAATCACAGGACAGCAAAAACACAAGTATTGTGTTTTGTAGATGATCTGGTCAGTGACGAAAAAATCGAAAAACGTACCGGATTTCCGATAGGAAGTGAGCTGTATTATATTCAGAGGCTTCGTTATCTGGACCAAAAAGCCCTGATCATCGATCACAATTATTTTCTGAAAAGTGTTGTAACAGGACTTACAGCTGATATAGCCCAAAACTCCATTTACGACTATCTGGAGCAGATCCTAAATATCTCCATAGTCACCAGTAAACGTACTATGACGGTAGAGCGGGTAACTGAGATTGATGAAAAATATATGGAATTAAATGGATATAACTGTATGGCCGTAATCAGCAGTCAGACTTACAATGATGATGGTGTCATGTTCGAATTTACCCAATCCCGCCACCGGCCTGATTATTTCTGCTTTCAGGATACTGCAACCAGAAAATAAAAATCCCGTAAGCAGACAGAAAGACAAGGACACTGTCTGCTTACGGAATTTCTCATGTGAAACACTAATTTACATTTCTGGAATTAAAGTCAACCATAACACGTGTTACTTCTTCAATATATTCTTCTTTTAACAACAATAACAGCTTTGGCATAAATTCATCCAGGTATTCTTTCGTCAGTTTACCCTGATCCATTCTGTAGAAACTGTCAGTAAGAAGACCTTTCGCCTCTTCCTCACTGCCGGGTGCCACCCGCTCCATAATAAATTCTAAAAAGCGGTTTTGCCCCTGTTTTTGAGATTCATTTTCCATTTCGCTCACTGTTCTTCCTCTTTCTATCAATGATTGTTCTTTCTATTATTGGCTTTTCTTCGGTTCTCTATACCTTTTTGTATCCACTCCGGCGCATAGGCCGAAGTACAGCCTTTTGCTACTTTTAATTCCTTATAAATCCCAAGTTTTTCTCCCATTGCAATACACCGGTCTGTATACTTGTCATCACGGATTCCGGCTTCGCACAGGAAACGGTTCATCGCCCACTGCTTTGCAGCAGGTGCACCTGCCAGATGTTCTTCTATATATACCAGTAATTCCTCGATTTCGTCATCCGGCAATTCGCCCTTTATTAAAAGTGCAACCGCCAGATCCCAACCTCCCTGTCCAATTCGATCATCGTCTATTTTCGCCCATTTTTTCAAATATTGTTTCGCATAACTGCTCAATGATAAAGCACGGAATATGAGCTCATCAACCAGATTAGAAGTATATGCATCCTTTATTAATTCTTCAAAATCCTGTTCCCGCAGCAGCTTACTGTCAAACAGCATTGCGGCCAGGACCATGGCATCATAATTTCTGCTCTCCCATAATTCCAGCGCCAGGGTATGGTTTGTTTTAATCTGCTTTGCCAAAGCACGCAGTTTCCCCATGGCAATACCAAATTGATTATCATCAGCCCCCAGTTTTTTATTGTATTTTTTTCTTTTGTCATCCGCCATTTCGGATAACTGCTTCATGATTTCTTTAAATTCCCTGCTCATGTAACCTGCCCTCTCTTATCAGCTCTACTCGCATTTCCACTTACTTCGAATGTTATCTGCTGTCACTTAATCATTTCCTCCACCTTTTTCTTATCAATCGCTGTCATTTCCACCCATGCGGGTCGAAATCCACTTCTGACTGCATTGCGGACGGAACCGATATTAGACCATGCCGCACAATAAAACGGTACCTTGCCACGGTTTAATACCTCGATTGCCAGCCTGCTGGTCAGTGCCGATGCAATACCTCCTTTACGATATCCCTGCAAAACATCAATGCCGATCTGCCACATCGTATCGCAGTCTGCAGAACAGCCCGCCATTCCAATCATTTTACCTTCGTCAAAAGCTGCCGCAGCCAGCACATCCAGGTGTTTTCTTTTCTCGCAAAGGGCATTGCTCCATTCTTCGGTATAGAGTTCTGCGAAATCTTTTGGTTCCAGAATTCGAATTTCATAATCACAGGGCTGTGGGGTTACCTGTGTTACGTCCGGCAAAAAATATTCCGCCATAAAACATATGGACTTATCATATTTTTCAAATTCCTTTGACAGCACATGAATATCCGGCGTTTCAAAGCAGTGTTCCACCTGAAAACGATTTACGTAACCAGCAACAAACTCTTTCACTCTGGGATCAACAGAAGCCACAATATTGTTTCCATAAGAAACCAGATTGCAGAAAAAAGGCAGCTCCAGATAACGCCTTGCCTGGTCATTTGCCTTTGATATAACAACTTTATTTTCACCTTGCTTAAAATCCTCCACACTGCAATTCAGATCGAATGCTGATTGCTGCATAGCAATTTCCATAATTTCTTTATTTGTCATAAAGCCTCCCTTACCTAATTACAGGTTCACGTAATCGTCAGCTTCTTTTGAAGTAACATTTGCTTTTATTTTAATGCATTCGGAACGCTATGTCTATTCATGAATATTTATTTTTATATTTTCTATTGCAAAGCAGCATTTATTTCTACTCTTTAAAGGGTTAGAAAACCTTTTTCTTATAGACAGAAGCTATTCTTAACAAGTCTTCTGCATCCTCCTGTGATTTTGCATTTATCGTATACATCACACCTTCCGGGCGCAGATTTTCAAGCATCACTTCCAGCTCTGCTGCCCTTACCTCAATCTGAATCATTTTACCTGCATCCTGAATCTTTTTCAATACTTCAATCCAGTGAGAAGCCGTAGGCTGTCCTGCACCATACACCCATTGCATCCCCTTTAAATGATCTATTTTCAATAAGCGGTCTAAATGCTTCAGAGCATCCGGTCCATCCAGATGATAGATGCTGGCATCTAAGAATTTCAGCTCTTCTTCCAGTTCTTCCACCACCAGTTCTTCATACATTTGTTCTGATATCATACAGGAAAAATCGCAGCAGGTTGGATACCATCTGCCCTCATGCCAGATCCCCATCCAATTAGTACTGCCCTTCTGACATGCTGTCGTCAGTGCATACAGCTCGTCATAGATGAATTTGAAACCGTCCAGCAGATCCATAGCTCCTTTTTTAATAAACTCCGGATTATCCAGTGTATCCATACAGAGTTCCTGAGGCCCCCGCATGGATACTAACCCATCCAGCCCAGGATGAATATCTGTTATGCCAACCAAATATTTATCTTTTCCATCTTCTACCGCTGCTTTCGTCATTTCTATCATTTTACGGTAATACTCATTCTGGGTCTGGAGAAGAAATCCCTGATATTCCTCTACATCATCATCACTTAAAAATGGAATAGACCAGCTGGTATCCGCGCCAAATGCAAGCTCTGTTCCATAACAAGCCGCAAAATAATCCGGTCCAAGGTTTGGATTCAATGCTGGAAATGCCTCCCCTCCGTAATAGGTGTTCTGCATTTCCCGGTTATTGCTTTTTATCATATACTCAGTATCCATCCATTGTTCCTTTAAAGAACCAGGAAAACACTCTGCTCTGCTTTGGGCATCCTTCTTCGGTGCCCGGATGCTTAAGATCGGACGGTCATGATTTTCTAATGCCCAATACTCTTTATATCGCACCATTATCTTATCCCAATTATTACAATATAACATATTTTACTCCTCCGTTTGTCTACATTTTATTTTGTTTACCTTCTTTGCAAAGATCCGGATTGATACTCTGATGGTGTACAATTACAAAACAGTTTAAAACGTTTACTAAAATAAAACTGATCTGAGAATCCAGTCATCTCTGCAACCTCACTGCATCGGTATTGATCATCCCGTAATAATTCTTTTGCTTTTTCTATTCGTATCTCTTCCAGTCTCTGCATGATCGTCCTGCCTGTCTGCGTCTTAAAAACCCTTCTTATATAACTGTTTTCAAAGAATAAATTTTCTGCTATATTACTAACAGATAAATTTGCTTCACTGTAATGGCTCTGTAAGTATTTTTCAATTTTTGTAACCAATATTTCTTTTTTACTGCTTATCTGTATATAAGTGCAGTCTGTCAGCATTTCATATACATAATTTTTAATGATATCTTTTACCTGATGACAGGAAAAACAATCCTTTAATTCCGTAATTATACATTCTTGAGTCTGCATATAATCCGAAAGCTGATTTTCTTTATTATAATGAAAATAGGAATGGACTCCTATTGAAAGTGCATGATATATAGAAATCACATATTGAAACGAAAACATCTGGTTTTCCGATAGTCCAAACATTTTTTCTATAATCGTATCCACTTTTGCATATTCTCTCATTTCAAAATACTTGATAAGTAAGTTCACATCCTGTGTGCTGTAAAATGTAACTTCTTTGCTTAGATTCTGTATGTCACTAAAACAGGCGATTTTTTCATCTACCTTGATACTGTTCTCGAAAACCATCTGTGCCTGTTTATAAGAATTCTGTAATTGATCCAATCCGGGTACAATATTCCCCATGGCCACCGAATCCAGCATGTAAGCCGCCTCATCTTTCAAAAGCTTCGCATAACTTATTTTTATTTCATCCATAGATCTCTCGCCGGAATTCATTACATGTACAAGCGTAATGCAGCTCCCATCATTTCTCAGGCAATAATTCTCGATACCTATGCAGTTCAAATAATGATTTAATAGGTTCCTGATTACTGACAAATTATAATTTGCATAACCCTTTCTTATTTTTACCATGGTAACAAGCGACGGCAAACCGGTTTGGGCTATTTCTCCATTTATAATATCCAAATCAGGCTGGAATTCTATTATCCCCCTTAAAAATAACTCCTGCTGCATCTGTTTGTTTTTCTTTGACGTCTCAATGTCTTCTATACATTTGCCCAGTGCCTCCTGCAGTTCTTCTCCGTCAAAAGGTTTTAAAAGATAATCAAAAACATTAAGCTTAATCGCCTGATGTGCAAAAGAAAATTCATCATATGCTGTCATAATAATTACTCTTGATTCCAGGCTCCATGATTTGATTGCCTCACATGCCTCAAGTCCATTCATTCTGGACATATTGATATCCATAAATATAATATCCGGAATTTCTTTTTGAATAACCTGAAGCGCTTCTTCTCCGTCTTTTGCATATCCGCAAATAGAACACTTCATAGCGTCCCAGTCTATAATCTGGCTAAGGTAATCCAGATATATACTCTCATCATCCACCAACAGTACTTTATAGCTCATGCTCTTCCCCCCTTTTTAAATTAATACACAAGACAATACTGGTGCCAAGCGGGGTATCTTCTAACTGAATACAGGTTCCTTCTCCATAAAAAATCTTTAAGCGTTCTGACACATTTTTTAATCCAAAACTTTCCGAATCCGTCTCTCGCTGTTCCCCGGATAATATCAGCGCAAACTTTTCCTTAGTCAGCCCTATGCCGTCATCGATCACACGGATGTAAGCCCACTCCTCCTCCAATTCTCCCGTTATCAGTATATGTCCCTTACCATTCCGGGGTTTGATTCCATGATAAATGGCATTTTCCACCAATGGCTGCAAGGTTAATTTAGGGATATGTAATGCACTTAATTCTTCCGGCATGGCAATGGAATAGCTCAGACTGTCCTGATAACGAACCGTTTGGATATCCAGATATTTCTGCAATGCATCCAGTTCCTGATCCAGCCAGACCCAGTCCAGTCCTTTATTCAAAACCAGACGGTAATATCCCGCCAGTAATTTTATCATCCGGCTGGCATCTGCATGACGTTTCATACTATTCAGACAAAATATGGTATCTAATGTATTATATAAGAAATGGGGTTTGATCTGGGCCTGCAAAAGTGCCAGCTCTAACTGTCTTTTTTCCTTCTTCTCATTTGTAATATCTTCAAACAGCTGCTGGTTCATATCAACCATCTGATTAAAACTGGAAATCAGTACACCTTCTTCGTTATGTGTATCAATATCCGGCAGCTTCTCCGGCAAAGATTTCGTGAATTTTCTCATATGTTCTGATAGTGCTGAGATCGGTCCGGCTATATGCCTGGCAATCATGATTGTAAGCATATAAAATATCATAAGCAATACCAAGCTGATACTGATGATCACAATAGTAATATTATTTACATCGGAGAGCATGGATTTCACATCTAAAACAGATACCAGATTCCATAAATCATTTACCTGATATTCACTGGTGTAATAGTTTCCTGTATCAGATATTTTCTCATCCAGCTTACGGATGATATTTTTTGAATAATCCAGTTGTGAATCATAAGCTGAAATCGCTTTAATATTGTTCATGGCGTCCCGGTCATCACTGGAAATCATCATTTGATTATAGTCCAGGAGATAAAACTCTACATCCTCACTGCTATTCTTATTTCGATAAATATCATAAATATTCTGCTCATCCAACTCCAATATCACATAGCCGATATCCGTGTTTTCTTTTACATCACGCAGCGTTTTTACATAGTGCAGGCTGAATTCTGAAAAGGCTGATTCCATTTGCAAAGAATAATACCATTGTCCCGTAGTCGATATTCCCATAGAGTCAAACTGATGAATTAAATCATCATTCCCGTCCGAGCAAATATAAGAACGGTTTCGATCCTTCTGGTAAAGATCCCCGTTACTATACAAAACAGCAATCTGACTGACATCTGGAAACATCAGGAAACTATTTTCAATAATATTTAATATCGTCTGTTTGGCTGCGCTGTCATATAAATCCGGGTACAGCGAATTATTTTTTTTCAGACCTGTGGTATTGTTTAAATTCACAATGACACTGTTGCAGCAGCTATTCAGATTTGTTGACAACATCCCGATTTGCTGCACAATCAGATTATCTTCATAGTTCCTTCCCTGAATGAGTTTCTCATACATCTGGTCTTTGTAAATCCCTCGCAGCCCAATGATGACACATACTGCAAATACTGTAAAAAATATAATAAAAGAATAGCTGATTCGCTGTTGAATCATCATGTTTTGTAATCTCTTTTTCATCCATTCCCTCCATCTTATTTTTAGCCGTATTAACATTGCCGGAGCGTGTTAAACAGGCTCCGGTACAGGCAATATCAAAATCTCTCCCGTACATTCAAAAGAATGCAAGTTATATCATCTAATATTATAAAGGGATTGGAGTATCCCCACAATGAATTTAATTTTTCATTCCGGAAAAAGCCATGGCATCACTTACTTTATTGCTGAAAAATACATATAGAATGATTACCGGGAAACTTGCAATTACCAATGCTGCTCCAACCGGTCCCCAATCCGTAGAAAACTGCCCATAAAAACCTGCCAGTCCCAACGGAAGTGTTTTTAACTCATTTTTAGTAATTAAAATTAATGCCAGACTGAATTCATTCCAATGGGATATAAACTGATAAATGATCAACACGGAAACCGCTGATTTCATCTGGGGTAATATGATACGAAAATAGGTTTTGCAAAAACCCGCTCCTTCCATGTAAGCGGACTCCTCTAACTCAATCGGCAGGCTTCGGTAAAAACCATAAAGAACCATCACGCCAAAGGGAAAGCTAAGAGCAACATAGGGAACAATCAAAGACCACAATGTATTTGTCAAATGTAGATTTTTCACCATAACAACCAGAGGTGTCATAACTGCCTGTATCGGTATAAACATTCCGGCTATTACCATAGAATGCAGTGCTTTTGTGGTTCGTACCCGCACTCTGGACACCACGTATGTAAACATCAGGCAAAACAGTATTCCAAGAAACATAGCAGCCAGCGAAACCCAGATGCTGTTTTTAAAATACAAAAGGATATCAAACTGTGTTACTGCTTTGATATAATTTCCCCATTGGGGTATCATGGGGGGACCAAAAGGATTCGTTACAAATATTTCTTCATTATTCTTCAATGAATAAAATCCCATCCAGATAACCGGATACAGACATATCGCTCCGTAGAGAATCATAATGGTATATACGATTATCCTGGAAGATTTTATTTTTCTCTCAGAAGATTTTATCTTCTTCATACCATACCTCCAAATCAGTTAATACTGCACATCAAAACGTTCTGTTAATTTATTTATAATAAGCATCATCCCTACACAAATCACCACTATAACTACTGCTATCGCACTTCCATAACCATATTTCTGCAGGCTGAATAATGCCTTATACATCATGATTGGCATAGTATAGCTGGAATTGCCGGGACCGCCTCCAGTCATCAGGTATATCATTTCGAATGCCCTGAATCCATAAGTAATGCACATAACCACGCTGACTTTTATCGTGGACACTGTCAGGGGAAGGGTAATATGAAAAAATTGCTGTTTTTTATCCGCCCCGTCAATGATAGATGCTTCATAGTAAACATCAGGAACATTTTTCATTGCTGCATAAATAATCAGCATATGATATCCCATTCCTTTCCAGGATTCTGCTATAACAATCGCAATAATTCCTTTTACCGGTTCATTGAGCCAGTTCTGCTTCCAATCTGATCCTAATAAGCCGGACAGCTGGTTTACTAAACCAAAATCACCATGGTAAATTGATATCCAAAGCTGAGCGACAACAGATACGGACAACAAAACCGGAAAGAAATATACATCTTTAAAAAACCGTTTCCCTTTAATCTTGAAATTCACAATAAAATATGCAAGAAGCGTTCCAATACCAATTTGATAAACAGTCAGTATTGCAGAATATAAAAGACTGTTCCGTATGGAAACATTCAAATCTCTGGATGTAAAAAGACGTTTATAATTACTTAGTCCATTAAAAACAGCTTTATTAATACCGTCCCATTCCGTAAAACTCATTGCTGCAGATTGTATCAGAGGAATCACTATAATTATGGAAAATAAGATTACAACCGGTGCAGCAAACAGAAACATAGCAGCTTTTTTCTTTTTAAATAACGGATTCATCATCTTACCCTTTCTTCCTTGCAAAGTTTCCTGATCTATTCACCAAGCGCCATAGAAATACGTTCCTCCAGATCTGCGATATAATCTTCGGGAGTACTTAATCCGGTAAGCAGCAATTCACAAGCATCTTCAAGACCGGTAATTAATTCCTGATTATTTAAAGCCCATTCATATTTAGTCGTAGATTCTATTTTATCAAGGCTGTCTGCATAAGCCTGGTATGCTTCTGCTCTTGGTTCTAATGGTTTTACCGGTTCTTTTCGCACACTGAGAGAACCAAGTTCTGCATTTGCTATATCTCTTGCCTCTAAAAATGATATCAACACTTTTTTAGAATATTCAACATATTTTCCTTTTGCACTTACACCATATCCTCCCATTGCACCGGTTCCGCCGGATTTTCTCCAATGCATTTCTTCTTCTTTTCCTGCGTCGGCAAAGGGATTATATTCAAAATATCCTATTTTATCTCCGTATCCCCCAACTGCCGCATCATTGAAAAACCAGCTGCCATTGACCAGCATACCTGCCTGTCCTGTCTCCAGTAATTCGAAAGCCTGACTGGCATTTGTATTTAATGCACCTTTGCCGATCAATCCCATAGAAACCAGCTCAGACAGCTTCTTAGCTGCTGCCAGATATTCAGGATCTGTAACTTTCGCAGTTCCATCATCTAAACCGGTAATGCCAAGTGGCTGGCCCTCCCCGATAACTGCCATATCAAACATCTGAAGCCCCGGCCATTTCTGCTGTGCAAACAGAGCCAAAGGTATCATCCCGTCCCCGCTTAATTTCTCTACCACATTTTTAAATTCATCAAAATTTTTCGGTTCACTCAGACCCAGTCTCGCAAATACTTCTTTATTATAGAACATCAGGCAGCACTCCGGTGTAGTTGATGATATAGCATAAAAATGTCCGTCAGCCGATCTTTTTACTTCAAAATTTCCGTCCAGATACTTATCAAAGAAACCCGTCTCTTCAATAACAGAATCTAATTCTGCCAAATCACCTGATTTCACCATCAGATCCGTTAATTGTCCGGTGCATTCAAATATATCCGGCAATTCTCCAACGGCTGCTCTTGTTTTTAAGACACTTCCATCCGAATCCGTCCGATGTTCAATATTTATCTTTAAATCCGGATATGTCTCTTTCATAATCTCCAGTGCTCTGTCAACCTGTTCTATTGCACTGTCTGCATAATAGGTGTAAAGTGTCAATTCCGATGGGATATCGCCCTCACTTTTCTCTCCGGCTGATTTTCCGGCTTTTTCCGTTTCGCCACCGGCCTTTTCTGTCCCACTGGCTGATTCTTTCGATACTGCTTCTGTCCCGTTAGTCCGGGACTCTTTTGTTTCAGATGTTTCTGTGGCTGCACCGCAGCCTGCTGCTATCATTGATGCTGCAACTGCCATTGACAACAATTTTACTAATAATCCTTTTTTCATACCCTGCTTCTCCTTTGCTTCTCATCTTTTTCTGTTACTTGTTCTGTATACATATTTTACCAAATATAAATTTAATTTGAAATGTATCAGCCGTGTGTGAGATGTAATATTTGTGCTTTTTACTTTCCGTTTCCAAGCACCAAAATCAGACTTTAATCTGCTGCCCATTGACGGTTACAAAAGCCGAAAAAAAAATTTGACGTACATACTGTACGTATGTTAATATAAGATAAAGCATTGAAAAGGAGGTAATACATATGAAGCACAAAGAGCATTACAATGACGAATATGTTCTGGAACTTTCTTCAAAACTGTACTCAGTAATGCCCCACTTCAACTCACAGAACTTTTGCAGTGACTTAATCGGAAATCTTGACGACAAAGAATTATTTGCAAGATTTGACTGTATTGTTGATGCCATGGAAAAAAGCATGGGGAATGATTATATGAAAAATATTCAAACCTTTTATGAGCTGCTGGGCCCGGAATTAACACAGCCGGAAGGAATGTTTAACCTTGGATGGTGGCTCTGGCCTATTGGGAGATACGTTGAACGTAACGGAATCGAAAACTGGAAGGAGTCTCTGGCTTTCCTAAAAGAATTGACAAAACGTTTTACTGGTGAGTTTGCTATCCGTCCTTTGCTGAAGGAGCATCCAGGTGAAGTAATGGATGAGCTGATCCTCTGGACACATGATGATAATGTTCATGTGCGCAGGCTTGCCAGTGAAGGTGTAAGAATACGCTTGCCCTGGGGTATAAAACTTCTTTCCGCATTGGATGAATTTGAACGGTACACAGAAATACTCACTAATTTAAAAGATGATCCTGAAAAGTTTGTACAAAAAAGCGTTGGCAATAATCTGAATGATTTATATCGGGAATCGCCGGAGAAGGCAGATCTTATCATTGCACAATGGCGGAAAACACCCTCCAGCAAAGCACAGGAATGGATCATCAAACACGGAATGAGAAATCAAAAGTAAGGAAAAATTAAAAATAAGGAGGAGTTTACAGTAATGAAAAGAGAAGAAGCCAGACAAAAGACGACATCAGCCTTATTGAAAATTGCAAGAAAACATTTTACACAACATGGATACTATGATGTATCTCTGGAAAAAATTGCAGAGGAAGCTGACGTGACACGGGGAGCGGTGTATCACCATTTTAAGAATAAACAGGGACTTTTCCTTGCGGTACTGGAGATTGTTCAAAAAGATATTGCAAAACATATTGAAAAAGAAGCATTAAAAAGTGATGATCCGTGGCAGCAGCTTACATTTGGATGTCTGGGTTTTGTGAAAGGCGCCAATGCAAAAAACTGCAGGCGTATCCTGTTGGTGGACGCCCCTGTTGTGATCGGCTGGGATGCCTGGAGAAAAGCAGACCTGGAAAATTCAATGGATGTATTGCAGACGCATATTGACCTGTTAAAACATCAGGGTTACCTGGCGGATGACGTTGATACAAAATTAATGACCTATTGCATTTCAGGTGCATTGAATGAGTTGGCGTTAAATTACCCGGTGCATAAAACTGCCGAGATCAATCAAAAAATAGGGCTTACGATAGAATATATGGTTAATGGATATAGAAAAAATATTCTGCAACAGTAAGCGCTGTACGTTTGGGATCTGCTGATTAAGAGACGTTTTTACACGGGCATTCGCTGAGAAATCCTAATGCATCTCTCAGCTCAGTGCCCGCTTAGTATCCGATTGGAGCCAGTCGAATACTTTCTTCAATAAATACTACGATCAGTCTTTCAATACTTCACGAACTGACTCCCTGCACATATTTACTGCCTTATCGATTTCTTCCTCATTAATAATCAGCGGCGGATTAAAATAAAGTACATTGCCAAGAGGACGTAAGATCAGGCCCTTCTTTAACGCTTCCTTATATATCTGATAACCCATGCGCAGCTGGGAAGGGTAATCTGACTTTGTCTTTTTATCCGGCGTCAGCTCTATGGCATTGATTAATCCAAGATGTCTTATTTCCCCTACATTGGGATGATCCAAAAAAGCTTCTTCTATTTTTTTGTTCAAATAAAATGCTCTTGTGGCAGCCTGTTCTAATATATGGTCTTCCCGCAGTATTTTCTGTACCGCAAGCCCTGCCGAACATCCCAGAGGATTGCCGCTGTATGTATGGCTGTGCATAAAAGCTTTTCCTTCACTGTAATCGGCATAAAAAGCATCATAGATCTGATCCGTAGTTATGGTAATTGCCATTGGTATATAGCCCCCGGTAAGTCCTTTGGAGACGCACATAATGTCCGGACTGACTCCCGCATAATCGAAAGCAAACATCCTGCCGGTACGGCCAAATCCCGTTGCGATTTCATCGGCGATTAAAAGTACCTGATAACGGTCGCAAAGCCGGCGCAGTTTCTTTAAATAAACCGGAGGATACATCCGCATTCCAGCGCTGCCCTGGAGCAAAGGCTCTACAATCATTGCACAGGTCTCATCTGCAAATTCCTCAAATGCTTTTTCGGCATGGCAGATGCACTCTCCATCGCAATCATCCCTGCATTTTCCAAAGGGACACCGATAACAGTCCGGAGCTTCTATCCGTATGGTATCCATTAGCATCGGCTGATAAATTTTAGCGTAGAGGTCCATGCTGCCAACGGACAGAGCACCGATGGTTTCCCCATGGTATCCTTCGCTCAGGCACATGAATCTCGTCTTCTTTGGATGTCCGGTCTGATACTGGTACTGGAATGCCATCTTCAGAGCACACTCTACTGCTGCAGATCCATTGTCGGAAAAGTTAAATTTGCAGAGTCCCTCCGGCAATATCCCAGCCAGCTCTTCACATAATTTTATTGCAGGTTCATGGGTAAAGTTTGCAAATATTACATGCTCCAGCTGATCCAGCTGCTGCTTCATCCCTTCATTTATTTTCGGATTACAATGTCCCAGAAGATTGCACCACCAGGAGCTCACAATATCAAGATAGGATTTTCCATCCTTGTCATATAAATATACGCCTTTTCCACGATCAATTACAATTGGCTTTAATTCTTCATAGTCTTTCATCTGGGAACATGGATGCCAGATATACTTCAGGTCCTTCTCAATTAAATTCATATTTATCCCCCTGTATAGCGCAAGCTAGCTTGGGCTATTCCTTAATTAGTAGTTTGAATGTAAATTTTCTTTAAAACTTCTTCCTCCGTTACTCATATAATTGCATCAGCTTTGGTAATTCTATATCCAGATCCCCGGACTCATCCTCCACACATGCAATTACCGGTATGCCGCTTCTGTGTTCAATCATTTTTTTATTATCTTCTTCCATGGGATTTTGAGGATGATAATGATTTAATATAATACCTTTTACCGGCAATCCCTTCTGCCTCATATATTCAACTGTCAGTACTGCCGCATTAATTGTACCAAGTCCGGCATCTGCAATGAGGATTGAACTCAGGCCCAGGGTTTTAATAATATCCTCCAGCCAGATTTCCTTTTCATCAAAACAGACCGGACAAAGGATTCCACCGCTTCCTTCCATGGTAACATAATCATAATGACGGCAAAGTTCTGCATATTTTTGTTTTACAACTTCCAAATTTACCGGATTTCCTTCTATTCTTGAAGCCAGATGTGGAGAAACTGCATTTTCATATACATAAGGAATCATATCAGACAGCTTCATATCAATGCCTGAAATTTTCCTGACCATATCCGCATCCCCCGGAATGAGACCTTTTTCTGATCTTACATTTCCACTGGCAGCCGCCTTGAAATAAGCCACTTTTTTCCCTGCTTCGTGCAGCTTTTTTACTATGAGTGCCGTAATAAAAGTTTTCCCCACATCGGTGCCTGTTCCTGTTATAAATATACTCTTACCCATGATACAGCACCGCCTTATACCCTAATTTTTCTAACATCTCCATATCCTGCCGGATACTGATCCCTGACGTGGTCAGCATGTCTCCCGATATGGCTGCATTGGCACCGGAGGAAAAGCACTGCTCACCTTTGTCCGTCAGAAGTCCTCTTCCACCCGCCAGCCGAATAGACGCATCCGGAATCAGAAATCGAAAAACAGCTGTTATCCTGCACATTTCATCATTAGATAATATTTCTTTTCCCTCATATGGGGTCCCTGGAATAGGATTCAGAAGATTTACCGGAATGGATTTTACACCCAGATCCCTCAGTGTCAGCACCATGTCAATACGATCCTCCATAGTTTCTCCAAGCCCCATGATCCCTCCGCTGCAGATACTTAAACCAGCTCTTTTTGCAGCAAGCAATGCCTCTATTTTATCGTCATAAGTATGGGTTGTACAAATCTCTTTGAAATAGCGCCTGGATGATTCCAGATTGTTATGTACTCTGGTAGCTCCCGCCTGCCGGATCTTGCGGTATTGTGTCTCATTCAACAACCCAAAGGACACACAGACAGCGATATTTGATTCCTTTCTGATCTGACGTATACTTTCACAGACCTGGTCTATTTCCTCATCACTTAACCTTTTTCCGGATGTGACAATTGAATAACGGAGTACACCGCGCTCTTCATTATAGACTGCCTGACTTACGATCTCTTCAGATGTCATCAGCGGATAGTATTCTGTTTTCGCCGGATAATAAGCGGACTGGGCACAGTATTTACAGTCTTCCGAACATCTTCCGCTTTTCCCGTTTATGATGGTACAGATATCAAATGCATTTTCACAGAATTTTTTTCGTATATCATCCGCTGCCCTGCAAAGTTCTTCCAGCGGCGCCTCAGCCAAAAACATCGCCTCCTCCTTGTTTATCGTACCTGAGTTCCAAATTTTCTCCTTTAAACCTTCTACACTATACAATGCTGCTCCTCCTCTTTCATAAAAGCTGGTTAATAACAGGCTTTAATCTTTTTGCAATGAACGCTGCCAGAAAACAAAGACAAATATCTCCCGGTACCGCCAGAATGAAACAATATAAAATCAATGGCCAAAGACCGATTGGCGTATCAATGACAAAATTACAAATCAGATAGTAATACAGCATTCCTACGCCGTATACGATTGCAAGCCCTGTAAAATTGGCGGCAAGTATCCTGCCCATATGTAAACTGCCTGCTTTTCTAACCATGTTTCCCGTCACAAAACTGGCAATTGCAAATCCAATTATATATCCGAAACTCGGTTTGAAAATATAACCGATACCGCCTCCTTCGGAAAATACCGGCAAGCCTGCGAGCCCCAGTATCAGGTATACAAATACGCTTAGTGCTCCAAGTTTACCGCCCAGTAAAAGTCCGGCCAGCATGGTAAATAAAAATTGCAGTGTAAAGGGAACTACCGGAACCGGAATCTTTATAAATGCTCCTGCTGCAATCAATGCCGTAAACAACGCACACATTACCATATCACTTGTTTTCAATCGTTTTTTCAATTTTTCACCTCCTATAAATATAATATCTATTCTCATCTGAATAACTGTTACACCAGTAAATATATAATAGCCCCGTCCTATTGTCAACTAATTTATTTTTTTGGTTAACAATATGCAAATGAGAAAACCACTGATCTTTTGACCAGCGGCTTACCTACTTAAAAATAATCAATAAAATAGAAAAATAAAAATTTACACAGTAACCATTTCCAGATATTCTTTCGCCTGGGAAAAACTTTCCACCTTTTTCACTGCAAAATATTTCTTGAATTCTTTAGTCCACATATCCATTTCTTCTTCAATTTCATTTACTTCTTTCATGATAAAAACTACATATCTGCAATCCGTCTTTGCCATTTCCGGAAGCAGAAAGGAGAATCCCCATTCCACATCCGCTTTTTCATCCTCAAATCCATTCTGTGCATCGATCACAAAATTGCTGCCTGGATTTTCACGTAATAAATTCAGCGCAAATGTTGTAGGGTTTCTGTAGTCACCAAAACAACAAAACTTTTTCCACTTTAAAAATACTATATTTTCTTTGTCAAGATACTTCACATTGCTAAATTCAGAATCAAATTCATTAGCCATATCTTCTCCCTGCTTTCTTTCCTGTTATAAACAACTTTATTATTATTATATCATTTTACAGTGCTTCTTCCACCATAATCTCCACAGACGAAGGGTACTGTTTTCCATAATAGACCGTATTCTGCGCTACCATGAATTCTTCACTGTCAAATCCACCTGTGGTATTACTGTTTGGAAAAATAAAGTTCTTCGCACTGGATGTAATCGTCAGGCGGATCCGGTGACCGGGCTGAAAAGTATTGGAAATCTTTGTGGTTTTGATTTGAATGGGATACACCTTCCCCGGTTCCATAAATACAGGTTGTTCAAATCCTTCCCGGTACCTGGCACACAGCATACCGTCAGCCAGTTTAATGGAACGCCCGTCTTCCTGTACATCCGTGATACGTACAATAAAATCCGTGTCAGGTGCATCCGAAGAGATGTATAATTTAACCAGCATATCTCCGGTAATGGTAACTGCCTTTTTTAAAACAGGCGTACTGTAGACCAGTACATCACTTCGTTTCTCTTCCTCTGTATAATCTTCCGGAACTTCCAGCTCATTTTCCGACATGTCAATCAGATGCACAGCGGGATTTTCCGGATCATAGCTATAAGTATCACTGCCATCTGCACCCGGATTACCGGTCAGCATGCCATTTGATTTTCCGTTTAAACTGTTTCCAGCTGCTTCACTTAACGCATTGCCTGTCCCCGAAAGATAAAGCACCTTCTTCTTAGCATGCTCTATCGGCCACCGGTCCGCCTGTTTCCACTTATTCTCGCCCAGTGTATAATACTCTACCGGAGAAGTGCTGCAGATCCCGTTGTCCCGTCCTTTCAGAAAGTGATCAATCCACTTAAAAAACATCAGGTCAATATCAAATCGTACTGCATCCATGCCCATGTGTATTCCATGAATATCATAATTAGCATTGCCGCTGTGCATCCATGGACCAAGAATCACTTTTCGCATTCCCTCCGGATAGTCCTTTGTCAGTTCCAGCGCCTGAGTGGTTCCCATCCCATTATCATCAAACCATCCTGACATAATCAGAGCAGGCACAATACGCTGTTTGGGATTCCTGGCCTGCCAGTCCGAACGCTTCCACAGTTCATCATTATCCGTATGCTTCAGCCATTTCTGTAAGAAGGGAATATCATAACCCAGTGCCTCAGGAGCTACCTGGGACAAGGGACGGATATTCAGAACCTTTTCCCAATCATCCCGTACCATAAGGGCCGGATCCATTTTCTTCTTAGACATGGCAAACGACCATGCCAGCATTCCGGAGGTGAAGCATCCGCCTCTTCTTGGTACATCCACAAACGCACTTCCCGCACATACGATGCTTAAGATAGCACACAGATAAGGGTTTTGACTGGCTGCCGCTGCCCATTGTACATACCCCAGATAGGAACCTCCTACCATCCCAACCTTCTGATTGCTGAACTGCTGGGCAGCAATCCAGTTCAGAGTATCATCGCCATCTTCCACTTCATAATAATTAGGAAGGAACTCTCCACCGCTTAAGTTTCGCCCACGGACATCCTGAATCACAACCGCATATCCACGCTGTACATAGCGGAAATAATTTTCTGCACCGGATTCTTTTTCGTAAGGAGTACGCACCAGCATGGTTGGAAACGGACCATCCCCGTTCCCCGGAAGATAGACATCGGTTGACAGTGTAATTCCATCCCGGGTGATTACATCATACATCCCGGCATACCTGACCGGACAGGGCTTGTGGTATCTGCCGTCATAATTTATCCAATCCTTCAGTACAGTTTTTTTCTCATACCCATCCCGTACCAGTATCCAGGCACATTCCCTGTTCGGGCAGATTACCCCGGCCAGAACTGATTCCGATACCAGGAAATTCTGAGGGAACTTGATATCTCTCTGTCCCCAGATGCCATCTAGCCTTTTCGTATAGCGCTCCGCAAATGGCGTATCCGCTTCAGGCTGGTCACAGCCGGTGAAAATCTTTTCATAAGTATCTTTACGCCTTAGAAACCTCAATATATCCAGTCGGCTCATCTGCTTATATTTTTCATTCACCGCTTCATCAAATACAGCCGTTTCTGTCAGTATCCCGCTGGTAAAATCCAATGTTCTGCAATAAAATCCGTCCGCTTCCTGCCAGAAGATTCCATACAATATTCCCGAAGTATAAAACTTCCACTGAACCATATCTCTGCCTCCCTTTTAAGCTCCGATCAGCATTTTAATCAGATACGCAACACCAATTCCCACATAGTTTCCGCATACTCCGCCAATTACACCCATAATCAGACCGATTCCCACAAGGGAATTCCATCCTCCGCCGGACGCTACCAGCGCAGCAGTAGGCCCGTCTGCAATCGCTCCTGTAATAGACAATACAGCATATTCATACTTCACTTTGAACAGGCGCAGAATCAGAAGATGAAGTGCCATTGCACCAAAAATTACACATGCACAAAACAGCGTAATTGCCAGTGTGGATCCAAAAAATGCCCGGATGTCCACCATAAAACCAATGGTAGAGAGATACATCATACCGAATAACAGTCCGAGGCTCATATTTCCTTTCAGCTTCTTTACCATAGGTAATTGTGCCATAATCAGAGAAATCGTTGTATTTAAAAGAATTTTACCGGCACTCATAAAAGACTCTGGGAAAAGCTTAGCTGATATGATTCCTGCCACTGTAGAGATCGTAATGGCAAGTGCCAGCAGATAAGCAATATCCCGGATGCTCCAGGTATCCGATCCCATCAGACTGCCTGAACCATCACTTTCCTGGCGTTCTGCTTCGGTGTAATGGTAAGGCCATACTCTTTCAATCCATTTCATTTTCCGAAGGATAGCCGGCATTGCAAATAAAAGAATCAGTACCGGGATTCCGATTACATAATCAGCTGCATTTGCAGAAGCAATGGTTTCCTGTGCAGCATTAAGCCCTACTGCAATTGCCGTCAGATTTGCGCTTCCGCCTGTGTAGGTACCTACGAACATCCCTGCAACTTTCCAGCCTTCCGGAATGACATTTCCAAATACTACCCCAAATATGACACTGATGATGCTCACACTGAAAACCGCACAGATAATAGCGATCCATGGCTGCCTGGAAAGCTTTTTCAAGCCCTGGAAATCCACATTCAGCAGATACAGCGATACTGATATTGGAATACAATATGTCCCCAGCGTACCATATAATTCATGGCTGCCCGGCACAATTTTCAAGTTGGATAAAATAATCCCGATCACAATCACGGTCAGTACCGGACCGATGCTTTTCAGGGCGGAATACTTTTGCAGCCACATACTGAAAGCGATCATGATAAATACAACCGCCAGCAAACTTTCCGTCGAATTAAAAATAGGTAATGTCATTTTATAAACCCTCCTCCTTAGTCTTCTAGAAATTAATATCTAATCCAAAGCCCGGCTTATCTGAAAGGGTAAAGATATCTCCCTCCCTGGTAAACCCGCCGCTCATGCCCGTTGATTCATCCTTATAATACAGAAAGCTGTCGCAGTCCGCCTCGGTAATATTCTGCTTGGATGCAACCAGACTCAGTCCGGCAGTGATGGCAAGTTTTGTTTCCAGCATACACCCAACCATACAATTTACTCCATTAGCCATTGCGATTGCATTGATCTGTTCTGCCTGATAGAGGCCGCCGCATTTCATCAGTTTGATATTCAAGGTATCGGCAGCACCCAGCCTGCAGGCTTTTGCTGCATCAATCGGGCTGTGAATAGACTCATCCAGCATAACCTTGATTCCTCTTGCTTTTTGGCGAATACAGGCTGCGCCTTCCATATCCCAATCCACAAGGCATTGTTCCACAGCTTCAACACCCGCCTTTTCAAATGCATCCAGTGCTTTTACCGCATCGCTTACACAATATCCCTGATTAGCATCCACCCTGAGACGGATATGGGGTCCTACCGCTTCCCGGATTTTATGTATATTTTCTATGTCCTTTTCCAGATTGCTTCCCGTCTTAATCTTCAGGATATGATATCCTTCTTCCTGCACGTAATGTCTGGCCTTTTCTACCATTTTTTCAGTTTCGTCCATGCCAATGGTTATATCGTTGACTACCTGGTTTGCAAATCCGCCCAGTACCTTATATACAGGCTGTCCCATCACTTTGCCGCGGATATCATAAAGCGCCAGGTCAATTGCACATTTTGCAGAAGTATTTCCTGCAATTGCACCATTCATAAGAGCATGTATCCTTTCAATATTCAGAGGATCCTCCCCAATCAGTCCCTGACGGAACATCTGAAGTGCCGCTATAACCCCTTCAATGGTTTCACCGGTCACAAATGCCAGCGGTGCTGCCTCACCATATCCCGCAATCCCATCGTCCGTAATGATTTTCACCAGTACATTTTCAGAATAATCAATAACAGCAAATGCTACCCGGAAAGGCTCGCTTAACTGAATCCGAATTTTTTCCAACTTCAAATCAACAATCTTCATATCCGCTTCTCCTTTTTTATAAATACTAAACTTTTTATAAATATTTTAGATTTATATTACTATTTATATAATTATATGTCAATTGTTTTCTGAAATTTTAGTATTACTTAAAATGTTTCCCTTTTATTTTTAGATATGCTATAATCTAATAAAATACAGACTAAATCACAGACACTACTATCAGGAGGATACCATGCTTGGTAATAAACTTAAACAATATCGAAAAAAAGCAAATTTAACATTGAAAATCGTGGCTGAAGAAACCGGTCTTTCCATTGGCTACATATCCCAGGTAGAAAACGGGCAGGTAGAACCCTCCCTCTCATCCCTTCGAAAGCTTGCCAAAGCTCTGGATGTACCGCTTTATCTGTTGCTGGACTATGAAGAAGATGAGGCACTTACAATTCGGGAAGACCGGCAGATTCGTATGTACAACCACCAGGAATCTGTTACTTATCATTTTCTAAGCCCTCTCCCTTCCCATAAATTTATGCCCCAAAGCCTAATGATCCGGTTTACCATCGAACCCCATACACAGGATTCGGAACTTCCGGTTGTCCATCATTCCGAGGAAATCGTAACTGTTCTGTCGGGAACATTAACCCTTCTTGTGGGAAACGATGAAATTATATTAAAAAAAGGGGATTCTTCATTGATTAAAGAAGATATCCCGCATTTATTCAGAAATGACCATGATACGATGGTGGAAGGCATTTCAAGCCTCACACCTCCCGTCTGGGGGAATATGGCTTTGAATTAATCAGACTTCCCGGTAATTTATACACGCATCAGAACATACACAAAAGACAGGAACTGATTGCCCCTGTCTTTTTCTATGCTGTTTTTTTCTATGCTGTATTTAATATGGTTCTAGAATTTTATGCGCATACTGCTGCCCGGTTACGCTTCTTCTGATATTTTGATAACAGCCTTCACCACATCTGCCTTATTATTTACGCTGTAGTCCATTGCCTTCTGGGCTTCCTCCAGCCTGAATATATCCGTAACAATTCCCTTCAGATTTACCTTTCCGGAAGCAACTGCTTCTATTGCCATTGGATAGATATGGCGGTAGCGGAAAACGGTTTTAAAGGTCAGCTCTTTATCTAAAGCCAGACTCATTGGAAGGGTCATTTCCCCGCTCTTGCTATAGCCAACCAGGACAATGTCGGAACCTTTTTTCGTCATATGTATTGTCTGTACTGTTGTGATCTGTGTACCTGCCGTTTCGATAGCAAGATCGCAGCCCTTATTGCCTGTCAGCCGCAATACTTCTTCCACCGCATCTTTTTCTGACCCATTGATTACTCCGTCTGCTCCTAATTCCATTGCTTTATCCAGTCTCTTCTGCATAATGTCCACCACATAAACTTTGGATACGCCCATTGCCTTTAATGCCATCATGCTAACCAGGCCGATACATCCGGCTCCCATAACAACTGCCGTCTGGCCTGCATGTGCATTTCCCTGCATTGCCGCATGGAATCCCACTGCAAGCGGTTCAATCAGTGCACCTTCTAATGTACTGACATTATCCGGAAGTTTAAAACACAGATCCGCCTCATGCGCCACATATTCCTGGAATACCCCGTCTACCGGAGGTGTTGCAAAGAATACCACATCCGGGCACAGATTATATCTGCCGGTTTTACAAAATTCACAATGCCCGCATGTCTTCCCGGGTTCCAGGGCAACACGGTCTCCTGCCTTCAAATGCGTTACGCTTTCGCCAACTTCCACAACTACGCCGCCCGGCTCATGTCCCAGTACAAAAGGAGGCTCTACCACATAATCTCCGATAGCCCCGGTTTCATAGTAATGAAGATCCGAACCGCAGATTCCTACATAATCCAATTTCACCAAAACTTCGTTTTCTTTTACCTTAGGAATCTCACGCTCTTCAAATCCCATTTTACCAATTCCATTCATCACTGCAACTTTCATTTTTCCATCCATAATCATCATTCTCCTTTACATGCTATGTATAACTTCATTTCTTTTATCAAATGTTTTATCAAAGTAATTATATTATTATTCCATTTTGCCCAAAAGTCAATCCCTAAATTTATTTTCGTTGATTCACCCAAATTATTTCGATTATATTATGTAATTTGTATAAAAAAAACCCTTCCGGTTAAACCAAAAGAGTTTCTTTGCTAATCCAACTAGTTGGTACACTAGTCCTATCTTCACTTACTGCAAACTTTCAAAAAAAGCATCTGCAAATCCCATGGTAACTCCGTAGGCGGATGCTTCCAGTTTGTATTTTCCCATTCTGATATAGGACGTATCTATATCAAAATTATTGTATTTCAATACTCTTTTATTCAGGTCCATCCGGAATTCTTCCAGATAACCCCCAACATACCCACCCAGTATAATGTTGCAGTCAAATGCCATGCGCAGATTTGTAATGGTTAATGCCAGATACTCCAGATATTCGTCCCAGACTCTGAGGCATTCCTCATCTTGTTTCCTTAGCTTGTCAAAAAACGTCTCCAGATTTCCATCTGCATGTTCCATCAGGACTTTTGCCGCACAATAGGCATCCACACAGCCTTTTTTGCCACAATAGCAGGTTCGTCCATCCTTTTCAATTACCATATGTCCAAATTCTGCACTTTTAAAATTTTCACCCAGATACAGACGATCATGCAAAAAGACCGCTCCGCCTACCGTATTGCTCAATGACAGATATACGGTATTTTCTGTCTCGTTTCCAAGTTCTGCATATGCTGCACTGTTTGCATCATTTTCCAACGCAAAATTAAAATCTATAAACTCATCTAAGCTTTTAAAGCTGACATTGCTCACACCCAATGTATGGGAGCGTATCAGCAGTTTCTGCTCCTGGTCTACAATTCCTGGCAGTGATATTCCCACACCCAGAATTTTTTCACTCTTTACCTTTAATTTTAAGATAAACCTTCTGATGAAGTCACCCAGCGCTTCATAATATGAAAAATCCGGTGCATATGTTTTTCTGATCCGCTCAATCTGCAAAAGTTCTTTTTTCATATTCACAAGCACAATCGTAATGTGATGATTAGTAATATCAATTCCAATCACATATCCGATATCCGGGACAATGGAAAGTGCCTTTGCCTTTCGCCCGCCGGTAGACTCATATACTCCATTTTCCACAGCGATGCCTTCCTCTACTAACTCTTTTACATTCTGCAGTGTCGTAGGCATACTTAATCCCAGTATATTTGCAATCTCAGCTTTTGATGTAACCCCTTTTGATGATATAAATTTGGCAATGCGAATCTTATTCATACGTTTCGTCTCTATTATCTTACCATTTCTTCCCATACTTTTTACCTGCTTATGAAAGTTTTATAAATCCTTTTATTAAATATATTATAGATAAGATTTTCTCATAATACAATAAAAACTTGTATTTTCTCGCATTTTTTATCGTAAGGGACATCATTTATAACGGCTCTTCTTAATTTTATCAGAAATATCCCGGAGTTCCTCTTTAGACAACTGGTCCAGGTTTTCTAATTTTTCCAGAAATACACCGGTTGTATCATCCATTTTGCTCTGAATAAATTCCAGGTAATAACTGACCACTACCCCTGGGATAAGCGCAACGATTAAAATACCGTAAAGTCCCAAAACCACCGTGCAGATCCGCCCCACAACCGTAACCGCATAGAAATCTCCGAAACCGATGGTTGTAATGATACTAAATGCATACCACAGTGCATCTCCATATGTCTTTACTTCTGGTTCTGCCGCCAGAAATGCAAAGGAAATTGCCAGTATAAACAGCAAAAATCCAATTAACATCTTATCTACATTTGTTATTTTTAAAATTTTCCAGAGTCTCTTTAATTTTTTCATTATATATTCCTTTTACATTTCATTTTCAGAGCGTTTTCAGATTTTTCCCGCTATTTCTCTGCACTCCCATCAAATACCAGCATAAAACCACTGCCATTTATGGTACAGTATAGATAGGAGGTGTTCATTATGAAGAAAAAGAAAATCCTTGTCACATTGGTATGTCTTGCTTCCCTTTGGGCTTTCGCCCTATGGAAAGGTCCGGAATATAAAGTAGTAAATGCATTCAGTACCGAAGCCGACCGTACCAATACCTGCGTATTGAACATTATTGTAACAAACACCTGGTCATCTGCCCAATTAAAAGAAATTGCATTGGAAACCTTTAAGGAATACCAGCATGAGAATCCGGATTCAGATGCCGATTCCTTTACTGTAAAATTCTATCATAACCAGCATGATCTTGAAAATAACGAAAACTTTGATGAAATCACTTTTGACCAGCAACTGCTATAAGCTTAGCTGCTGATTTTGTAACAGCCAATCTATTCGCAGAGTATATAGACTGCAGGAACTATATGATGCGCTGCCCCTGCATCCTATTTGTGAGGACCTTATCTCTTTATAAGGTCCTTACAAATTCTTTTGCCGTTTCCAGCCGTTCCCGAAACTGCTCATAAAAATCATTGTCTTTATCATAGGGCATTAAATAAAAATATTTCAATATGTACATCCCAACCTCTTTCATCAGATGATCATTTTGCTCACTTTCCAGCATCTTCTGCATGTCCTTTAAAAAATAATGCCACTCCACAATAAATTGTTCATAATTTTTTGCATCCGGTGTATCAATCCATTTCCGAACCTTTATTTTAGTTCTGTTGTCCTTTTTGCATTCATGGATCTGCAAAAAATATTGAAAAGAATTGTTCTCATAAAATCTTCCAAGGGGAAAAATCCTGCATATTCCCGGTCTGAATTTATGAATACTGCATCTTCCTTCTTTATTTAAAAAAGCACAGTGCTCTGATCCTTCTGCCATTTTCAGATTTGGCAATATCATTTTGTCTACGATATTTAATGTAACTTTATCCGTCAGCAGTTCCTCGAAAGAGCAATTTAGATTGGCTGTTAACCGGTAAATATCCAGAGGATCTAAAATTATGGAATCTCCCATTCCCTGACAGCAGGCGGAGCACCCGTTACAATCCTGACAGTCTGCTTTCACCATATCATTTAATCCATATAATTTTCCATCCGATATTTCTTGAAGGTCTACTTCTCTAATCATATTATTTTCCTCATATAACTTTTTATTTTCATATATTAAACATTATTATATGTTATCACCTGTTTATTTTCAATAATTATCGGATGAAAAAGCAATACCACTCACCCTCACTTAAGATTTAATCCCACAATTCCTGCTTTTTCTTATTGACATAACCAGAAATGTATATTAAACTATTAGTGTAATAACAACTAATGTTATTACTTTCTCTCATAGCCCGGATCCCACGTCCGGGTTATACCTTCTTAATATATTTTACAACCTTAATTCTCATATACAATACCTTAATACCTTAATTCTCAGAAATCTTTGACATTGACAGTTTCCCTTATTATAATACTTATATAGACACTAATTAGAGTTATATATTTATACATATTTGGACGAGTCCAGGGGGATAAGATTATGAAAAAGTACGAGTATAAATTTGTGGAAATACCGAAAAAAGAAAATGGCCTCAAAACAAAAGCCGGGGACACTTTCGAAGAATGCAAAGAAACCATACTTATGGAAGCCGAAAAAGGATGGCGGCTGAAGCAGGTTGTCGTTCCATTTAATGAGAAAACTGGAATATATTCTGCGATGAATTATCAAATAATTTTTGAACGGGAAGCACAATAATTTTATTAAAATATACGAAAACAGCTTTAGGATTTAATTTCCTGAAGCTGTTTGTTTAACTATATTGGGGTTTAGGTGAGTAATGACGCTTTGTAGATGTAGGTAGTGTACGGAAAGAGAAGGGGACGGAATATGTTTTTCATTCTGTAATCAGAAAAAGGAACAAACTTCCATCTTCTTTTACACAAACAGCCGAAACATACTGCGCAGTATCCAAAAACGAATAGCCTGCCACAGCCCAGGGGTTCCAACCTGCTGAGAAAACCAGCTTTGTATCAACGAATGCTATCTCGGAAAGATGGGTGTGGGAAACTGGTATGGGCGTAGGAAGCGTAGAGCAGAGCTGAGTATTTACTTACCTTTTCGAAGTGTTTTTTGGCGGATAGTATTCGACTGGCTCCCATCGGATACTAAGCGGGTACTGAACCGAGAAATGCATCAGGATTTCTCGGTGAATACCCGCGTGCCGCCAAAAAGTGCTTCGGAAAGGTTAGAAAATACCAGTTCTGCGGCCAGCTGACGGAGCCCATGCCAGTTTCCCACACCCATCTTTCCGTACACTACCTACATCTACAAAGCGTCTTAATCAGCGAAACCCAAATATAATATTTTATAACCTCATTTTTAATACCACACATCCACATTTCGGAACATCCCAGATATGTACCCCCTTATTAAAGGAGAAAGAGTCTTTTTCTACCAGATTTCCCATACAGTCATATACTTCCCTGTCATATACTCCTTCCTCTTTCACCGAAAGAATCAGATCGGACCGGAAGGTACCATTTACAAAAACCATCTCATCATAACTTCTTTCCAGTTCAATTAACTCTGTAAGATGATAGGTACATACCAGCGTATTCTTATAAATTCCTTTGATTACACTATATCTTTCTGTGGGATTCAACGGAATAAATTCACCGCTGATAAATGCCTGTTTATATTTGTTCCATAAGGAACAATAAAATTCCAGCATCTGATAATGCTCTTTCTTCAGATCTTCCAGGCGCATAGAAATCTGGGGTACGCTGAATAAAACCTGAATCATCTGAAGTGCTGCGCTTTCTACCGAATCTTCGTAGTGCCACATAACCATATCAGAATGTACCGCACTCTCTCCTGCAATCAGACGGATATCCGTAACCCGAACCTTATTTTCCACATCGTCCATCGGACAGTCCACCGCCCGGAAGATATTGCCATAGGTACGCATTCTGGGTCCGTTATATGTCTGACGGAATTCCAGCAGGATATCCGGCTTAATGTGTTTAAGCCTGCTGATACAATCAGTCATTAATCTGTCAGCCGCTTCTTCAAAAGACTGATAATCTCTTCTCTCATCCGCTTCTCTGCCGCTGAATGCCGTTACCACAAACTCATCCACGAAGTCCAGCTTAAAGCCGTCCAGCCCCCACTCTGTCAGGGCTTTTTCATAAAGTCCGATTATGAATTCACGGACTGCCGGATATCTCGGATCCAGCACATGCCATTCCCTGTCAGCATCGGGATCGATAAGCATATCTTGAAATTGTGCAAAGTTTGCGGATCTTTCTCCAATAAACGGTACACTGTACCAGAAGAGGACCCGCATTCCAATCTTATGAAGACTATCCGCAAATTTACGGATATCAGGCATTTTTGATTCCGCTGCTTCCCAGTCTCCACAGTATGCATATCCTCTGGCGTTATCTTCTGTCTGCCATCCGTCATCGACGATCACCGTTCCACAGCCGATTTCTTTTGCCATTCCGCACTGCCTCAGTAGTTCCTCCTGGCTGACCCGTTGATGGTAACTGTACCAGGTGGAGTATACAAGCTCCTTTGCTCCCTGGGGGACAAAAGCAGAAGCCATTCCCTCCAAAGTTTCCCACCACCGGGATACTTCCTTCAGGCTCTGATAATAGGGAATCTCTCTCATATCCAGTCTTACGGTGACCTCATATGATTTTCTAAGAGTGGTCTCCCGGCTGAATAAAATAATTTCAAATTCATATTCTCCGGTTTCTTCAACCGGAAGCGCCTTTAAACCAATGGTACTTAAAGTATCGGAAAGCCCGATACAGGCGCAGTTTTTATGATCAGGGGAAAGCAGGCATTCCACTGGGGCACCCGTAAATCCATTGGTCAGATATAGATTTTCAAACCAATCAGTATTAAGTGCTTTGATCAGATGCAGTTTCGGTGTCCATCTGTAATGCACCTCGATTGCAGGTACATAAATCCTTAAAGTAAGTGGGGAAAATAATTCTTCCCCCTCTGTCTGCACAGAAAAATGAATATATGCTGTCTCCCCTTTCTGTTCTGCAGTATAAGTAACTTTCCTTTTGCTTTCTTTAGGTATTTCACCGATTCTATATGATAATTTCTTCATACGACTCTCCTAACTCTTAACTGCGCCGGCAATCATACCATCCACAATATATTTTTGTGCTGCACAATATACGACCAGAATCGGGAGAATGGACAGCACAATAAACGCGCATACATAGTTCCATTTATAGGTCATATACCCTACAAAACTGTAGATACTCAGCGGTACGGTATTCTTTGCCGTATCTGTTACAAAATATAAAGAAATCTGGAAATCATTCCATACACCCATGAATGTTATTATTACATTAGTAAAAATAGCAGGTTTCAACAATGGGAAAATAACCCGGTAAAACATATTAAAAAATCCTGCACCTTCTAACATTGCCGATTCATCCAGCGCTCTAGGTATACCTTTGATTACACCGGAATAAATCATGATGCTCAGAGGCATTCTGGCTGCGATATGTATTAAAATAATGGAAGCATAGGTGCCGCTTAGTCCCAGTGTCTTTACGATGATAACCTCCGGAATCAGTGCCAGCGGAGCAATCATTCCGATTAAAAAATAACCTGAGAGAACTTTACTCGTTTTATCGCTGCGCCTCGAGATAATAAATGCCGTTACGGATGAGATAAAAACAGTCAGCAGTACGACCAGGCCGGTAATGATAAAACTGTTTTTAAATGCCCGCAGCAGCTGTCCTTTTTCAATTACATATCGGAAGTTTTCCCACAGAAATACTTTTGGAAGGGAAAGGGTAACCACTGCCGATTCTTCCACTGATTTAAAAGCCGTCAGAATTACAAGAATAAATGGAAATATTACGGCAAATGTCATCAGAAGGCAGATCACATAGATTCCTGTTTTTGTAATAGCTTTCTTGGTCTTATAATTTGCTTTCATCAAATATCCGGCTCCCTTCTTCTTAAGAAACTCAATAATGGGGAAATAATAATAACAATCAGCAGAAACTGAACAAGGTTAATTGCTGATGCGTATCCAAGTGTTCCTACTCTCATGGCATCGTAAGATAATTTACTGATGACCTGGGTAGCTCCGTTCGGACCGCCATTCGTCATGGACATGACAATATCAAATATATTAAATCCACCTATAACGCATAAAGTAATGGTTGTATTAATTGACGGTGTGACAAGAGGCAGGGTAATTGATTTCGTTGTCTGCCATGCACTTGCACCATCGATTCTCGCCGCCTCGTATAAGTCGCCGGAAATGGATTGCAGACCTGCCAGAATGATTGCGGTGTTGAACCCGATCCACATCCAGGATTCCACCGTACATACGGAATAGAGCACCACATTGGTATCTCCAAGCCAGTTCAGAGCCAAAGCCCCAAGACCGATACTTCTTAAGAAGATATTTAAAATACCAGTATCCGGCTGCAGAATAAAGGTGAATACATAACCGATTACCAGGGCACCGATGGTACATGGCAGGAAGATTACTGCACGGAAAAAATTCCTTCCCTTAAATGCCCGGTTCAGCAAAAGAGCAAACAGCAGTCCAATCCCCACTTTGATAATCGTTGTTATGATTGCAAATTGAAATGTATGGCCTAAGGCCGGAAGAAAGCTTTGGGAAGCGAACAGATCCAGAAAATTAGAAATACCGATAAAATTTGGTGATTCAAAATTGTAAATGCTCCAGTCCGTAAAGGAAAATATAAATCCTCCGCCAATTGCAAAAATATAAAATATCGTAAAAATAGCAACTCCCGGAATTACAATATAGAGAGGATAATACTTCTTTTCCAGTTTATTCATGCTGCTTTTTTTCTTCATGTCTCTCATACAGCTCCTTTCTGTACAAAAACCACCTACGTATGAACGATGGTGGTTTTTGCACTTTATGCTCAGATTTTATTTAAATCCTTCAAACCCTAACTGTTTTCCTACTGTTATTACTGCATCACTCCAGATTTTTGCACATTCTTCCGGTGTCTTCTGACCCAGTAAATCAGACAGGAATGCACTGTTTGCGTCATCTGACGGTGTTATAACATATGTCTGGTTATAGTGAATCTGTGTTTTTCCTTCATCGATATACTTCTGTGTATCCTTTAACGTTCCGCTTAAGTTCGGAGCATCCAGATCATTCCATACGGATGTACAAGCTCTGGTCTTCATATTGAGCAGTAAATTATCATCTTCAGCCATGAAACTGATAAAATCTTTTGCCACATCCGGATTTTTACACTGATTGGAGATATAATATCCGCCCGGACCTGCAATTGCAAGCTGGCTGTCACCATCTTTAGAAGGTGCTGCGAACATTCCGATATTACCCTCTCCTGCCGGCTCTACTTTCACATATTCGGGATCTGCCCAGTCACCCATGTACATCATGGCAGCCTGTCCGGAGGCAAGTGCTTTCTGTCCCATCTCATAAGTTGCAGTTGAAATATCTGAATTTATATAACCATTATCCACATATCCTTTTAATCTTTCAAACATCTGTGTAAATTCAGGAAGGGAATCCCAGCGGATTTCATTCTTATTTAATTTTTCTAATGCATCCGGGTTCTTGCTTAAGATATTCGGCCACTCAGCATTCATAATCTGATTAACTGTCCACGCATCTGCCATAGATACATAAATTGGTGTAATACCTGCATCTTTTAATTTAGCACATACCGCATCAAATTCTTCATATGTTTTGGGCACTTCCAGTCCGTTGTCCTTAAATACTTTTGTGTTATAAACGATACCAAAAGAATTGACTCCGCCATTTGGGAAACAATATACTTTTCCATCCGAATGGGTTACAAATTCCTTGCCTGTTTCCGTTAATTTAGGTACCCAGGCTTCGTCAGATAAATCTACCAGATTTTTTTCGTGCTGGTAAGAGGTTGACTGAGTTCCGGTATCTCCGATGAAGATATCCCACATGCCGCTTGTAGACATTTTTGTCTGTAAAAGAGAATCAAACTGGTCGTCATCAATTGCCTGGATATCCAGTTTGTTTCCTGTTTTTTCTTCCCAGTTCTCTTTAAAGGTTTCAATATTGGAAATTTCTACATGGGATGCCTTTAATCCAACGGTAATCGTAACTCCACCTTCCGCCTTATCACTGGAAGCAGCCGCGTTGGAAGTTTTCTCTTGGGAAGTATCCCCATCAGTCGTCTTCTTTTCTCCACCCTGGCAGGCTGCAGCTGACATCATTAAGACTGCTGCAATCCCGACTGCCATCACCTTTTTTGCTAGATTTTTCTTTTTCATACAAATCCTCCTTATTCTTAACAATTAATTTTTTACAACTGTTATTGTGTTTTTATTATATAAATCATATGGTCATTTTGGAATGTAATTTTCTGTCCGGTTTGTATATATTTTTTTGACATTCCAATAAATTTTAAACATGCTTTCTCACAAATTTGTGGGTATCAAGCAGTATTCGGGCAGACAAACGCTGCCTGCCCGGTCTTTCCTCGTAAATATTATTTTACCTTGATCGTCTTTGTCTTACTCCAGTTACCATATATTTTCGAACTGCCCGCTTTCTTGTAACTTCTGACCCGGATGTAATAGGTCTTCTTACTTTTCAGCTTCTTAAGTTCTAACCGTGTGGTTTTACTTTTGGAGACGGTCTTCACTTTCGTCTTTGACCCGGTAAATTTTTTACTCAGGGAATACTGTACCTGATAACCGGTTGCCTTTTTATCCCGCTTCCAAACCACTGCTGCTGTCTTTTTCTTCAAAGATTTCAAGCTGCTGATTCCGGCCTTCTTTGGTTTCACGGTAACCGTTACTTTTTTTACCGCTGTTTTAAAGTCTGTTGCAGATGCTGTCAGGGTAATCGTTGCCTTTCCACATCCTTTTATGGTCACCTTTCCCTTGCTGTTCACGGCTGCAGCCTTGGGATAACTGCTCTTATACTTTAATTTACAGTTTGCCCGGGCCCCCAGAGAAAATGCCTTATTTCCATAAGTCTTTTTGTATTTTGTCTTCTTAATATGAATCACTGCATTCTGTAGTCTTTTCAGACTGTCCATTGCCTTTTTAAGTGCCGCTGCTGCGCTGTCTGCGGAAGTTTGGTCAGATGCTTTATCCGCCGCAATCCTTTCTGCATTTTTCAGTGCATTTGCCACTGCCTGGTAACTTGCATCCGTATAATCTGCTTTTATCAGCCGTTTCGCCTGGTCAATTACAGCATTTAACTTCGTAAAGTCTGTTTTAGGCACTAAGACCAGCTCGTCCATTGCTTTTTTAAGCCCTGCTGCCGCCTCATCTACCGCTGATTGCGCAGCGGATTCATCGGCAGCAGTCTTCTTTGCCGCTTCCAATGCTTTTCTCATTTCCTGATAGCTGATTTGGGTATAATCTGTTTCTATTTTGCTATTTGCTTCTTCTATCAGGTTGTTCAGGGCGGTAAAATCTGCTTTTGGAACTAATCTTTCCACCGCATCCCGTAAGTCTGTCTCCGCCTGGTCGATAGCTGCCTGTGCAGACAACTCATCTGCAGCAATCCTTTCCGCTGCTTCAAGTGCCGCTGCCAATGCCTGATAGCTGGCTTGTGTGTAATGGATTTCTGCTAACTGCCTTGCCTGATCAATTGCAGCATTTAATGAAGAAAAGTCCGCTTTTTTCACTAATTGTTCCATGATACAGCCCAGATCTGCTGCTGCCTGGTTGACCATTGCCTGATTCAGATCCGGTTTTCCCAGGATCTCCTTAATCCGCTGCAGTTCCGCCAAAAATCTGCCAAAGCTATCTGAAGTAAAATCTGCTTCCTGCAGCTGTTCTGCTTGTGCAATCATTGCTTCTAATACAGATGCATCCGCGGCACCGCTTCCAAATACTTCTACTTCTGAGATATTTATCTTATTACTGCTGCCCCAGCTGCAGGTATGGCCTTTTCCATAAATGCGGATATAGCGGGCAGTTACCGGTGCATCCGGAACAATTTCCTGAGGTGTTTCCTGAAATGGTTTTGAAACAACGTCTTCCGGTCCAAATAAAACCTGAACTGCTTCTTCCGGAAATTCCGGATCTGAGCTTACTTCTACAAGGCAGTCTAACCAGCGGATATCCACATTCCCATCCGCGTAATAGGTGCGGTAAATATCCATTTTATCAATCTGGCGCTCTGTGCCCAGATCATACTGCAGATAAACCGGTTCCCAGGTTTCCGGATTGCCATTATCTTCTCCAAGCGCCGCAATCTGGATAAAGGGGTCATCATAAGAGCACGAAAGGTTTCCATCTGTGGCATTACCCGGGTTCTCAATTTCCATTGCAGAGTTGGTCACAGCCTCTTTCCCGGAAAGCATATTCTCCGTTCCGGACGGCAGCTTTATAAGGGCTTTCATCGCTCCCTGTAACTGATAATATGCTTCAACCTGACTTTCCTGTGATACATCAGACTGTGCCAGCACCTCTTTTGCATCCGTCAGTGCTTTCGCAAATGTGATCCATGACTCTGTTGTGTACATCCCTGCATCTATTGCTTCTGCCTCTGTAATTAGTGCAGATAAATCCACCATAGCCACCAGGGCATCAATGGCATCCGACAATTTTATGTAAGCAGCTTCTACCTCTCCAATGGACACATTTTCCCTATCCAGTACTGCCTGAGCACCAGCTTTTGCTTCTTCATATACCTTCCAGCTTTTTTCTGTATACCCATCCGGATTAAATTCTCTGTTAACCAGCTTTTGCAGCTCTTCTTTGTTTATTTCCTGTTTAACCAGTTTATCCATACGGATATCGGTCTTATCTGTGAAGAATTGCAGCCTGTTTATGCCTTCCTTAAGATTCACTTCGAAATTCACTGTATTGCTTCCATCCGGCAGCGGTAAGCTCTTTTCCTGTCCATCCAGAATGTAAGTCAGATTTCCGGAACCGGAATAACTCACTTCCATAATCGCATTTACTGTGTTTTTACTGTTTACCGGAATTTCCACAGCATTTTCTATGCCGTTCATCTGTTCTACATATCTTCCATTAGACATTCCAGACTGTTCCATGATTTTTGCCGTCCCGTTCAGATTATTTTTATAGGACTCAAATTCATAGGTTACATCCGGTTTTGCCGTGATTTCTCCTTCCAGAAGAATGCCTGCCGTACCATATCCGTCAATTACAGGAACAATAACTTCTGCCGTACCATCTTGAGATACCGTTATTGTCTGTGATTCAAAATGGCTGATATCCGAATCATACGTATAAGGATATATTTTTGCTGTCACTTCTGCTCCTGCTTCAAAAGGAACATTTTTCATAATCACTTTGGTACGGTCATAAGCGGTTGCCGTATAGTTATTAATAAGTGCTACGGGAGTTCCGTCTGCATTTACGGCACCCACGCTTTGTGTCATGCCTCCCTGAATTGAACTGGATTTTACGTCAAAATACCCTTTACCCAGTCCCAGATTAACCGAAAGCATACCCCAGGTTTTTGTAAAGTTTGCAAGATACGGTTCCCCCGCATTCCAGGTATACATTCCTTTGCCCCGTTCGATCCATCCGGAACTGGCTTCATAATCATCCATTGGTACGTCAGCCGGATAGCAGGTGTAATATCCTCCGCCCTCATATTGATCTGTCATCATATCAATAAGGTTTTTGGCATGCCAGCCTGTGCTCTTGTATCCATAAGTTTCATTGGCAGGCTGGCCTGTGCTGATATTATACTCATTTAAATAAAGGGGTATTTCTCTTCCCAGCTTATTTCTTAACCAATACTTTGCATTTCTGGAATTCGCCCCCTGATTACCGGTATCCTGGTTCGCCGGACGTTCTCCATATTTATGAATAGAAACAAAATCTATTCTGTCAAACCATTTTTCATACTTTTTTGAAAGAATTGTTCCAAGTACTCCATAATCGCCTCCCCAGCTGTCATCTGCACCTCCGCCCATTTTTACTTCCGGCTTGCTGCCGCCTTCTGCTTCATAGATGGCATCGATTGCCTGATAGAACTGATCTGCGGCAATCAGGTTCTGTCTGTTGCCAGCCGGATACGCATTCCCCTCCGGATCCCGCTGATCGCCTCCCTGGGGTACATACCAATGAGGTTCATTTAAGAATTCGTAACTGTCGATTCCCTCTGCTTTTAACATGAGATATACTTTCTTAATAATATCCCTGTAAACTTCCCAATCCTTTGGTGCACCATTGCATACTTTTTCCGTATGTGCAGTTCCGGTTACTACTCCTGCCGACAGCCATTCCGGTATCTGGAAAGTCATAGCCATCACCTCATATCCCTGGGTTTTTGCCTCTCTTACCCAGCGCAGAAGTCTGCCTGTATTCCAGTTCGCAGGATTAGACAGCCCGTTCAGATATTCGCCCCGCTCATTATAGTAATCCATATCCGCCCGATAGCCCTCCAGAGTGAATCTGTTTTCTCCGGTCCCGTCGGGTGTTGGAACATAATAGTAATCAGACCGCACATAAGATGGCTGGTCAGATCCCTGGGTTCCGTCTGCCGGTGCCCAATTTGTATCCGGAGTTTTTGTCCAGACAGGAAGAATTTCCTGGAGACGCGCATCTGCTCTCATGAACCGAACTCCGGCTTCATTTGTCAGCATTGGCCATACCTTAGAATGATCTCCGATGTCAGAATCTTTCCCGTCAAGGCTGGGATAATGCGTTACCCCGAATATCTTCGGTGAGCCGGCAGCAATGGTATTCCCATAGTCAATGGTTACGGTTCCCCCTTCTGCCGGTTCTACCACAGTAACCGCTGCCGTATCTCTTTTATTTCCATCCTGGGTAATAACCGTTATAACAGAAGCACCAGTTTCCCCTGCTGCCGTGACAAGTGCTGTCCCGTCTGCCCCGGGTGTTACGCTGGCAATGTCGGGTCGTGAAGATTCCCAGGATATATTTTTGTTCGCGGCATCTGACGGTACAATGGAAGCGGTAAGCGTCTGGCTTTCCCCCTGTTTCAGTGTCAATGCCTTCGGTGATACCGCTACGGAAGCAACTGAATTTTTAACGATTATTACAAATGAAGAAGTAACTTCCTCCCCTTTGACAGATACCGTAATTTTAGCCGTCCCTTCCCTGTTAGGGGTAAGCAGTCCATTTTCATTTACGGATACCACGCTGCTGTCAGAAGATGCATATTCCAGCGTTTTTCCTGCTGCAGAGGAAGCAGGGAAAATTCTTGCGTCAATCACAAAATCCTGCTTTACTTTTGGAAGAACATATGCATCCCCATCTTTTTCCAATGCATTCAGATTCTGGATTCCGATTGATAATGCAACATCTCCCGATTCTAAAACTAATTTGTCAGGCCGTAAATCCCCGGATTCCGTATAAAATTGAATGGTATTCTGATTTCCGCCCTCCAAAGAAATATCAAATGAAATATCCTTTGTTAATGAAATGCCCGAGACATCAATGTCCATGGGCTCTCCACCGTTGACACTTACTTTGGTACCGCTGACGTTTCCGGAAGGTGATGCGTATAAGTGTGCCTTATAGGTACCCGATCCGTCTGCCGCGACCTTGCGCAGCGTAACAAAGTTATCCGCTCCTCCAAACCCTTTTACTGTACGGTTAAAAGAAGCTCCTGTAGTCCAGGAAATTTCCGTATTACCCCCAAAATGATTATCCTGGCTCTCAAATTCATACATTTCCTGCGCCGGCAGGGTTCTGTCTGTTCCGCCTGTCACTACCAGTCCCATGGCTGATTTTGCCGGTATTATCGGAATAGATGCCGTAATAATTCCATTGTGTACCTCAAGATCCGGTATCGATATAACTTCTTTCGAAACTTCCGTACCAGTGTTAGCCGCATATCCTTTTAATGTGACAGTGCCGTCTTCGTAAGGCACGTTGCGCAGCTCAATACTCACATTCTGCTTTTGCTGGTCTCCGAAATTTGTTAACAGCATCATTGCCTCATTTTTGGAATTTACCATTGCTATGGAATCATCCACCGGCCAGCTGCTGCCCATATCAGTGGAAACAACTTTAAATTCTCCTTCCCCCAGTCCCATCTGACTGCTCAGCAGCGTATATGCTTTCGCAAATGGATTCAGGGTTACGGCTCCGTCATCTTCCGTGTACATATAACTTCCGGCATTTGTCCGGGCATCTACAGACCCGTCGAACAAAACCATGTCCCATCCGTCACGCATTGCCTTAAATATTGCCAGAGAATGGTACTTGATTCCATCTGCACCGGTGATGGTACCATCTGGGCTGTCTGCCCCTTTTGCCATAGATGACCATCCGGTGAGAAAAAGCGGCATGTCTGCATTGTGAAGCGCTGCCCTGACTGCTTTTCTTCCGGGTTTGAATTCTCCGAAAACATCATTTTTCCAATCCGTCGTAGGATCTGCACCATATGCTTTGAAGGATACAAACTGTAGGAGCGACTGGTCATGGTCTGCATAGGCATTCAGTACTGCCTTCACATTGGGCGCTGTGCTGAGGGAATCATTTTTATCCTTCAGTTCATACCCCATTCCTCCGATCTGTACCTGTGGAAGTATACTCCTAACCTTTGCAGCAGCCTGATAATAAGAATTCGTAAAATCCTCAGCGCTAAGAGAGGTATCCGGTTTTAACTCCACGTATCCAATGCTTTCTTCATAATCTGGTTTTGCGGCACTTAGAAAGGTCTCTACCATTGCAGCAAATGCACCTGCCTTGTCCGGGGTACTCTGATACCATGACGGCAGCTTGTCAAAAGTTATAAAAGCTTTGATACCTGCACCCTTTATTCTTGTAAGAATACCTCCCGCTACATGGGTATAAGACTCCAGTACCTCAGAGTCCGCATCGGTACCTTCCGGGAATAATTTAGACAGATCTACATCTACTCCCATTACTTTTAATCCTGTTTCCTGTGTCAGGCTTTTCCATGCATTACTTTCTGCGGCTGGCGTACCAAGTCCCCCAAAGATCATCGGGTTTCCTGTCCCTATACTGGTATTGTAATCCACCACGATCTGTGCATTTCCGGTTTTGGGCTCTTTCCCAGGCTCTGCTGCTGCTGCCGGAAGTACAGTTCCAAACAGCATGCTTGTACTTAATAACATCGATAATAATCTTTTTCCTATCTTCCTTTTCATTTGTTTCTCCTTCCATGATTATACCCCTGAATAGCGAAGGCTGGCTTATGCTATTCCTTAATTAGTAGTTTGAAAGCGACTCTCTTTCAAACTCTGTCAGCTTCTCAATTTTACGGCTTTCAAAACAATAGCACCCCCTTTTCTGCCATTTACCGGCAACTCCATGGTTATCATTATAAGAATCCTGCAACACATTTGGTATGTACTTTTTTGTCAACCTGCTTTATAATTTTTTGACATATAACTTTTTTACTGTTTTTTGAAAGAAAACTTTGTTATAATGAACTTCCAGGAACGATACAAAGGAAAGGAAATACGTTAAGATGATGAACTGTTCTCACAGTTGAAAGCTTACTGTATGCGCGTATATGAATGATCAAACATAAAACAAAAGGAAAATTTAAATTAAGACTATTTTTTTCTGTAGGCAGCCTTTTCATCTGTCTTGCACTAATAGTATCTCTACTCTTTTCCACCACCGCTATCCGAAATGCAAAATCTACTGAAATATCTTCATCCCAGATTGTTTTAGACCGGGTTTCCGCTCAGGTAGATTCCCTCTATGAGCAAATGAATATCGCCGCAACTTCAATCACAAAAAATGATTCTCTGAAACAGATTATTTCTTCCCTGAACACTGCCGGGGCTGAACATACTTCCAGAGAATATATGGAACAGCTTTCAGAGGAGCGGATTATACAGAAGACACTGATAAATATGATGTTTTCTCCCATTATCTCCAACGTCATGTTATATAACCGCGAATGCGGCTATTTTTACTATACCGGAATTTATCTAAGCGACCGGGAACTGATCGCGGCAACCCTGGCAGAAAACAGAGCTATCGAATTATTGACGGAAGCAAATGCTTCCGCGCTGTATTACGGTCCACATTTAAATGACTGGAACAGCTCTTCCAGAACCGTTCTTTCGGTATGTAAGAATTTCTCTGATAACTCCATCACCCGGGATACAATGGTAGAGATACAGGTACCTTACAGTGTATTGGCTGATATTTGTACACAGAATACGTTTTCTAATGAAAAAGAAATATTAATTCTGGATTCCGAATATAATATCATTTATCCATATGAACAGGACGAATATGTCATTACTGACGAACAGCTGGCTTCTGTATTAGAAAATATAAAAAACGGTAAGACAGATAATTTCGCCAACAGCTATTCTTACAATTCATCCGGAAGCAGTCTTACACCTTTTACGACAGTATTGATTTCAAATAACAAAACAATGCAGTCACAGAATATCTCGTATATTGCAACGACTGTCTTTACGGTTCTGCTTGTGCTTCTGGCTGCATTAATTATTATGTTTATTATACTATCCGTTGTAACGAAACCACTAAAGCAGCTGATTAACCATATTGATAACCTGCAGTTAGACCAGGATACCTGCCTGGATCTGCCGGAGGATATCTTTGATGAATTTGAGATCATTAATACGTCTTTCAATCACATGCTGAAGCGGCTGGAACAGTCCATCGCCCAAAATTATGAACTGCAGATCAGGGAAAGCAACGCGAATCTCACAGCTTTGCAGGCTCAGATAAATCCTCATTTTTTATACAATGCGTTAAACGCAATCAGCGCAGCAAGTGAGGTGTACGGCAGTGAAGTTACCACCAGGATGTGTCAGGGCTTCTCCTCCATGATGCGCTATATTACATCCAAAGAACAGATTGTACCATTAATAGAAGAAATTAACCACACCAAAAATTATCTGGAGTTTATGAAGATCTCTAATGATGGAAATTCAAGCTATGAACTTCAAATTGATTCCAGCCTTTATGACCTTCGTATTCCCAAGCTGACAATCCAGCCCTTTGTAGAGAATTGTTTTAAACATGCTTTTGAATGCTCCGCTCCTCCCTGGAAGATTTCACTGCAATTTTATATCAGTCAGAAACAATGGATTATTATTGTGGAAGACAACGGTCAGGGATTTCCGGATGATGTTCTAAAAGAACTTCAGGTATTCAAAGAAACCACCCTCTTGGACCGTAATTTTTCTTACAAAGATATTGAAATAGATGGTTTAGGACTTTACAACACTTTTGCACGTTTATATGCACATTTTTCATGTAAATTCGATTTTACTGTTTCGAACCTTTCTCCCGGAAGCAGAATTACAATGAAAGGAGTACTCCCGGATGATTAAAGTATTTGTAGCTGAAGACCAGCTGTTGATTCAAAAAGATTTATGCGCAAAACTGAAAAAAGCTTCTGCTGACATTGAGATTGTAGGTACTGCACTCAATGGCCAGGAAGCCTACCAAAAAATATACGATCTGTCGCCTGATATTTTATTTACGGATATCCGTATGCCGATTGCATCCGGACTGGATCTGATTCAAAACCTAAAAGAAAATGATATCCCCGTTTATACGGTTATTTTAAGCGGATATAAAGATTTTGAATATGCCAGGCAGTCAATGAAACTGGGGGTAGATGATTACCTGTTAAAGCCAGTCTCTGTGGAAGATTTACACTACACACTGAATACCTTGTCGGAGAAAATCCAGACATCAAAAAAAGAAAACATACACACCATGTTGAATTCCCTGCTGCATAATTATAAGGGCTCACTTTCCAGTCAGGAATTACAGAAACTGGAACCGGCTGTTTATTACGGCATCCTGATTAACGTCGGCTCCTACTCCTCACTTACGCTGCATGATATTTATCCCTCTGAGGAAGCCCTTTCTCAATTATCCGCCGCAGATTTACAGCATAATTACCTGGGTAATCATGATACTGTATATTTATTGGACGGGGTTACCAGAAATGAAAAATTCCTGTTAGTTTCCCTGAAACAAAATAATACTACAAAGATAAAAAATTTACTTCTGGGGCTGATGGACATTTTAAAACCTTCCGGCTATCCGGTTACAATGTGTCTCAGTTCAAGAACCTGCGACCTGTCAGATATCCGGAGCAAACATACCCTGATGCGGACCCAGATAGCCAATCATCTGATATTCGGCCATTCCTCCATCCTTTATCAAAAAGATTTTCTGGAAAATGGAACCGAGTTCCGCCAAATTCTGGATGATTCAACGGAAAAGAAATTCAAATTGGACATACAGAATAAGAATCTCCCCTCTTTTCTAAACCATTTGAAAGTTTTTTTACATTTATGTGACAAAGATAAGATAACACAAAAGCAATTGGATGAATGCCTGAAAAAGATTTTATATTATATATTTGATTATACCGATCATAAATTGTTCACTAATTACGCTCTGGAAATAGAAGAATACCTCTCTACCTCCAAGGGATATACCGACCTTACCGATTCCCTGCTGTTTTTATTTGAACAAGCCTGTAAAAATACGCTGATGAATATGGAAATAAATTCTGACTCTTCACAATTTATTGATAAAATTAAGGCATATATCCACTCACACTATTCCCAGGAAATCAATATACACAATATTGCCACAAAATTTTCGATTACTCCCGCTTACCTCAGCAGGATATTCAAGAAACAGGAAGGTATCCCGCCAATCGAATATTTAACAAAATACCGGATAGAACAGGCATGCCATTACTTTCTCTCTTCCACCATGTCCATCCGTGAAGTGGCGGAATTATGCGGATATTCCAACCAGTTTTATTTCAGTAAAGCATTTAAGCAGATTATGGGGATTTCTCCTTCTGAATACCGGATTAAATATCAGGATGTGAAATAGGACCTTCATTAAAATCTAATCAAATACAGCCTCAGGATTAATTTCCTGAAGCTGTTGCTATACCCTGGTGATCTATTGCAGATGCTCGCTTACATCTCTGGTTTTCTTTTTCGTCCGGATCACGGATTTCCATTTGCAGCAATCATTCAGATGCATTATTACATGTCTGGTCGGAGGCATTAATAAAAGCCCTGCCACATCCTTTTTACCCCAAAAATCCAGAAGCCATATAGAATCTTCCTGTTGTGTAATGCCTCCTTCCGACAAAATCCGGTCTAACCCCTGCTGTGAAACATTTCTTTTCATATCTTCGGCTAAGAGATTTTGAACAATTTCTCTGGTTCTCCTTCCAACTTCATTTCTGTAGTTTAACAGTTCGGGAATATTTAAACTTTTGCTTAAACATATGATTTCTTCATCTGTCAGTGCATTTCCCGTATCGGTGACCGTAGTATTCAATCTCGTTTTCCACCGATCATCAAATACCTGATTGCCGTCGGCAATAAGTATATTCATGGTTAAATCCTCAATCCTTGCTATATGCCATAAAACCCATGCAATTGTCTCATCCCTGCTCGTTGGCATAATAGAATATTCCTCATCTTCCAGGTCTCTGACCAGCTCGTCCACTTCATTGTGTGTTCCATCTGATACTTTAGACTCGTGCAGCTTCCCATGGAGCTTTAGGAAAATATCCTTTGCCTGTTGGATCTTATCCGGCTTACGAATCATGCTGTTAAGTTCTTTATGCAATTCGCTTAATCCATTTCCAAAATATTTCATATCTCTGCTCTCCTTATATAGGCTTTGTGTATGTCTGCATCATGCATCTAAAAGACTGATCCTTGCTGTGATGGTATGATGCAGCCCATATTTGTGGTATTTAACAATATTATAATGTAAGCGATACTTAAATGCAATTGTTGTATTTATCCTCAGTCCATTCATTTCCAGAAAGCTTTGACTTCATCGTATCGTAACTACCCTATATAATTGAATTAACAGGAGTGATATCCGTTCACAGCTGTATATCGCAGCCCATAAGCCTGCTGCCGTTATCCCTGTTTCCAGAGGCGGCTGCCTAAAATGTGTATATGCCTGTTCCTGGAAGGCTCTTACCCCCCAGAATTTTGAATTCTGATGTTCTGAAAAATGGTTACGATTCAGAGCAAACGTGCGTTAAAGCAGCCATAGATGAATGTCCTTAGTTGGTGAAGCAGCTTTTCATGCATTTATGCCAGAAAAGCTCAATTATGAATTATTTGGAAATGGAGATGCACATTAGCATTAGCATATATTCCCAAGGGTTTCAGGAGATACCCCGAATAAAGGCCCTGTCTGGCTGCTGCCTCACGATAAAATGTATTCCGATAATAACCGGCCCAGTAACAAAGAATTAGAAATTATGAAAAACAGCCTGGGTATTGAATTGGAAAATTTACTGCATAATCAATCATGAAAACTCTTCCCTGTATTACTGCATGGAACTCTCTCATAGCTGCAAACCCATAAATAGAGTAGTATGACAGCCAGTGCCAATATCAGTATGGACCATTGCTGCAATACGGACAGAATTCGGCTGTTATGAATTAATTCCACACCAAAATTCTGATACACCGTTCCCAGAAAATCCGGGTTGTTCCCATTTTCTACCCAATTATTTGCAATACTTATGTATTCCCGTCTGATAATACTGGTCAGCTGAGTGGGCGGAAACCACAGCAATATGGATTTCATCCAAGCCGGATAAAAATAATAAGGCAGATAGGCTCCAGCCAGAAAACCTATTACTGTACCATAAAGATTGGCAAAGGTAGAAAATGTAGTGGTACTTTTTAATTTGTGTGCAAAACACAATAGGATTCCCGAATTAACACAGGATGAAAACATAATAATCATGAGAATTTTCAACTGTCTGAACACAGGCAGGGTACTGCTGTACTGAAATGAAAAAAAGACTTCACCGCCCAAAGCTGTCAGCACTGTAAAAATGCAGGAAACCAGCATACTGGTAAACCAATAACCGGACAAAATAGAAAATGGTGAAACCGGTGCAACCAGAAAATCTTTTCGTATGCCGGTTCCCATGTCATTGACACAAATCTGAATGATACCAAAGCAAGTGGTGGTATTAATAACAATCAAAAGACCGGCAAACATCATACGGTCGGTTAACTGCTGTACATAAAACGGGCTGATCCCTGTCTGGCTTACCATATCAGTCAGAAAATCTCTGAGAAAAAAAGTATACAGACTGATTACTACCGGTATGGAAGCAAAAGACAGCATTATATTCATCCGGTTATTTAAGAATAAAGCTATATTTCTCTGTACCAGAAACCGCAAGCTTCTCATAATGCTTCTCCTTTTAACAATTGAAAATATATTTCGTCCAAATCCGGCGTTTTCAGACTGTTTTTCCATTTTGACTGAATCTGTCTCAGACTTCCGCAAGCAGCTATTTTACCATCTTTTAAAATACAAAGTGTATCTGCATAGGACGCTTCATCCAGATAGTGTGTGGTATAAAATATCGTCATCTGCAGCTGCTCTTTCAGCTTTAGCAGCACATCCCAGACATTTTGTCTGGTAACCGGGTCCAGACCGGTAGTGGGTTCATCCAGAATCAGCAGTCTGGGTTTAGATATTAATGCACGGGCAATCTGTGCCAGTCTTCGCTGTCCGCCGGAACATTCCCCGTATTTTTGATTCTGAATCTTTTCCATGTCCAGCAAATGAATCAGCTCACCAATCTGTTTCTTCAATTCGCTGTCACGTTTCCAGTACAATCCCCCTCTAAACCACAGATTCTGATAGATCGTCAAATCCCCATCCAGTACATCTTCCTGGAAAACCATACCGATTTTTCTCTTAATCTCATTTTTATCAGTGTCCATATCTTTGTTGTCAATATATATTTTCCCATCTGTTTTGGCAAGAAGGGTTCCAATCATATTCATGGTTGTACTTTTCCCCGCACCATTTGGCCCCAAAAATGCCAGCACTTGTCCCTGTTTCACCTGGAATTCCAGAGATTTGACTATTTTCTTTTTGCCATAGGCTTTACTAAGCCCATTTACCGACAGACAATCTTCCATTCATACCACCTCACTTCTACCTATGGTATATGAGCAGACTGATGGTATTATTCATTCATATTGCCTGTTTCTTCCTCTCCTGGAGCGTGTTTTAAAATTACTTTCTGGCAGCTCTGCGTCACACTTTGTGGGAGATTTGACCCGGATGAAGGGCGCGTAGCGGGCTACGTAACCTGAATTCGGGGCAAATATGCCGCGAAGTGGGGCATGCAGATAGCTGGAATGAATTTTCAAACACGCTCTGTGACCGTATCTTTATCACAGTTACGAATGGCTGGAATACACAGGCACAGTACTGCCGCCAGGAAAGTCAATGTACCAGCTACCAAAAACCATTTCTCTACCCCAAATGCCTCTGCAAATACTCCGGACAAAGAAAGTCCTATCGGTGATGTGATTACCATAATACTGCCTGACAGAGACATCACTCTTCCCAAATATTTAGCATCAAATTTACTTTGCAGTAGCGGTGTATACATTCCCCAATAAAACGGTCCGGATATTCCCATCATACAAGAAAATATGGTAAAAGCGACAAATCCATTCTGAGGAAGCAATCCGGAAGCAAAAAGGCTCGCACTCATTAACAGATAAGAACCTATAATCGTGTAAACTTTGTTTTTTGTCCCGCCCCACCTGCTTAAAATTAAAGAACCGATCAGCAGCCCTACTGAAAAAATAACCTCAACAATACTTGCATAGGTGCTTGTTCCTCCAAAATAGGACATGCTCATTAAGGGAAACAATGCACTGGTGGGCATCAGTGCCAAAGTATATAATGCGCTGATTAATACCAGCCCAAGCATTCCTTTATTTGTACGTAAAATCCGAAAACCTTCCAGCATTTCACGTATTACGGTCAGTCTTTTTGTCTCTTCACCTTTTTCTAACGCTGGAATATAACTGATTATCAATGTGAATACTGCAATCAGCGCTCCAATAACATCTAAAAAAATAATTCCACTCAGGCTCCATATCTGATAAAGTACAGCCGCCAATACAGGGCTGAATATCTGTGAAACAGATTGCAGTGACTGAGAATATCCCGCACAGCGAGTCAGCTGATCCGCTGGAACAATCTGAGGTGTTACCGCCTGCAGGCACGGTGTATGAAAAGCGGAACCAATCGAGCGTACCAGCAAAACAGCCAAAATAACCCCTGTTGAAAGGAATCCGAACACCCCAGCAATAACCAGGACAAAACTGGCTGCAGAAATCAAAAGATCAGATATAATCATAATTTTTTTTCGTTGATAGCGGTCAATATACACACCGATAAACGGTCCTAAAATCCCCTGGGGCAGAAAACCCATTAGCATGGCTGCCGATAGTACTAACGCAGAACCTGTCACATCCGTTAAATACCAGACGATAGCAAATTGTAAAACAGAACTGGAAAATTGAGAAACTGCCTGCCCGCTCCATATAGTAAAAAAATTTTTCTTCCATGGTTTCATATGTTTCATATTATTTATTAACCTCTTATTCTGTACCCTCAGTTTTTGTCAATTCCCTAAGAAGCATGCCTGCTCTTTCACTGCCCTGCCTGCTGATAGAATAATGTGTCCATTTTCCAACCTTCCTCCCGGAGACAACTCCGGAATCACATAAGATTTTCATATGATGAGACAGGGTTGACTGACTAATATCCAGTTCAGCCAGAAGCCTGCATCCGCATTTTTCCCCGCTGCGGAGCATTTCTAATATCTGTAACCGATTCTCATCGCAAAAAGCTTTAAAAACTTTTGCTTCATTCTCATAGTTCCCCATAAAAACACCTCACATTCATTTTTTTCGATATATCTAAGTATAAACGTCATATCGAAAAATGTCAATGTGATATGTAACATAAAAACAGACGGGGCAGGCCCGCCTATTTCATTCTCCAAAAAGAAGATGTGCCGCATCCTGCATGGCACATCTTCTTTGCTGCTTATTCACCTTATCAATTTTACTACTCTTTCCTACTTTCCGGTATAACTTCTGTATTCATATCCTTAAATTTTTCCATATTCATTTGACCTAATGTTCTGTCTACGACAATGGCATTAACCATAGATCCAGTCACATTAAGCAGTGTCCTTCCCATGTCAATGATAGGATCGATTGCCAGAATCGGGCTGACTACCGGAAAGGAAGATGCCAGACCCACACCTGACAGGGCAACGGAGGCTGCCATGGTGGCTGTTCCCGGTATTCCTGCGATTCCCAACGAACCTAAAGTAACAACAATAATGGACATTGCAATAAAAGTAATATCTATAGGCATACCATTTACATTAGCCACAAATATAAGGAGCAATGCCGGAAATACTCCTGCACATCCCTGCATACCCGCAGTTGTACCAAAACCGGCAACAAAATTGGCTGTGCCGTCATTTACGCCCATTTTATCCGTTAGGGTTTCAATGGTAAGGGGCAGGGAACCTACGCTGGACCTTGAAGTAAATGCCAGAATCATAACAGAGATACCTTTTTTAAGATAAATCCCCGGATTCACACCAAATATCACCAAAGTAATCAACTGGATGATAAACATAATTGCCACCGCTGTATAAAGGGCTGCAATAAAAATACCCACTTCCAAAATACTTTCAATACCCTTTTGGGCAATCGTATTAGCCAGTAAAGCAATTACTGCATATGGCATATATTTGATAATTGTCATGGCTATACTCATAATAATTTTATGCAGTGCATTAATCAAATCCAAAAATGGCTTTACAACATCAAAGTATTTTTTGGACATTCTTTTGGCTCCCAGGCCAAAAAATACAGCTACAATCACCAATGCAATAATATTTACATCCACCATTGCCTGTGCCGGATTAGCAGGCAGTAATCCTCTCAAGGTATCTACTACTGTTTTAATTTCTTTCATCTCTACTGCTTCAGCAGTAGTCGACATCCCTGTTCCAACTTTGAACAGGATGCCTACGCAAAGGCCTACCACAACAGCTATAATAACCATTACCATAGTTACAACAATGGTATTCTTAGTCAGTTTACCAATGTTGGCATCTTTTTGCATGTTGATAATCACATGGATAATCGATACCATAACCAACGGTACAACCAGCATTCTGATCAGATCTATAAATCCGTTGCCAAATAACCCATACCACTTTGTGGTTTCCGCAACGAAAGTAATATCCATCGGCTGATTAACAAATCCAGATATAGCCTGTACTATCAGTCCCAGCACCAATCCGAATACGGTACCAATAATCATTCTTTTGGAAAAGCTTACCTTTCGCTTTTGAATTCTGTTCATAACTATGAATAAAGCAACTAATAGCCCCAGACAAAGCAGTGTTCGAATATCACTTAACATCAAAAATTCTTTAAAAAATACATTATCCATTTTTATCTACTTCCTTTAATAAAAGATTATCTTGCTGTGTCATATAATGTTTCTAATTATAATGCCCATTAATAAGGTGATGCATACAACTTCCCCATTGTAACATATCGTCTTATAATGGACAAGAATTTTTCTAATTTAACTCTATACTCCTAAAGCGTGTTTGAAAATTGCTTTCTGACAGATGTGCGTCACAGTTTGTGGTAGATTTGTCCCGGATGAAGGGCGCGTAGCGGGCTACGCAACCTGAATTCGGGGCAAATATGCCGCAAAGTGGGGCGTGCAGATGGCAGGAATGAATTTTAAAACACGCTCCAGTACTACAGCAAATAATTTCATCTTAAATTTGGATTTAGCTGAGAAGGGGACGCTTTGTAAATGATAGTAGTGTACAGAAAGATGGGTGTGGCTGGCTGTTCTTTATTGGATGGATTGCAGTATATTTTTGGCTGTTTATGCATAAAAGAAGATAACGTCTACTTCTTTTTCTAATCGCGGAATGAAAAACAAATGCCGTTCTCAAGATCAGTTGCTTTACATCAGTAGCTTTACGCCAATCACGTCCGGCATGCCACAACCCCAGGGTCCCATCATGCTGAGAAAACCAGCTTTGTATCAACGAATGCTATCTCGGAAAGAGAAGGGGGCGGACCAGGACATTGGTTTGGAAGGCGTATAGCAGAGCTGAGCATTTACTTACCTTCCCGAAGTGCTTTTTGGCGGATAGTATTCGACTGGCTCCCATCGGATACTAAGCGGGCAGTGAGCTGCGAAATGCATCAGGATTTCGGAGCGAATGCCCGCGTGCCGCCAAAAAGTGCTCCGGGAAGGTTAGAAAATGCCAGTTCTGCGGTAAGCCTTCCAAACCAATGTCCTGGTCCGTCCCCTTCTCTTTCCGTACACTACCTACATCTACAAAGCGTCTTAATCAGCTAAATTCAAATTTACAATATTTTCTACTCTTCATCTTTCCTATGAAATAGATGCCCCTAAATTTTCGGCTTCTGTGAGTTTCTCGCTTCCGTTGATATCACCTACATTCATAACACCACCGGCAAGTACCCGGCCCAGGTCTTTCCATCCGATATGTTGGCTTAAATGGTCATACCAGTATACCGTCTCATCAAATCCGTTCCCCTCTGCTGCCATCAAAAGAATACTATCTTTTTTCGGATTGTTATAACCGGAATCACATTCTGCAACTGCAAACAAACGGTCAAACGCACATTTTAATTGTCCGCTCATGGACCAGTAATAAAGCGGCGTTGCAAGCACTACCACATCTGCATCTATGTAATAGGGATAAATCTGATCCATATCATCCTTTTGCACGCAAGGGCTATCCGGATTTTTTCCTCCGCCATAACAGCCCAGGCATGGATGAATATTCATCTTCTGCAGATCAAATCTCATCACGGTGTTTCCTGAACTTTCTGCCCCTTTCGTAAATGCTTCAATTAATCCTGCCGTATTTCCTTTTTGTCTTGGACTTCCATTTAATATAATTATTTTCTTTCCCATTACGGTATCCTCCATTTTCATTATACGCTTACTGCCTGCTCCGGAATAAACATTTGCTAATTGTTCGAATTTCATTTTAGAAATTACATTTACTGGCTCCTCCGGAATTGACTTTTTCTTTTATCTACAATATAATTATACCCAGAACTATACTTAAAACAAGTACGCACATAAAAGTGCGATACTAACAATTATGTATAATACTTACCTTAAGGAGAGTGTAAATATGGGTTTGGAATGTATCTCAGATTCAAATTTAGAAGGAACAGGTTTCAGCTATACCCTGTCACTGATTAACGGAAAATATAAAATGACAATCCTATATACTTTGATGGAATATGGCATCGTGAGATTTAATGAAATGAAAAAATATATCGGTACAATTTCTTATAAAACCCTTAGTTCCACATTAAAAGAACTGGAAAATGATCAGCTTGTCAACCGGAAAGAATACCCGCAGATTCCACCCAAAGTAGAATACAGCCTGACAGAACGCGGAAAATCCCTGATACCAATTCTGGACGGAATGTGTGAATGGGGAGAAAAGAATCGGCTATAATTATCATTCACTTCATTCCGGGAGTAAAATATACGCCAAAGTATCCAAGCAATGCAATTCCAGAGAATCCAGAAATGGTACGGGTGCTTCCAACCCCTCCGCCAACAGGGGCAGTTCTGTACACCCTAAGACTACCCCCTGAATTCCATATTCTTTCTTGTAATAATCAACAATCTCGATAAATTTCCTCTGAGATTGTTGATTAATTTTATTTATTACCAATTCATCAAAAATGATATGATTAATTATATTCTGATGTTTTTCATCCGGCGATATCATTTCAATCCCATATTTCTTCATTCTGTCCTTATAAAAGGAATGGTTCATTGTATACCGTATTCCGGTCAAAAGCAGCTTTCTCATCTTCAGTGCCTGTGCCTGTTTCGCTACAGAATCCACAATATTTAAAATTGGTATTTCAAGTTCCTTTTCCAGTAAACCATATACCGAATGGGGAGAGTTGGCAGCCATGATTACTATGTCTGCACCTGCATTTTTTAAATTTACAATTCCTTTTTTAATGTAATTTAAATATTCATCCAAGCGGTTCTGATTTTCAAGGTCGGTAAAATACTGGAAATTAAGACTCTCTATCACTATCTCCGGGTAATAATAATTCTGAAATTTTCCATAATACAAATTCAATATTTTTTTATAATATTCTGCCGTGGAAGCTGAGCTGATGCCACCAAGTATCCCTAACTTTTTCATATTATCTCCCCTCTCATGTAAAATGCTTTATTGTCTATTGCTCTCATAGTTGCAAGTATACCGTCCAAATGATCATATTCGTGCTGTAATAATTCTGCCAGATCCCCCTCTAAAATCATCTCCCTTTTCTTCCAGCCTGTATCAAAATATTTTATGATACAGCGTTTGTGCCTTTTTACTCTTACATATAAATCAGGAAAAGACATGCAATCATCCAGAACTTCCATTTCTTCGCCGTCAAGAAATTCCAGTTCCGGGTTAATAAAGACTGTGGGGGAATCCAGATGCATATAAATAATACGTTCCCCTACTCCGATTTGTGGTGCTGCAATAGCACGCCCCGCCTGATACCTGATTCTAAAATCCATTAAGGTGTCATGCAGATCGGCGATAATAGGATCCAGATCCTTACCCATTTGTACTGATTCACTTTTTTGATATAATCGTTTATCCCCAAGCAGCAATATTTCTTTTACCATATTCTTTATCCTCTTTTACTATAAAGTTCGTTTCAAATTCTTTGCACCAATGCTCACATTCCTTCTGCGGAAGGACTAAGTCTGGCTGTCTACCCCCAAATTATAACTCTTGATATTGTATGGTTTCAATGCTAAAATTGTATGCAGAACAATTATTTGTGAGAGGTGGAATTTATGCCGGTTAATTCATTTGAAAATTATCCTATGAGCTGGAGGCCAAAACTAAATAAAGAAAAAAAGCCAGTATATCTTACTATCGCAGCTGCATTAGAAAAAGATATCGGTGCGGGAATTTTGCGTCCTAATGATAAGCTGCCTCCCCAAAGGGAGTTAGCTGATTATCTGGATGTTAACCTGAGTACGATTACGAGAGCATTTAAATTATGTGAAGCAAAGGGCTTAATCAGCGGAACCATCGGCAGAGGAACCTACGTTGCTTCCGATGTAAGCGCAAATCTTCCGATGTTACACGAGATCGAAGATTTCAATTGTATTAACCTTGGCGCATCTCATCCGCTATATCAGCAAAATAAATATATTACGCAGATGCTAAAAAGGCTTCCATCCAAGGTAAATATTGATAACATACTAAAATACTCCGATATTTCAGGAAGTCTGCCGCAAAAAGAAAGTGCCTGCCAATGGCTGAAAATGCTGGGCATTCATACGAAGTCAGAAAATATTTTAATCACATCCGGATTACAGAATTCCTTAACGGTTGTATTAGCTTCACTCTTTCACTACGGTGATAAAATTGTTACAAACTCCCTTACTTACCCGGGAATTAAAAATATTGCAAATATGCTGGGAATCATACTGGTTCCTATTCCTTATCTGGGCAAACAAATGGATCTAAAATATTTAGAACAGGTATGCAGGACAGAGCGTATAAAGGGAATATATGTGATACCCGATTTCCATAATCCAACGACTGTCACAATGGATATAAATGAACGCTCCCAGTTGAGCAGCATTATAGAAAAATACGCACTGATTAATATTGAAGATGGCACCTATACCTTTTTATCCGAAAAGCCAGGCATTTCTCTGTATGAATTAATACCCGATCAAACCATTCATATTTGCACACTTTCTAATGCTCTGTCAGCCGGGTTAAGAATATCTTTTATGGTTACACCCCTTATTTTTCGCGAAAGCCTGCTGACTGGAATCAGAAATATTAATGTTATGTCATCACCTATTGAAACTGAACTTGCCTCACAGTTAATTCAAACTGGTTTGGCAGGGAACATTATTACGGATAAGATTCAGGAAATCAAAAAAAGAAATAGAATTACAGAAAACATATTAGCCGGAAATGAACTTTGGGGAAACCAAAGAAGCCAGTTTCGCTGGCTGACACTCCGTAAACCTATTAATAGTCATGAGTTGGAAATTTGTTTAAAAAAGAAGGGCGTACATGTGTTTTGCAGTGAACGTTTTTTAGTAGGAAACAGCAATCTTATTCCGGCTGTCCGCCTGGCTGTCTGCTCTCCTGATCGTCATGAAGATCTGGCAATGGGACTTAATATAATAAAAGAAACTCTCTTAGAATGGCCGCAAAAGTAAAAGGAGCCCTTTTTAAATGGACTCCTGATATATTAAAAATCTTTTTCCTTCACTTATTACGTTTCCATTCCTGCTTTAGCAATCGATATTCCAACCGTGTTTTCATTTTACCATCATGCCATTCCCAATCTACGTGTTCCGCTTCTTTCACCAATCCACAGTTTATCATAACCTTTTCTGAACCTTTGTTCTCTTCCAAACAACCCGTTGTAATTCGGTATACCCCGTTTTCAGCAAATGCAAATTCAAGTACTTTCTCTAAGGCTTCTGTTGTGTACCCATTCCCCCAAAACTCAGGATACGTGAAATATCCCAAATGCACAAGTTTCCCTACGGGTGTATGATCCATAACGGTATAACCAATACTTCCTACCTGCTGCCCGGAACCTTTTAACATCATGTGAAGAAAATAGAATTTTCTGTCTTTCGAATTCATATCCTGAAGCATATTTTGAAACTCTTCTCTCGCCTCGCTGGCAGAATGAATCTTAATATCCTGCAGGTAATACATTGTTTTATCATGACTTTTCAGCCGATAATAAAGTTCCTCATCTTTTTCACTATAATCTCTTAATATAAGACGACTAGTTTCCAGATTTATCATAAGCATTCCTCCCTTTCTTGCGCGCTGCCATGAACCTCTAACAGACTAATTTCCATTGGTGTATACATCAAACCATTTGTAACTTTTTACGTATCTGTATCTACGAATCCAAGTTTATGATAAACAGGAATTGCAAACGGAGAAGCATTAACTGTAATCCGGAGCCTCAAACTCTAAAAACACGCGCCAATCTAAATTTATACCATATTCCAATTCATTTCTATCCAGTTCACGAACCAATATTATAACTTCTCTCCCTGCAGCATCATGATTGTAAAAAATTTATATTTTTATTATTATACCAGATTCACAGAATGAAAAACAGATAATTTAATGAAAATCCTTAGCCACCCTCTTATCTTCCTTTCCTTACCGGATAAAACCGCCCCTACTTATTTGCTCTTTTGTGATAAATTTTCAAAGAGCAGATATAGAACACTACAAACAATCCCAGACACCAGACTATCGCTATAATAATACTATTTCCAGTATCAAAACCCAGAAGCAATCCCCTGAGGCTGTCTGCTATCGGTGTAAATGGCTGGTTCTCTGCAAAGACCTGAATGGCCGCCGGCAAAGTATCCACAGGTACAAAGCAGGAACTGACATAAGGAAGAAGCATTCCGATATAAGTAAATGCACTTACCGCCTCTAAGCTGGGACAAAAAAGTCCCCAGACAATCGCCGCCCACGTATACATCAGCGTAAAAATAAATACAACCATAAAGACCGTTAAATAATTTATAAAACCGGCATTAGACCGAAATCCGATTAACACCGCGACGCTTAAAACTACCAGTGCTGTAATGGCACATCTTAATAAAGTTGCAGCCATATGACCATTTAATACGGCTGTTTTACCAATATCCATCGTACGAAACCGATCCATAATTCCCTTAGTCATATCTTCTTTAACTGAAATGGCTGTCATGGAAGCACTGCTTGCTATTGACATTAATAAGATACCCGGCAGAATATAATCCAGATAGGAGAAGTCTCCAATATCCATCGAACCCCCTATGATAAACACAAGCATCAATAACTGCGCCAAAGGCAAAACCGCTGTCATGATTAATATTTCAACATGCCTGGTTGTATGTTTCATACTTCTTGAAACCATTGTAAACGTGTCATTTAAACTAAGTGCTATTTTATTCATGTACTATTCTCCTTTGCCCATCCACTAAATTAAGGAATACATCTTCTAATGTTGCTTTCTTCTGCGTAAATGAGGAAGAAATTACCCCATACTGTTCCATTGTTGTAAATATATTTGTTATTTGTTTCATTCCACCAGTTATTTCTATCGTCACCGTCAAGTTATCTTCATCCACCGCTGTTATATCCTCTGAAAACAATTTTTTCATCTTTTGCAAATTTTCACGATGTTTTAAAGTAAATAGAATATATTCGCTGGATGATAACTTCTTAATCTCTTCCACACTGCCATTTGCAATAATAACACCCTCATGCAAGATTGCAACCCGATCAGCAAGTTCTTCCGCCTCTTCTAAATACTGGGTGGTCAAAAAGATGGTAACTCCACTCTCTTTAAGCTTTTGAATAATGTTCCACATTGCATTTCTGCTTTGTGGGTCAAGACCGGTTGTCGGTTCATCCAAAAATATAACGGAAGGATTTCCTAATAGACTCATTGCGATATCTAACCTCCTGCGCATTCCTCCGGAGTAAGTGGAAGTCCGCTTATCTGCCGCATCTTCCAACTGGAAATCTCTTAACAATTTATCTGCCTGCATCTTATAATTTTTGATATGGCTCAACCGGGCAACCATCTCCATATTTTCCCTCCCGCTCAGTATTTCATCCACAGCTGCAAACTGTCCGGTCAGGCTGATCTTTTTTCTAACCTGCGCCCCATCCTTTTTTACATTTTGTCCGCAGACGAAAACAGTTCCGCTATCCATCTGAAGCAATGTTGCTAAGATTTTCACGGTTGTTGTTTTACCGGCTCCATTCGATCCCAGCAGACAGAAAATGGTGCCTTTCTGAACTTCAAATGTAACTCCTTTTAAAACGTCTTTTTCTCTATAAGACTTTTTTAATTCACTCACTTTTATTGCAAATTCGTAATTATCCATTCTAAATCCTCCTTATTTTTATTTGAACATCTTTGTGAAAGTAATTTTTTCTCTTCTTAATGCAAAAGGCTCACATCCGTTAAATATAATTTCTATCTATCTTCGGAATATGATCTTCTTATGTAGTTCTTTACTATCATTACTTCAAGTTCACACTCATTGAGTATTAACTCGTTGAGTAATTACTTCATCAGTATATCAAAGCTTTTAATATCTGTCAACCGGTAAAATACCATTCCTTAATTTTCCACTTTTTATCTCTAAACCCCGTCACTATAAGGATTTGTTTGCTAAATACAATAAGCCGCCTGCTCTTTTAGAACAAACGGCTTTTAAATTTATAACTATATTTAGTTTTAATGATTTCTTAACATATCAACAATCCATTCAACTTCCGGAAACGGCATTTTGCTATGTAAAGCATACTGCACCGCTATTGCCTGTAAAGTGTTGCTAAATAAATAAGTCAAAGCATAAGGGTTACCTTGTCGAATTGTGCCCATCTGCTGCCCTCTTTTAATGATTTCAGCTATTTTATCAGCATCTTGCTCCCTGGATTTCACTTTCTCATAGATATGTTTTGGAATACCTTCACTTTGTTTTAGCTGTGCTACAAGAATAAAAAATTTCGATCCCATTTCATCCTCTTTTAAGCAGCGCAATACAGATTCGGCAACTTGTTCAAAGTAAGTAATTGGATCCAGATTTTCAAGGCCTGTCCAAGTGTCACTTTTCTGCAGTGCAATATCTACCAGGGTCTCCAATAGGATTTCTTTTGTTTTGAAATAATGAAAAAGCAATCCTTCACTTATATTTATAGATTTCGATATTTCACTTGTTTTTGTGGATGCATATCCTTTTTTTATAAAAAGTTCTATAGATGCAATTAAAATCTCTTCTTCTCGTTTTGCTTTTTGTTCTGCCCGTGTTGTCATTACATTCTCCTTTCATTGAGTATTTACTCACTGTTTTATCTTGTGCTAAGTATATCAAAACTTTCTGTATCTGTCAAATCGCTATTCCTCAAGAAAAATAGGCATAAGACAAAAACATCCCCAAAGAGATGTTTTCTGATTTTTTCAGGTGCAATAACATCAAAAACAACAAAACAAATTTATCTCAATTCATAGATTACGTCTGTAATCCCATTATAACTTTGTGATTTAATTAATTTCAATTGTTTTTGTCTTTCACCTTCTGTTATTTCAAACAGACGAATTCCATTACCTAAAATTGTGGGGATAATAGAGATATGAAATTTATCAATTAAATTTTCTTGAACAAGCGGCTGAATAACTGTTGCGCCACCACAGATCCAAATATCTTTCCCTGGTTCCTCTTTTAAATTTTTTACAAGCTCACAGACACTCTCATTTACAAATTTAATATTTTCTGTATCATGAATTTCCTTATGCGTAATCACATAACTTGTCAGGTCTTTGTACATCCAATCGTCCGGAGACAATTCTGTCACTATCTGATGATAGGTCTTCCATCCTATGATCACCGTGTCAATTCCTTTGATAAACTCAAAATAGCTGACCATATCGTCCGCGGCAGGTTCTTGTCCACACAGCCAGTCGATATTTCCGTCTTTTCCTGCAATATAGCCGTCAAGGCTCATGGCAATAAATAAAATTACTTTTCGCATGTGTTCCTCCCATTTATTTTCTCCAAAAAGCTGTGCAGTCTTCTTTATCCTTTATATTGTACTGTATCATACGCTCTAACAGTGGATAATCAATTGGATCATCCCACTTGATCCGAAATATATTTTTACCATGGCTATATCCGGATTTTATTATTTCTTCCGAAAATTCATCAATTCCTCTGACTTCAGGAGAAACAGCAAAATGCTGTTTTGATATACTAAACCCGATAATAAATGTTCCATGATCCGTAAACATCGGCTGATTCCATGCGATTTTAGATTCCAGATTTGGAAATTTATGTTTCACCCAGTTCAAAACTTCCCGTATACGGTCGCGATGCCCCTCATCGCCAATGGCTTCCAGATACTCTGCAAAAGGTTCCATTTCATTCCTCCGTTCCAAATGATTTCTATCCAGTCGTTCGTATTTAATTATGTCCAGGAAATAGAAAATCATTCTGTTTATACTAGCACTTACTGCATTCCAAATTTTGAAGTAAGATTTTTCCTTAGCGTAATTACTCCAAAATTCCATTACCATATTTTACCATATTAAACCACCTGTTTGTTATGATAAAATATCAATACATTGGAGGGAACCACTATGGAAAATAAAAAAGACAATGCCTTAACTAAACCAGCCGGCAATTTAAATTTCCAGCGCAGGACTAAAATATACAGAAAACTGACAATAACACCTTTCTGGAGAATTTTTATCCTTATACTCATATTTGCTTCAATCATACGCATCCCCATAGAAACTGCATACCTGAAGGACCCGGAATATGTACTAATTGATTCTGAACATAATATAGATCAAAATGGTAATTGTATAGTACACGCTATCGTGCGAAATGTGACCTTTGAAAGGCAAATATTAAATGCTGTATCCGGCATCACTGCACGGCACCAGGTCCAGTATAATGATCTTCGTAAATACCGGACCATAATCTATATGTACCGTAATATCTTTGATTATGTGGGGGAAAAGCCTTTTAAAATATACTTCCAGTATTCTGATTCCAAGTTTATACATAAGCCCCTGCGTTAAAAGAATTAATAGTTACGTAAGCAAAGGCCGAAAACTGCATTTCTGGTCTTCGGCCACCTGTTCCTTCAAAATGTTACATTTAATAAGAGAACTCCTTGACTTGCTTACTCCACTGACCCTCTAGTTGTTGAATTTTAATCTTCCGTTACTTCTTCCGGAAATATATCATCCCGGAACCCCTTCCATACCGGCTGTCTCATAGCATCTCTTGTATTCGGCATGTATTCAATGGTACACACCTTAAACGTAACCCATATAGCGTCTTCATTTCCTTTTGGCAATATGGAAAATGGATTGTTGGATACCGGATTCAGGCTTTTTATAACCTCCGTTGTTACTCCGGAGGTAACATGTCCCTTATATAGCAGCCTGTTATTTTTAAATCTGCCCAAAATAATACTAAAGGTATTCTCTTTTTTCACTATATATCCGGTGACAATATAATCTTCATCTGCCATTCGTTTAAACTTAATCCAATCCTTTGTCCGCTTCCCCATGAAATACAGGCTGTCTGAGCGTTTAGCTACTACACCCTCCAGTTTTTTCTGGTCTGCTATATTATATAGCCCAATGCCGTTTTCCGGTATAAATCTTGAAATTGCAAATTTAGCCGTTTCTGCACCAAAAGATTTTTTTAAGTATTCTTTTCTTTCTAATAGTGGTTCTAGTGTTATTTGCCTGCCCCCATAATAGAGACAATCATAAGCGACAAAAGAAGCCGGATACCTTCTCGAAGCCAGTTCTATTTTAAACTGGTCAGAAAGCAGACTTCTCCGCTGCAGCTCGTAGAAATCGGGGACTCCGTTTTTTAAAACAACTAACTCCCCATCCAGAATACACTGATCGGTAACCAGTTTAAATATCTCTTTGAGTTCCGGAAACTTTTGTAAAAGAAGCATATTCCGCTTATTTCTTAATTCCACGCTCTTTCGATCCAGATATGCAATACAACGGCTGCCATCCAATTTTAATTCGTAAATCCAATTAGGATTATTAAAGGGATCCCGCATCTCAGATATGAGCATCGGTTCTACGCTGCGGTCATTGAAAATATCCATTTATGCCATTCCCTGCTGGTTTTGTGTAATTTCCAGACTTTTTTCCAAAGCATCCATTAAATTAATAATATTATTGCCATCAGTTCCCTGATCCGCTGTCACAATTTCCTGACCCTGTATCTTTTTCATAATAGCTTCCCGCAGTCTTGCCTGGTACTCATCATGGAATTCAGCAGCGACAAAAGGTTTCGTCATATTTTCGATTAAAAGTTTTGCCATATCCAATTCGTTTTTTTCCAATTGCATTTTCGGTATCTGTTTTGGTACCGCAGCAATTTCATCATGGTAATATAACGTTTTCACAATCATACCCTCTTTCGTTGGGTATAATACCAACAATTTTTCGTTTGTTCCCATGACTGATTTTGCAATAGCAACTTTCTTCTGGGCGAGCAATGCCTGACGCAATAACTCATAAGCTTTTTCTGCCCCTGTGTCCGGTATAGCATAATAATCTTTTTCATAATAAATCATATCAACTTCACTGATTTTGGCAAATTGTATGATATGAATCGTTTTGTCCCTCTTCGTCTTAATTTTCTCCAGGTCTTCATCCGTCATAATGACGTATTTATCCTTTTCGTATTCATAACCTTTGACAATGTCCTGAGAAGTTACCTCTTTGCCACAGTGACTGCAGTATTTTTTATATCTGATCCGAGCCTTGCTCTCTTTATCTAACTGGTTAAAATGAATGTCATTATCTATGGTTGATTTATACATTCCAATCGGTATTAAAACCAGTCCCATAGATATACTGCCCTTGTGTGCTACTGCCATAAAAACACCCCTTTTTATTTTTTAGCATTAGCAACTGTCATTATTTTTATGTATAAAAGATCTTAAATTTGGGTTTAGCTGAGGAAGGGACGCTTTGTAGATGGAGATAGTGCAACGGAAAGATGGGAGTGGGAAACTGGTATGGGCTCCGTCAGCTGGCCGCAGAACTGGTATTTTCTAACCTTTCCGAAGCGCTTTTTGGCGGCACGCGGGCATTCACCGAGAAATCCTGATGCATTTCTCGGTTCAGTACCCGCTTAGTATCCGATGGGAGCCAGTCGAATACTATCCGCCAAAAAACACTCCGGAAAGGTAAGTAAATGAACTGTACCCCTTGCCATGGTTCGCCACCTTCTCTTTCCGTACACCATCTCCAGCTACAAAGCGTCACCTTCTCAGCTAAACCCCAATTCAAGAATTTATTCGCTATAGTACTAAAGCATGTCAACTCTGTTTCTACGTGGTCTTATACTTTGTGCAAAACGAAATAGATTACACGGATCGTACTTTTTCTTAATGCGCATCAAACGTTTCGCATTTCCCCCATAGTATGCTTTCATATAATTTCCGGTACAAATATAAGGAAAATTAATATAAGAACCCATGGTCAGGGAACACAGACATCTGAAACGTGAATGGAGCCATGCTCGATTTTCCGGCTGGGCACCTGGTGCTCTCCAAATCGTTTCAATCCCAATGATATAATCTGCTTTTCTGTAGTAAAAGGCTGTGTCACAGGGATCCGTATCACGAACCTTTCCTCCAAGGGCATAAAGGGCAACCGAAGCATAGATTGATCCCCTGGCCCTTTCTTTTATCAGACGAAGGATAGACTCTATCTGTCTGTCCGAATAGCTTCCACGTGCAAAACGCCCTGCAAATTGAAATTTTTCTGATTTGGGATAAACTGACGCATCTATCTCGGTGGCCTCCAAAAAAGTGACATAACGAAATGTAGCTTTTGCCCCACATATCTTTAAGAATGGCTGTACTGACGCAGATGCTTCTTCCGGAGTCCCGTAAAAAAATCCCCTTAAAAATATTCCCATACCTTCTTTTTCGGAATTAAAGATACGGCTGTTGGGAGTAAATCGCTTTTCTTTCTTCTGTACCCACTCCTGCCAGGTCTGAAAGAAAAGAAGGGCTGTTTTCTCATTGATTTTGGAATATAGAATTTCCACATAGGTTACATTGGAATACTTAGGCAAAAGATGATATCGGAGCGAAGTAATTACGCCAAAATTCCCTCCGCCTCCACCCTTCAGCGCCCAAAAAAGATCCGGATGATCGGTTTCATTTACAACAATCAGGTTTCCCCGGGCATCCACAAGCTCGGCCTCCACAAGTAAATCACAAGTAAGCCCAAACATTCTGGACGAATGTCCCCAGCCACCGCCTTGGGTCAGACCCACTGCATTTACGGTAGGACACGTACCGCTGGGGAAAGGGTAACCATACTGGAACAAAAAATGGTAGAGCTCTCTATTATTTACACCGCTTCCAATTTGTACGGTATGGGTGTCTTCACAAATACTCTTGTCCTTGAAAAGGCTGGTGTCTATTACTAATCTCTTATTTCCAATACAAAACCCTTCATAATTATGCCCTCCTGCCCTTACACGGATGTCCATCTCATGTCTGGCGGCGTAGAGTACTGCCTCTTTTACGTCCTCAGCATTCTCACAATATACAATAGCTGAAGGATATTTTTGTATAGACCTGTTAAAAATCTGTCTTTTCTTATTATAGTCCGGACAGATAGGCAATATGATTTTACTGCATATATCTTCATTAAACATGATTCATCGAAACCTTTATATGCTGGCTGCATGCACCAGAATTTTTATATTATATGTAGATATGTTAAGATATGTGCTGTAATATAAACCTGCAGAATTTGCCCCTATAATTGACGCATCAAAAACTTATGGCTTACCATTACCGTCCAAATACCAATTATTCAAAGCTGCTGACATATGATAACCCATTTCCGGGGAACGTGTTCGCCTTCAGAGAACAGAAAAGAACTTTATCCAGCTTCAGCGTATCTGCATTAATGTTTTTTAACAGGTTCAAAGAAGAATTCCCTAGAAGAAATAGTTTTGCCTTGCCTGATCCTGGTAAGTTTTAGATGCAAAAAAGAACCGGACTACCAAACCTTGCGGTTTTGTAGTCCGATCCCTATCTTATTCACATTATATTATTACACCATCGTACTCATTAAAATAGAGAATCCGGTTAATCTTATAACTGAGGACCTGCAGAAACTAATGCTTTTCCAGCCTCATTACCTTCATATTTTGCAAAGTTCTTTACAAAACGCTGTGCCAGATCTACTGCTTTTGTCTCCCAATCGGAAGCAGTTGCATAAGTATCACGAGGATCTAAAATCTTAGGATCAACGCCTGGAAGCTCTGTAGGAATTTCAAAGTTAAAGTATGGAAGATTTTTCATTGGTGCTTTTGCAATAGAACCATCTAAAATCGCATCAATGATACCACGTGTATCACGGATAGAGATACGTTTTCCGGAACCATTCCATCCTGTATTTACAAGATATGCTTTAGCGCCGCTCATCTGCATTCTCTTAACAAGTTCCTCTGCATATTTTGTAGGATGCAGTTCCAGGAATGCCTGTCCGAAGCAAGCAGAGAAAGTAGGTGTAGGCTCTGTAATTCCACGCTCTGTACCAGCAAGTTTTGCTGTAAATCCAGACAGGAAGTAATACTGTGTCTGCTCTGGAGTTAAAACTGATACTGGAGGAAGAACACCAAATGCATCTGCTGATAAGAAGATAACATCCTTTGCAGCTGGAGCAGTTGAAACTGGACGAACAATATTTTTAATATGGTTAATCGGGTAAGATACACGAGTATTCTCAGTCACGCTCTTATCATCGAAATCAATTTTACCATCAGCGTCAACCGTAACATTCTCTAAAAGAGCGTCGCGTTTAATCGCATTGTAGATATCTGGCTCAGATTCTTTGTCAAGGTTGATAACTTTTGCGTAGCATCCGCCTTCAAAGTTAAAGATACCCTTGTCATCCCAGCCATGTTCGTCATCACCGATCAGAAGTCTTTTCGGATCTGTTGACAATGTAGTCTTACCTGTACCGGAAAGTCCGAAGAAAATTGCTGTATTTTCACCGTTCAAATCAGTATTTGCTGAGCAATGCATAGAAGCAATGCCTTTCAGTGGCAGATAGTAGTTCATCATAGAGAACATACCCTTCTTCATTTCTCCACCGTACCAAGAATTAACGATAACCTGCTCGCGGCTGGAAATGTTGAACATTACAGCAGTTTCAGAATTAAGACCTAACTCTTTATAATTATCAACTTTTGCTTTAGAAGCGTTATATACGATGAAATCTGGTTCGAAGTTTTCAAGTTCTTCAGCTGTAGGCTGGATAAACATATTTGTAACGAAATGAGCCTGCCAAGCAACCTCAACGATAAAACGAATTGCCATACGTGTATCTTCGTTAGCACCACAGAATGCGTCTACAACAAAAAGTCTTTTGTTAGAAAGAACTTCCTGAGCAAGTTTCTTTACTGTATCCCATGCTTCCTGGCTAGCCGGATGATTGTCATTCTTATATTCAGCAGAAGTCCACCATACGTTATCCTTAGAATTTTCATCCATAACTATGTACTTGTCCTGAGGTGAACGTCCTGTATAAATACCAGTCATAACATTAACTGCACCAAGTTCACTTACCTGGCCTTTTTCAAAACCCTCTAAACTTGCTTTTGTCTCTTCCTCAAATAACATATCAAAAGAAGGATTGCGAACGATTTCTGTTACACCATTAATGCCATACTGTGTTAAATCAATATTACTCATCTTAATTTACCTCACTTTCATTTTTCCGAATTTGTTTCTATCATCTCACTTTGTGAATAAAAAGTCAATAGCTTTAATTATAAAAATAATGTAAAATTTATGAATGTTTATCATGTACAGAATCTGATAGACTTTTGGGGTTGCTGTAAATAAAAAATGTATACAAAATACCTGCTGTGTCAGTAAAAATTGGCAACATAAAGTACACTTTAAATCGTTGCCAGAAGTGCTTATGTCTTTAGTTAAATTCTAAGGCATAAGTGCTCACACTTCTTTGGGAATAATCATTTGCATAAATAATCCTTTTTCGTCACGCATTGGTTTAGCCGGAATTGTTTCACCCAGACCTTGATGATTTAAATTTGCAGTTAAGGCCAGACACATTGCGTCAACAATGTCATCTGCATTGCACTTTAACTCTTTCGCTTTTTTTAGAATATCACTTATATCTGCCTCTGATATATATTTTTTTAGTATATGAACTCTTTCACACAATCCCGAAAATTGGGCTTTCTTTGTCATAACAACAGCACTGTTTAATCTTGCAAAACATACCTCGGGATGACTCTCTTTTATAATGTTCTTGTATTTTGTTTCAGAATTAAGAAAAGAATCTAATTCTCTTATTTTCGGAATAATAGCCATGGACTGTTTGGCCAGACCTTTACCTAATGCCTTCTTATTCTCTTCTGCCTGCTTCACTTCTGATTTAGCATAAACAGCCTGTCTGCTAGGCACTGCAAATATTGTTGAAGTTCTACCTGGTATTAGGGTTCTAGCTTCTGTATCAGGTCTTATATGTGAATCATTATTTGGCAGACCAATAACCATATCAACAATAAACTCATGAAATACTGGATTATCTTCCAAAATTGCTTTGATAGAATCATATTTCTCAATTGATAAGTTGCCCTTATTAATTACAGCCGCAACCCATCCACCCTTACAACCATCGACTCCAATACAAATTGAATTTAAATCAATACTTCTGTCTGCAGCAAATTCCTTCAGCAGATATTTCATTGCCACCTTCATGATGTATGAAATATTCTGTTCTCCTGCAAAACGTTCCTGATTTGTGAAATCTTCCTTTATTGAAAGCCATTCCAACGAATTTAATTCTTCTTGCAACTTCTCACTTTTTTGAATGCGCCCTACATAAAGTTCTATTAAAATATCCTGATCATAATTTGTAATGTCCATCAGATGAAATAATCTAATATCAAACTTCCCCATACCAGTCTCTTTCTGTAATTTTCTGTAAGCAGCATTCATACTGTCTTCACCAGTTTCAACTTTACCACCTACAAAACTATATATACCTTTACATGACTCCTTCATCCTTTTACAAAAAAGGACTTTTTCTTTGCTCTCATTTAGTACAACAAAATAATTATATTTTTTCATCACATCTCCTTTCATTTATCACTCTACAGCGTGTTTGAAAATTACTTTCTGGCAGCCGTGTATCACACTTTATGGGACCGCATCTTCCTGGATTGCTGCTTTTACATTACTGAACACGCTTCTTCGCCCAATAGGTTCCGTTTCCATAAGGAATAAATCCAATGGAATAATAAAATTGCTGAGAAGAGCCCACAAATATGTATTTCGCTCCTAATTCTCTGCATCGTTTTATTCCTTCATAGACAACAGCTCTGCCAAGCCCCATTTTTCTGTATTTTGGTATTGTTGCCAGCGGTTCAACAATTCCATATTCCGAATCCTGATCATACCACATACCGCAATAAGCAGCAAACTCGCTGTCTGAATCCAGTGCAATCATTTTCAGTTCCTTATTTACTTTCGGAGCATTAAATTCATCATGACCATGTTCAATTTCCTTTTCTGTCGGGGAAAATTTTTTGTCTTCTTTTTCATGGTTAAAGCCCTTAAACAATACCTCTCCATACTTGAATATATCATATTGATCGGCCATGCTGGCAATTCGAAATCCCTCAGGCAATTTATAGTCCAGAGAGCGTTCTTCAATGGGAAAATATGCATCACACTCTTTATTTGTAGTTGGAAAGTATCCGTTTCGATAAGCAATACGCTGAAATTCCAAATCAGAATCTGCAATAAATGCTTCAAATACATCATCGTTCTTTAGATTCTTTTCAGCGTAAAGAAGCATCTCTTCTTTCAGATGACTGTAGCCATCCTTTATACAAAAATGTCCGTTTCCCAGGTCCGTATCATAGAGAGCTGCCGCCACGATTTCCCCCGCCTCTTCCCAGACCCCAACCCTGGAAATTTCGGATTCATTTAAAAATCCATGCTTCATCATCCAGTCCCATCTGCCATAAGAATAATTTGGGTCTTTAATTCCGCATAAAAATGTTCTGATTTTAAAATAATCGCTCCCAAATTCTCTGATATGACAATTGTTTCGAAATATTATTTTCATAACCTTCTCCTTACACTTTACGATTTCCCCCTATATGCGTTTCATCTAAATTCTTATTATACAAAGTTACAATTCCATTTCATGGAATCGTTAGAACCCATACCTGCTGATATGACTCCCCCTCAAAATATCGTTCTTGCAAATATTCTGTAGTATGAGTTGATATTACATGTGCAATGACTTCTACTCCAATGCTCTCATTTTCTTAATAATTTCTCCTAATAATCCCATTAGATCCTTTGCCTTACTAAATTCATTTATCTGAAGCAACTGTTGAATTCTGGTTTCTGTCTCTTTCTTCTTTTGTTCCAAAAGCAGATAATCCTTGTCAAAATGATTGGCATAAATCATCTGTCTGAATTTACGGATAGACATTCTCCGTACAGTATTATTTTCTACCAATAATACATAGTCCACGCAATTGGCTACCGTGTAAAAGTCATGAGATACCATAAGGATTGCACCTTTGTACGCTGAAATCGCCTGCTCCAATGCAATCTGTGCATAAACATCCAAATGCCCCGTGGGCTCATCCAACAGAAGGAAGTTAGCCCTTCCTAATGAAATCACAGCTAATTGAAATAAGTCTTTTTCTCCACCAGATAATTCACTCACTTTTTGATCTAGAGTCTCTTCTTCAAATCCATATTTTTTCAAATAGTCCACTGCATTCTGTTTGGTTTCAACACCCTTTTCTTCAAAAATCTCAAGCAAAGTTTTTGTGTCATCATATAATGAGCCCGTAATCTGAGAAAAAATACCAATCTCAGCATGCTCACTAATCCTAATAGCTTCTTTATTATTTTCAAAGATTTCACGAAGCAGTGTTGTTTTTCCAGTTCCATTATTTCCAACAATTGCGACATGATCCTGGGGTTTCATTACAAAATTAACATGGTCTAAAAGCTGTTCATCAAATGCAACACTATAATCAGTCAATTCAAGAATGTTTTCATTTACCACTTCTCTTTCAAGTTCAAAATGAATCTCCGGATATTTGATATCTACGAAAGGAGCCTTAGTTTTTCTGGTTTTTAGCCGATCAAGCAAAGTCTGTCTTGCATGTACCGCTTTACCGAGGGATGCATTATCCATTGATGTTGCTTTTACTCTGGCCTTTTCTAAGATTTTACTTTGACGGTCTATCTCTGCCTGGTCTGCAGCAGCTGCTGCTTCCAGATCAATCTTTGTGGCAAGAAGTTCATAATTATATTCTGTATAGTTTCCTTCAAATTCTTGAAGATCCATGTTTTCCATGTGTAGTATCTTATTAAAACAATGGTTTAACAGATACCGGTTATGGGTGATAATAAGAAGGGTTCCTTTATGGGCATTAATCAGATTGCTCAAAGCATTCAGATGATCAAAATCCAAAAACACATCAGGTTCATCCATTATCAGAAGTCTTGGGCTAAGCATCATCTCTCTGATCACCTGAACCAGCTTAAATTCTCCGCCACTCAGACTACTGATTTTCTGTCCTTCTGCCTTTTGTAAATCAGCTACTTTTAGCTGCTTCTTAATATTGCTTTCGTAACAATCTCCATCAATGGCATTAAATTCATCCAGTACTTTCTGATATTCCTCAAAAATAGATTCCAGATTGACAGCAGTCTCCATTTCCTTACAGTAATCAATGATTTTCTGCTCAAGCTTCACAAACTCCTCACTGAGATACTGAAAAACAGTCAAATCTTCTTTTTGATCTAATTGCGAAAATTGGCTGACATATCCAATCCTGCCTGAACCTTTAATTTCTATTTTTCCATCGTACAGATACTCATCTGAGTTCATCAGCAAATTCAGCAGCGTACTTTTTCCTGTACCATTGGCACCAATCAATGCACAATGCTTATTATCCTCTATTGTAAATGAAACCTTTTTATATAAGTCCTTTTGTTGATACGAGTAGGACAGGTTTTGAACCTTAATCATATATACCTCCTGTAACATTTATTTTTAACACAATTTTATACAATCCTCACCGTGTGGTGGCACGGATATCTACATTTTCTATCACATTCTTTGTCTGCTGCTCTAAATACCTTTTTAATTGTTTCAGTTGCTTTAATGTCATCTTCTCATCGTAATGCATTCCATTATAGGTTGGATGCAGTACAGGATACTGGCCTTTTGTTTTTAAAATAAATTTATTATCAATCAGCCATTCAATAATTGCGTAGATCTCGTCTCTGGATGCATAGTTTATTTTCCCAAATTGTGGTACTGTATTTAGCTTATTATCCAATAGTCTTTTCGTAGTATTTCCTACGAGCACATCCGTCAGCATTGTTATGCCATAATAACGAACATTACTAACACTTTGCAGCGCACTAAGAATACAATGTACGATTTCATTCAAATCCCGTTCTCTACATAAAACGGGTTCAAATTTGCCTATCTTTATGGAAATACTATCTTCCCGGGCTTCATACACATGCAGTATTTTTTGTTTCTTTTTATTTTCTGTATCGCTTTGTGAGTTGTGCATCAGCTGGCTTTTTGTATCATCTTTTGTTTCCTGCAGCTGATCTGATTCGAGTTCATATCCCATCATATCATAAAACTTATTTTTGCTTATCACATTGTTGCAGCCAGTTCCATCCTTCTTATAGTTTGTACATCCCTGAAAGTAATCATTCGATTTAGAAGATTTTACAATAAGATAACCATCTCTGCATTGATCACATTTCAATATTGAAAGCTTTCCTGCTTTATGCTCATTCGTCATGAATCCACATAATTCCGGTTCATTTGTACAAATATATAACCTTAATCCATATGAATTTTTATATTTAAGCTGCAGCGGATATCCACATAATGGGCATGACTTTCGTCCTATCGTTTTAGGTTCCTCTTCGTTCCAATTTCCATGAATTACTACGTTTTTGTAATCTCTCTTTAACTCAACCAAAAACTCAGACGGATTCTGTTCCGGTGCAATAAAGTAAACACGATTTTTTGTTCTTGTCATTGCAACATAAAAAAGTCTGCGTTCCTCAGCATAATCAATGGATCGATCCCCTTTTATCACAAAGGACAATACCGGATCATCCTCTATTTTTGATGGAAATCCATAAGTTTCATTTTTTCCATTTATAATAATAACCTCATCATAACCAAGACCTTTGGACGAATGCGCTGTCATAAATGTAATATCCAGCTCTGGAAACATCACACTTTTTATCTTACTGCCTCTGCTCGTGTATTCAAATAAACCTGATTTTTCTAACTGGTCACCGTCAAACCCAAATCGTCCAAGTAACAGTATGGACTCTGACTTTCGTCCTTCTTGTTTACTGTAATGCACTATTTGTTTCAATGCCACCTGGGTGGCATTGGCTGTTGCATAATTAACACCGCTTCTTCTAGTTCCATTTTTACCTTTGTATGTTCCGTCATAAGTATAGATAATTACCGGCTCACTAATTTGCTTTGGTGATTCCAGTTTTTTTGAAATTTGTTCTGTATTTTTCTGAATAAAATTACCGGCAATATCTATTACTTGCTGGGAATTACGATATGTTTTTACAATCTTCAGGAGTTTAGCATATCCCATTTTTTCCTGAAATTTTGTAAACAGGGTAATATCTGAACCACTAAATGCATAGATTGACTGCCAATCATCCCCCACTGCAATGATCTTTGCATCCGTTACTTCTGAAAGAGCCTTAGTCAGATCAAATCTCTGACGGGAGATATCCTGATATTCATCAACAATCACGTATTTAAAATCCAGTTTTTGTTTCATTTCTTGTACTTCACGTAAAATTCTTGCAGACTCATTTATCATATCCTGAAAATCAACAGCTTTATTTTTCTTTAAATATTTCTCATATTCTAAAAAGCAGTCGTTACAAATATCTAAAAATAGTCTTGTCCTCACGTTCTGGGTAGAGTGATACATTCGATTAAAATCTTCTGACGTGTATCCATTTACCTTAAAATTAGATATAAATCGACAGATAAGATTAACCAGTTTACGAACATATCTATTTTCCTCACCAGCTACGAGTATTTCCATAACTTCTTTATTAGAACGCTGCTTTAATTCAAATCCATGCTGCTCCATCCTTTCTCTTAAGTGAGTAAGTAACGGTTTACCATCTTTATATTTTGAAAATGTATAGATCAGAATCGTTCCATGCTTACGATGAAGTATTACTTTGTCATTTACTGCTTTCTTATATGCTTCTACTTCCTTATCACTGAATCTGTCATTTTTTCCATCTTCAGTAATCCCAAAATGCTCAATATATGCAACCTTTCCATCCTGCTTTATAATAAAATCGGGTGTATATGGTTTGCGCGCGTATGTAATATTATACTGATAAATAGGCTCATACTCATAATCAATATTATTCAAATACAGGAAATTGGCTATTTCAACTTCCTGGTGTGAGCGCAACACTTCATTCTGTATTGTAACTGACTTATTTGTACGAGAATCTATAACCTCCCTTTTAAAATCCTCCAAATCACTTCTCATGGTAGAATAATTTGCTTTAGCTATCTGATTAAAAAAAACATTTAAGTTATCACCTTCATATGGTGCATCAAAGTATGATGCAAAAAACATAATCAGCTTATTAACTACATTTTCATTCTGAATAATAGACCCCCTAAAATAATCCCTTATAACAAAATACAGTTTTGAATTCTCTACGATATTCAACTTTTCATCAGGTGCATTCTTATGAATAATAGCATTTCCTGTTGAATGAAACGTTGCAATAGGGCATTTTATATTCAGATCATCATTTATTTTTTCTTTTAGCTCATTAACCGCCTTATTTGTAAATGACACTACCAAAATCTGAGCCGGATCAACTTTTCTTTTTTCCACAAGATACTTTACCTTGGCTGCTACTGTTGTTGTTTTTCCTGCTCCGGCACCGGCAATAACCAAACAATAATCTTCATCTGTTAATATTACTTTGCGCTGATCATCATCTAATAATATCTTCGGATCTACTGTCTTTAAAATATTATCCAAATATTCTTTTTCTGCCAGCATCTTATTTGAAACAAATATTTCATTGTGCCGGTCAACAAAGCATTCAAAGTTCGAATATAAATCTATACTCTCTTGTACCACTTCCAAATCAACACTATACTTTTTGCAAAACAAATCAAGCATACTACTATTTTTAAGCACTATAAAGAATTCTATTACGTCTTTGTGCTTATGAATCTCGTCTTTATATTCACTCTTTGCAATATATCTATCCGCCTGAAGAATTTCATTCATATACTCACGAAGGCTCAGTAATTGCATGACATTTACATTTTGTTCTGCTGTTATATTTTGCCTTTTGACTTCGATAGTCTTTATCTTTTTAAACAAATCGCGAATAAACCCCATACGTGTACGCCTCCTCCCTATTTTTCCTCATCAATAATCTCTATGTCATCGTGATACCATGTCCACTGAAGCATCAGACCCAAATTATCAGATATACCTGACGGCAATACTGCTTTTAATGGCTTCATTCCAGCACTCACTAAACTCAGCTAAACTTATATATCTATCCATCCGATCCGGACTGATTGCTTTCATAAGAACATTATAACTTGATGCAGACAGTGGCCATCCTTCCTTATCACGTTCGCTATCCGTAAACAAAGAAAATCCCATCTGTCCAATTGTAAAAACATTGGTGATTTCATCTAGAATTTCTCCCAATTTATATTCTTCCGGTGACATAAATCTTGCACTTCCCCACATCTGTCCCATATCGTTGCTGCTTGGACTCTTTCTGAAGAAATCTATATCACAAATATTAGTAGTCTTATTTAATCTGTTGTACATAATACTGCCATCGTAAAAATCAATTGCAACATACCCCATTTTGGCTGTATCAATTAAGAAATCAATAATACTTTGAAAAATAAGTATCTTTTCATCCAAAGGTAAACTCATAATATTTCGATGAGATTCTTCATACATTCTCCCCATGCATTCTCCATCCTGCCACTCAAATATCATAGCAAATCCCTTGCCAATTTCTTCTGAACAAATATACTTAATCAGTGAGGTGTGTTTGATAGAGTCATATACAGGTACTGTTGACTTTAATCTTTCAATTGCTTTAGAAATATCCCCATCATATTCTGCAGTTTGTGCTCCTGCAAATTTGACAAATATTCTTCCTCCTTGACTCTCTATTCCAAAACAAATATTTCCTGAATCTTGGTCATCAAATACTTTAAACACTTTACCATATTTTTTTAAGAAACTAAAGTCAAATTCCTTACCCATTTTGAATTCTATTCCGTCTATCTTTTGATAGTTCACTTATCTTAACCTGATCCTTTCTGTACCTTTTTTCGTATCCATTATATACCCGGCTTTCATTTTCCACTTTACATATTTTCATTCAGCGTAAACCGGTTCTCCGCATCCTGCACAATCTCACCAGTTTTTCGCCCATATTTAAGGCCTCTTTCAACTGCAGCTATCAATGCCGCACTGCTTCTGGCATATCCCATAGTACGAATGGTTTCCCTGACAAGACTGTCCTTTTCCAAAGCCACCTTTTCTCTCAATGTCACGCATACAGCGTTCTTAAGCTCCTGCTGACATATTTCATCCCCAGATCGCTTATCCGCCAAACTGCTGTCATTGCGATACCTCCAATACCTTTCCGGGTTCTGATCCCTGCGCCAGTAGAACTTAACACCGGATTGTTTATTCATCCTTGATGAGGCCTTTTTCAGTGCCTTGTCAGTTGCTTCCAGAGTCTGTGTACTTGAACGCGAAATATTAAATGCCCTAAGAGTCTTCTTAACCAGCTTATCATAGGTAATTGGAGCCTCTGCATCGATGAGCTGCTGCAATTTCTCTGTAATTTGCTTCAGGTTTTCCTTCTTGACATAATCCATCGTAGACAGATCTGTCATCTCAACCTCTGCAGGTACATATTCCTCTAATCGATAATCCAGTTCCACTTGTTCGGCCTGCGTGATAGTGCTGGCTGCTTCATTCTTTCCGGCAGCCACTTTGACATTAGCAGCCTCGATGACAGGGTTCTTTACCACAAAACGTTCTTTCACATCAACCACTGGAATCTGCTCCGCAGCCTGCTTCTCTGTATTTTTTACTGCGTTCTCTACCGGCTCTGCTAATTCTGCATCAGAAGGAATAGCTTCCGTTTCCGCCCTGTCGCTGATTGTATCCTCCAATACATCATTATTCACTGCATCAACCGTGTATTGCTCCTGATACATCTGATATGCAGCTGCTTTCTTTTCCTCAAGAATCTGCATCAGCTTAGACAGTTCCTTATCCCGATTATCCCACCAATCCATCGTCCAGATACGATGCAGCTTCCAGCCAAGTCCGTTAAGAATACTGATCTGTGCCACTTCCCGATCCTTTGTGTTGGAAGACTGACGATAGGATTCTCCATCCAGCATGATACCAAGCAGATATTCTTTCTCATCGTATGGATTGATCACAGCAATATCCACCTTAAACTTAGAATGCCCTACCGCCTTTTGATACTTATAACCGTCATCTGTAATACGCTGGCAGATATGCTCCATGATACCCTGAGAATTTTGAACCCTGGTCTCCACATATTCTCCCTGCAGCCGTCCCTTCTGAGCAAATTCAAGGAAACCTTTCAGCGATTCAACGCCTTTGGATTTTGTGCGTTTCAGATCAATCATATCGGCAGTCATAGTTGTAAATACCACCATCTCCGTTCTTGCGCGGGATACCGCAACGTTCAGCCGCTTCCAGCCGCCATTCTTATTCAGCGGACCAAAATTCAAGGAAAGCTTACCGTCTGCATCCGGACCGAAAGTAATTGAGAACAAGATAACATCACGCTCATCTCCCTGTACATTTTCAAGATTCTTAATGAACATGGTTTCTTCACCAACATTCGCCCACTTATCAAATGCAGCATCCTTCTGATACTCTTCCTGCAGCAAATCCTCAATTAATGTCTGCTGACTGATATTAAATGTAACAACTCCAATCGTCTGATTTATCAATTCCGGCTTCTGATATCTTCTCTTTATCTCAGCAACGATCGCCCTTGCTTCCCCCTCATTCACACGCCCTTTTCCACGGTCAAAAAAACCATCTGCCTTAACCAGGCGCACCCTCTTTTCCCTGTCATTAACTGACGGGAAGGTAAGCATTGAATTCTCATAAAATTCCTGATTGCTGAAAGCGATCAGACTTTCATGTCTGCTGCGATAATGCCAGTGCAGATATGCTGAATGCATGCCAAGTGCCAGACAGTCATCCAGAATACTATCCAGATCCTCAATATCCAAATTATCTTCATCTACCGTATTCCCGGCAAAAAAGCTGGTTGGCGGCATCTGATTCGGATCCCCTACAATAACAGCATTCTTACCACGGGCCAGAACACCTACCGCCTTACAGGTAGGCAGCTGGGATGCCTCGTCAAATATTACAATATCAAACAAATCATTTTCTGCTTTCAGATACTGCGCTGCAGAAATGGGACTCATCAGCATGCATGGGCATAATCTGGTCAGAATGTGCGGAATCTGTTCAAACAACGTTCGCACAGATAAGCCTCTTCCATTGCTGCTGATTGCTCTTCTTAGTATATTGAGCTCCTTGCTAACCTCCACAGAATCATACGATGTCGGAAGCTGATGTGTCAGTTTGCAGAACATCTCATCCTTGGTCAGTTCCATAAATTCCTGATCCAGCTTCTTAAACTGGACAATCTTCTCATTAAATCCAATCCCCGTAAAGCTGTTCAATACCGGTTCTTTCTCAATCACTGCCAGAATTATAGATCTGTAGATAGACCGCAGATAAACTGTCATAACCTCTTCATGAGGCAATCCTGCTTCATAAGCCTCACATACCGGAGCCAGTCCCTGCTCGCGGCACTCAGCAGCAAACTGTCTGTATACAATCCAATCTTTAATCGAAGCGGCATTTTCAAGGATGCATGAACACATCTTAAGACGGCTTTCCATCCAATTCAATTCATCATCCGCAAACTTCAGATTAAGCAATGCCGTCGCTTCAGCCTCACCATTCTTCACTGCCTGTAAATCGCCAGGCAGGCTCTGAGCTATTTGAATACAGGGCTTCTGGATTTGAACTGAGAACTGCTCCATCACCTGCAGCTGTTTCTTCACATTTTCCTTATATCCCTGCAATGCAGCTGCAGACGGATAATCCTGCAATATTTTCTTCCACTCATACGGCAATGCAGCCTCAGCATCGGATATATCCTGCAATTCACGCTGGTAGAATGTAATATCCGTCAGATATACGGGAATCCGCTCCGTTTCTATCTGAAAGGACGCATAAGCCTGCATTTCAGAAGTTAATGCAGCAAATGCTTTCCCTTTACCAAAGAATTTTTTATTAGCCTGGTCATATTTCTCACGAAAAATGTCCATATTCATGCGCAGAAAATTCTCATTCCACTGAGCAAAGAAATCAGCTCTCTTTGCAGAAAATTCAGTTTTATGTTCCAGATACATCATTGGCTCAGAAAATTCCTGGTCAATATCATCAGCCTGCTTCAAAAATACAGGTATCTCCTCTGCTGCAATCACACTTTTGGCATAATTGCAAATATGATTCCATTGGTCTTCCGTTACCGGCGGCTCAATACCCACCAATTCTACAAAGGCCAACACATGATTCCTGAACGTTTCCAGCGCCGAAGCATAAGTACGTACAACACCTTCCAGTTCAAATTTCAGACGTTGATTATATTCAGTCTGCTGAACCGCAGCCAATGGATGGTTATGAGGGTGTCCGATCCCTTTACCGGCAGCAATCAGCCGCTCCAGGCTGTTAACCTTATGATCCAGATCACTCTCTGTAAGCGAGCTTACATAAGCATGATCAAAACGAACGCTCTTCTCCAGCTCCGGAATCATTTCATAAATATCCATCAGCTGACGCAGCGTTTTTCCAAACGGTCTCTTTACATGCAGTGCCTTTGCATAGGCATCCAGATCCCCACGCATTTTCCGAATATCCTGGATTTTCTTATCGTATTCCGTTGTAATACCCCAGACACCAATCTCCAGACCTCTTTTCAGCTGATCCAGCACGGCTTTCTTAGTCGCTTTATTGGAATGAAGCTCCAGACAAAAATCCTGAATACCAAGTGCTGCCAGTCTCTTCTGCACAACCTCAAGTGCAGCCATTTTCTCCGCCACAAAAAGAACCGTCTTCCCCTTTGTAAGCGCGTTTGCAACCATTGCTGTAATAGTCTGTGATTTTCCGGTTCCAGGTGGTCCGTGCAGCACAAAACTGACACCTGCTGCTGCCATATTAATTGCCCGCAGCTGTGAGGAATCCACTGTTATCGGCAGATATGCTTCATCCGTATCTACACCCTCGGGTATCTTGC